>JALYUR010000015.1 GCA_030853635.1 Vulcanimicrobiota bacterium | reverse complement strand
GCGTTCTTCCGCCTCGAACGGAAGCACGAACTCCTGCGCGGTGCAGCTTGTTCGACGCGTCCGCGACATCGGCGAAGACGATCGCCGACCGGGCCGCCGGCAAACCTAGGCCCGCCGCGAAGCGGTTTGCCAGCCGCATGTCATGTTCGCGGATAGTGTGCACTCCGATGCGTTCGACCACCTCAAGCGCTGCGATCGTCCCCACCCAAGAAAACCATGCCGGGGAAGTGTCCAAACGGCGGCCGGTGTTCCGGCTAAGACGCAGTGACAGCCCGAAGAGGTTATTGTTGGGATCTGCGGTCGCGTACCAGCCGGCGTGCAGCGGTCGCAGACGATCTAGCCGCTGCGGTGAGACCGTCATGAACGCGGCTCCGCGCGGCGACATCAGCCACTTGTAGGCGTGGCAGACGTAAAAGTCGATCGCCGAGGCATCCGTCGGCAGCCAACCGCAGGCCTGCGTCCCGTCCACGCACACCAGCGTGCCGCAGCTCTTAGCGGCCGCCAGGACCGCCGGCAGATCGGCGACATCGCCGGAAGCCGGCTGGACGTGGCTGAATGCGACCATCGCCGTGTCGCTGTCCAGCGACTCGGCCAAGTGATCGAGCGGAACCGACCGGATGCGCAAGCCGCGCTCTCGGTGCACGAGCCATGGGAAAACCGTCGATGCGAAGTCCCCGTCGGCCAAGATCACCCTTGAGCGGTCGGGAAGCGACGCCGCAACCAGGCCGATGAGTTCTGAGACGGTGGCTCCGATCGCGATGTTCTCCGGCGCGACGCTAACTAGGCGGCCGAAAGCAGCCCGCGCTCGTTCCGTGCACTCCTCCCACGCATCTTCGCTCGTGCGGCCCGTGCGCCAATCCTCCAGAGCGCTCAGCAATGCGCCGTGGGCCGACGTTGGCGGAAGCCCGTAGGTAGCGGTATTGAGATACACGCCGGTGCATTCCCATTCACCGCGCGTACTGATCGCGGGCTCGCGCAACGTCGCAGGCATCGACTAAGCATTCGCCGTAGCGCGCGCCCGCGCTTCCTCGGACGGAGAGCGCGACGCCGGCGGTTAAGTGGAGCGCCCCATGCAAAGTTCCGCAGTGCGCGGGATCGATGTTTCCGCATATCAAGGCGCAATAGACTGGGCCAAGGTGAAGGCTTCGGGCTATTCGTTCGCGTTTGCCAAAGCGACGGAAGGGGAGTTTACGGTCGACAACAGCTTTGCCGAAAACTGGGCGGCGATAAAATCTGCCGGCATGCTGCGCGGAGCATACCATTTCTTCCGCCCATATCGCGATGCCGCGGCCCAGGCCCAACACTTCTTAACGCAAGTGCAGTTGGGTGACGAAGCTCTGCCGCCGGCGGTAGACGTCGAGGTGCGGGATCGCGTGGAGCCGGCGCTAATCGTAGCCGGCCTGTCTACGTTCGCGGATCTGGTGGTAAAACGTACCGGGCACCGACCGATCATCTACACGTCGCCGGACTTTTGGATCAACCAGCTAGCCAATCCCAAGAGCCTGTCCGATCTGCCGTTGTGGATCGCTCACTACACGACCGGCAACCCGATCATTCCAGGCGGTTGGTCGAAGTTTACGTTCTGGCAGTTCGCCTCGACCGGGAACGTAGACGGCATCGCCGGCAGCGTCGACACCGATCTGTTCTCGGGCTCCTACGGCGAACTGCTGGCGCTGGCGCGCGCAAGCAGCGTCGACCTGGCGTAATTCAGCAATACGGGCGCTAAAAGCGCCGACCGCGCGTTTAGGGGGCCGGCGCGTCGAGGCGTCGTGCCGCCCGCAGTTCGCGCTCGATCGGCCATTCCGTAAAAGCGAACATCAAAAAGATGACGATGTTGACCAACGGAATCAGCATCAGCAGACTCAAAGGACCACCGAAGCCGCTCTTGACGGCGATTTTCCAGTTTGCGATAAGCGAGACGACGAGGACCACGAGGATGAAGACTAGGTATGCGGCTATAAAGCCGGCCGGAAAGTTAGGCAGAGCATGAGGCATCGTATAGCCCTCCTATGAGTCAATTGGTCGTCTACTCACGTCGTTACGCGCAGCAACGCGGCGGCCCTTCGATTGCCGACAAGGCGGCCCTTAGTCTTCGGCGAGCCGATCGCCGTCTTGGTCGACGATGACCATGCGATAGGTCGCGTCTCTGATCGGCTGCTCGGCGTTGACATCGAGCAGGATCCGGCGCATGTAGCCTTTGGCCGTGTCGATCAAGTCAGCGCGCGCCGCCGGGTCTTCCTTTTCCCACAGCTGCTTGTCGACGGTGATCTGCAGCTCGTTGCGCAGCGGCGCATTGGACCAATTGACGTCCGTGATCAAGGCGAGGTTGTCGTTGTGCTCGCGCGCCATCAGCGCCCTGAATTTTGTCTCCAGCAGCCGGCTGTCGAGTTGCTGCGTCGGAAACACCTTGCCGCTATCGGTCCGCACGTCGAACGACCATACCTTGTCCTCCGCGGGGCTGACGCAAGCGACGTACTGCACGCCGCGGTCCTGCGGGGTGGCGCTCAAGGCCTGGTCGGTATCCGCCCGACACGCGAGCTGACGGTCCGTTGCGGCGATCGCCCGCATCTCCGGGCGCGCCAAGACCGAGGCGATCGCCGCCTTGGCACGGGCATGATCGAGCGCCAATTGACACGCCGGAACGACGGCAAAAAATAAGACGACGGCGACCCCGGCGACGGCACCATGGGCTGCGGACTGACCGCGTTGGGCGTTTGAGCTGGCCATGGTCAGCTTCGAGCGCGAGCGCGGCCTGCGAGCAGCGTCGCGCAAGCCGCAATGACCAAAACAGCTTCGTACGCCAAGGACGTGTTGCGGATGCCGCGGAGATATTCGGTCTTCGAACCGGGCGCGATCGCGCTCATCAGCGCTGCCGCGTCTGATCTAGGCGGTGCGTTCAGGGCGTCGACCCGGCTTCGATACTCGCCGTAGTTGATGGCGCTGAGCAAGAAAAACGCGACGACGACGGCGAGCGGCAGGATCTTTGCCATCTCTTCTCCTTCGCGTTTAGGGCGCCCGGCGGCGGGAAGAATCCATCAGGATGAATCTCAAAAACGTGCTCGCACTCTTCAAGGGAGCGTTTGCCGGCTTTAGCCAGGACAAAGCGACCCGGATGGCCGCGGCTTTGTCCTACTACACGATCTTTTCGATCGCTCCACTGCTCATCATTTTCATCGCGATCGCGGGTCATTTCCTTGGTCATGGAAACGTGAAGCATCAGATCATCGATCAGCTGCGGGGCTCGATCGGGCCGGCCGGGGCGCAGGCCATAAAGAGCATGATCGAAGCGGCGTATAAGCCCAAGCAGGGCTTAGTGGCCAGCTCCATTAGCTTTTTGATCTTTTTACTGGCGGCGTCGGGCGTTTTCGGCCAACTTCAGGACTCGCTCAACACCGTCTGGCATGTCGAACAGAAGACCGGCGGCAAAGTCATGGAGCTGATCCGAGCGCGGTTTGCCTCGCTGGCCATGGTGCTCGGAATCGGGTTTTTGCTGCTCGTCACCCTGGTTATCAGCGCGGCGGCTTCGGCGGTCGGCCATTTGATAACCGGCGTCGTGCCGTGGCTCGCCGTCGTCATCAAGCTCGTCGACTTCGTCATCAGTTTCTTGGTGATCGCAATCTTATTTGCGCTTATCTTCAAGGTGTTACCCGAAACGCATATTCGCTGGAAGGACGTGTGGATCGGCGCCGGCGTGACGTCGCTGCTGTTCGCCCTGGGGGTCTTTCTGATCGGTCTGTACCTCGGCCACAGCGCCGTCGGTTCCACGTACGGGGCAGCGGGCTCACTAGTGGTGATCCTGCTGTGGATCTACTACGCGGCCCAGATCCTGTTGTTCGGGGCCGAGTTCACAAAAGTGTATGCAGAGAACCACGGGTCGCGCGCCCATGCTGCGGGCACGCCGGCGGCCGCGCGACCGACGTAGGAACGCCACTTTCAGCGTCGACTGCCGCTTGGACGGCGACACGCTGACGGTTTGCGTTCGGACAGCGGCGAGTCCAATTCACAAAGCGGCGCAGCCAATCGAGGGTTCCGCGCACTAGCCCGAGGCTGGCGCTGTGCGAGTGGTCACAATATGAAGCGCCGGCACGCGCGCCCGCCATGCCGATACATTGATGATGGCCGCGTGCTGCTTTTCACCCGCCGGTTCGTCTTCGAGCGGCTCCGCCGGGATCCGCCGCTCCGCATTTCTCATGGGCGGTTTTTCCATGCTGGGGCTGCTCGCCGCGCCTGCCCTCAGCGCTGCCTCGGCTGTCTCTTCTTCTGCCTATGTGCTATGGCTGGAGCGCATGGGAACCGGCGAAAGGATCGCCGCGCCGTTTACGCTGGACGGAAAGGCCGTATACATGCCGGGCTACGCCGCGCTGTGCGCCATCTTGCGCGACGAGCACGTACCGCCCAGCGAAGGCGACGTGCAGATAGCCGTCGCGACGCTGGAAGCACTGTGGTCGGTGCAGCGCTACCTAGCGCGCGGCGGAGTGAGCCAGCCGATCGTCGTCCATAGCGGCTACCGAACCCCGCAGACCAACGCGCGCACGGAAGGCGCAGCCAAAGAATCCTATCACATGTTCGGAAAGGCCGTCGACTTTCACGTGCCCGGAGTCGATATGGCATATCTCGCTAACGTAGGCTGGGCTTGCCCGATCAGCGGCGGCATCGGTTATTATCCCGGCGGCTGGGTGCATTTGGACACGGGGCCAAAGCGTTACTGGCAAGGTTGACAGATGCTCGCTGCCTCGCCGCTTAGCGGCGTGCGCCCGTGATGCGCCGGTCGTTTAATGCGGCGACCACGCCTCGGGTTTGAGGATCAGGTTTTTCACGGTCTTGGGCAAATCGTCGGCGACGATGTCCCCGATGGTAGTCGTTTCGAGCACGTTACGCATGTTGACCCGTAAGGCGATCCAAACATCGCGCAGCGGGCGCGCCACGCCTTTGTATGCGACGCTTTCCGGCCGAGCGCCGCGGACGTTTGCAAGCGGCCCCTCAACGGCACGGATCACGTCGGCCAACGTGATCTTGTTGGCGGGTCGCGCCAGACCGTAGCCCCCGTCGTAGCCACGCCGCGCGCGGACGATGCCGGCGTGCTTCAAAGTCAACAGGATGTTTTCGAGCAGCTTGAGCGAGATCGATTGGGATGTCGCGACCCGTTGGGCAGTCAGTAAATCCGGGTCCGCGGTCGCGAGCTCAACGGTCGCTCGCAAAGCGTAATCGACCCGTGCAGTGACGTACACAATGCCAGCTTAGCGAGGCGGCGCTAAAATCCCACGTGGCGGCCGGCCTTGGCGCGGGTTGCGCTATTGTGCCGAGCGGTATGATTTCACGCGCGCGACGGCGTAGACGCTTTGCGCCATGCGCCGTGCAAACTTCGGTCCGCTCGACGTCGCTGTGCCGATCGTCGGTCAGGGAACCTGGGAATTGCCGCTGCGCGATCCTGCGGCGTCAAGCGCCAAGCAGGCGCTGCGCCGCGGCATCGAGCTGGGCATGGTGCACATCGATACTGCAGAGATGTACGGCGACGGGGCTGTCGAGACGCTCGTCGGAGAAGCGATCGCAGGTATGCCGCGTGAATCGCTGTTTATCGTCAGCAAAGTGCTGCCGTCGCACGCGACGTACAAAGGCACCATTTCCGCCTGCGATGCTTCGCTGCGCCGCCTCCAGACTGACTATCTCGACGCATACCTGCTGCATTGGCCGGGTTCTCATCCGCTCGGCGAGACGATGGGTGCTTTGGAACAGCTTGCGCGAGACGGAAAGATACGCGCGCTCGGGGTGAGCAACTTCGACGTCGAGGAGCTCGCCGAAGCCCGCTCGGCGCTGCGACGCTATGCGCTTGCCTGCAATCAAGTCTTATACCATCTGGGGGAACGCGGGATCGAGCATCGCCTCGCCCCATACTGTCGAGCCAACGACATCGCCATAGTAGCCTATAGCCCTTTCGGCAAGAGCAATTTCCCCTCAGCCTCCTCGGTGGCCGGACGGACGCTGACGTCGGTCGGTCAGCGCCATGGCGCGACGGCTCGCCAAGCCGCGCTGGCATTTCTGACGCGCGAGCCGCAGACGTTTGCGATTCCAAAGGCGGCGCGCGCGGATCATGTGGCCGAAAACGCGGCGGCGGGCGACCTCATGTTGAGCGCCGGTGATGTTGCGGAGATCCAGGCAGCTTTTCCGCTGCCGCCGCCAAGGCGTCGGCTGGCAACGTCCTAAACCCACACGGATATAGCCTCCGCCTGCGGGTTGACCTCAATCGCCGGCGGCGGCCGGCGCCAGCAGATCGTAGGCGCCTTCAACCGCTACCGCTTCACCGGCTTTCAGCCCGCCGACGATAAGCGCGGTACTCTGATCGTTTTCGCCGACCGTGACCGTGCGCGGCGAGAACGCGACGTCAGACCCGTTCTGTCGGCGCACGAAGACGAGCGTCTTGGCTGTTTGCGGATCCTGCACGACTGCAGACGCGGGAACCAGAATGCCGCGGCGGGTCGATACGGTGACGCTTGCTTCGACCGCGTCGCCTGCCACCGCGCCTGGCGGAACGCCCGTCACTTCAACCGTCGCCTGTTGCGTAGTCGGATCGACTGCCGGTACGATCGCGATCACGCGACCGCTGGATGGACGCCCCAGACGCTGCACCCGTATCTCGGCCGCGTCACCCAAGTGCATCTGGCGCGCATCGGAGGCGCCTACGCTCAAGGTCGCCGTATCGGCCTGCGGCGCGCCGATCTTGACGACCGGTACAGTCGGATCGACGGTCTCGCCCGGATGCTTGAGTATGGCGGCGACGATGCCCGCTTCGGGCGCTCGCAGAACGCCGTTTTCCAAGTTCCGCTGGGCGTCGGCTAGACTGGCCTGGGACCGCGACGCCTGACCGCCCAACACGCTGCTTTGCGCTTGGGCCGTTAGCACGTCGGAGCGCGCCTGGGCGAGCTCTGCACGCGCCTGGGCGACGGACGCTCCGGTTGCGGCCGACGCTGCCTGCGCTTTGGCCCGTGCCGCGTCGGCATCGGCACGGTCGGCATCGAGTTGCGACTGGGCGGACTGAAGATCCTTAGCCGCCACGATGCCGGCCGCATACAGCGATCGATCGCGCTGCAGAGCGCGCTCGTCGCTTTGCACCTTCAACTCTGCCTGGCGCAATACCGCAGCCGCAGCGATGCGATCGCTCTGAGAGCCGGGGGTTCCGCTTTCGAGCCGCGCGAGCGCGGCTTGTGCGAGGCGCAGTTTCGCGCGCGCTGTCTGCAGCTGGGCGGATGGTATCGCGCCGCTGCCGTAGCTGCCGGCCGCGGATCGCGCGTCACCGCGCGCTTGCTCGACCGCAAGCGCCAAACCAGACGTGTCGAGTTCGGCGAGTGACTGGCCCGCGCTCACGCGCTCGCCGACGCGCACGTCGAAATGGTCGATCTTGCCCGCGACGGCGAAGGCTAAGGCCGACTGACTACCGGGCGGCGGACCGACTCGGCCTGCGGCGGTCACGCGAACATCGAACTGGCCCGCTCGGGCAGTCGTGACCTTGACGGCCGGCGGAGCAGGAGCCGCCGTTACGTCGGTGCGCCGGGGCCGCAACCAGTACGCAGCGAGCAACAAGGCGAAAAGCGCAGCGGCCAGAGCGTACCAACGACGGTTTGCGTTCATCGTCCGGTATCCAAGGCTACGACCGCGCGCGCGAGCGCCTGATCGTAAATCGCTGCAAGCTCGTTCAATCTGGCATCGGCATACGTCGCCTGCGCCGACGCGCGTTCAAGGCTGGAGCTGGCACCGCTGCGGTAGCCGAGCTGCGTCGCGGCGAGCTCTGCTTGGGCTTGCTCCCGCGCTTTGGTCGAGGCGGACACGGCTTTGCCGGCGGCCGCAAGATTGCGTACCGCCGCGCCAACCTCCACCGCGATGTCGCGCCGCTGGCCGGCGAGCTTGGCTTGAGCCTCGGCTAGCGATGCCTGCGAACCCGCGATGCCGCTCGAAGCGGCGGCGGTCAGCGGCAATTCGAGTTGAGCGTTGAGCGTCGGACCGGCCACCTTTTGACCGGAGTCAACGCCGCGCGCATAGCCGGCGCCCAGCACTAGCGCCGGGACCGCAGCGCGCCTGGCCGCGGCGACCATCGCGGCGGCTGCGCCCACGCCGCGCTGAGCGGACGCGATTTCGGGCCGCTGCTCAAGCGCCAGCGCGACGGCCGATTCCACGTCGCTTTGGTCGCCCGGCATCACGGCGTTCGATGCCGTCGACCCAGGCACGCCGACAGCCGGCCCGGACGCCCGTGCCCCTACGCTTGTAGCTTGGTCGGCCTTCGCCGACGTTCGGGCGAAAGCCGAATCCCCTGCGCCGGTCTCAAGCCGTAACGCATCGGTCGCGTTGTCATCGGCTGCTTTGGCGGTGGCTTCATCGGCCGTCGCACGCGCGACCGTGACCGCGGCGCGCACTACGTCGATGCGCGGAGCGTCCCCGGCTTGGAAGCGCTTTGCGGCCGCCTGCTCTTCATCCGCCGCCAATCGCAGGCCCTCGCTGCGCGCGCTCAGGGTCGCTCGCGCCTTCAGCGCCGCGTAGTAAAGCCCGGCCGCCTTGACGCGTTCGGCGCGTTCGGCCGCGTATTCGTCGGCTTGGGCCGCCTGGTATTCCCGCGCTGCACCTGCGACGCGCGGCGAGTATGCGAGCACGTTGCCGATAACGGTCTGCACGCCGACCGAGGTGCTGTGCTGAGAGATGGTAGATGGGCCGGGCCCCGCTTGAGGGTTCTCGGTGTAGCCCGCCAGCAGCGATGGCCCGAGCGCGCCGCGTTGTTGGCGCAAGACGGCGCCCGCCGACATCAACCGCGCCCGCGCGGCCGCCACCTCGGGCGACTCAGCCACGGCTTGGCTCTGCGCGGCGCTCAAGCTGAGTCCCTCAAAGGAAAGCGGAACGGTTTGCGCGCCCCGCGCTGCGGTCAACGCCGTCGCAAGCGTAGCCGCGGCGAATACGATCATGCTGCCTCCTCAACGCGCCGGAGCTCGTCGCCACCGACGAAGCCGGCGTACAAGACCGGTATGAGCACCAGGGTGAACGCGGTCGCGGTCGACAGGCCGCCGATGACGGCGATCGCAAGCGGCCTTTCCATTTCGGCGCCCGAGCCGATGCCGGCCGCCAGCGGCAGCAGTCCCCCGATCGCCGCAAGCGTGGTCATGACGATCGGGCGCAATCGCGTGTGACCGGCCGCTACCAACGCGCTCGCCACGTCATCCCCGCTATGCCGGCGCTTGTTGGCCACGTCGATCAGGAGAATTCCGTTTTTGACGACGATGCCCACCAAGAGCAGCAGACCCATGAACGACGAGACATTGAGCGGCGTGTGCGTCAAGAGCAAAGCTAAGGCCACGCCGATGGAGGCAAGCGGAATGGCGGTCAAGACCACGAGCGGCAGGCGGAACGACCCGAAAGTCGCCAGCATGACCGCGAAGACCAGCACGACGGCGATGACGATCACCGCGGAAAACTCGCGAAAGGACGACTGCTGCGCCTTGTATTGGCCGCCGATCGTGACGCTGTATCCGGGCGGCAGCGCCACGCCGCGCAGCATCGTCTTGACGCCGCCGACGACCGCCGATAGGCTAGCTCCGCTGATATTGGCCGTGACGCGCACCACGCGCAAAGCGTTCAATTCGTTGATGTCAGAAGACAGCGGTTCCTGGCGCAGCCGCGCGACATCGCCGAGCGAAGCGCTGCCCGCGCCCGCGACCACCGGAGCATCGGCCAAGCTGTTAAAAGCATCTGTCCGGCCGGCGAGCGCGACGCGCACGGGAATGAGATTGGCGGTGCCGGGCACTTGGGTGGCGATGGTGCCTTGAGAACCGGCAGCCACCGAGCTTGCGATATCGTCAGGGCTGAGTCCCAGCGCCGCCATGCGAGTGCCATCCGGCGCGATGCGCAGCACGGGGTCGTCGTAGGTGACGCCGTTGAACTGATCGACGGTCCCGTTCACGTCTTTAAGCTTCGTAGCGATCTGGTCGGCGAGCGCGACCAGCTTGCGCTGATCGTCGCCGGCGATCGTTATCTCGATCGGCGCGGGGGTCCCGGAAAGATCGTTCACCATGTCCTCGAGGATTTGATGCAGTTCGAGTCGCGCGGCGGGCACCGCGGCAGCTAGACGGTCCCTCAAGTCGTCGCTGATGGCGTCGTAGGACGGCCGCCGACCGCGCGGCAAGAGCGTGACGCGCACCAGGCCGCGGTTTTGCGGCAACGGCGAGAATCCGTTCGTGTCGATGCCCGTGAAGCGTCCCTCGGCTGCGACCGCATGGTTGCGCAGCAAGATCTTTTCCATCTTGGTCGCAGCCGCATCGCTTGCGGCCAAGGTCGTTCCGACCGGCAGCGTGTAGGCCAGTTCGAACTTTCCCTCGTCCATCTTGGGCAAGAAATCGCTCGGCAACCGCGCCATGATCGCGACGGTCAGCACGAGCACGCCCGCCGAAATGGCGTAGACGGCGCGGCGGTTGGACAGCGCCCAGCGCAGCAGCGGATCGTAGCTCTCCAGCAGCCGAGTTAGGAAGCCGTGATCCTCTTTGGCCTGGCCCGCGTCTCCGAGAAAACGCGTCGCCAGCGTCGGGGCGACGAACAAAGCTAGGAACAGCGAGACGATCAGCGATGATGCCAGCGTAAACGCAAGCGCCCTGAAGAAAAACCCCGGCACGCCCGAAAGCAGCGCCAGCGGCAGGAACACCACGACCGTTGTCGCGGTGGACGCGGCCATTGGGGCCGCGATCTGAGCCATCGACGCGCGCACGACCGCCGGCATCGATTCGTGCGGGCGCTCGCGCAGGTTGCGCGCTATGTTCTCGATCACCACGATCGCGTCGTCGATTATCAAGCCTACCGCGACCGCCAGGCCGCCGACGCTCATCAAGTTGAGCGTCTGGCCGGCCCGATTGAGAACGAGGATCGTGATCGCCATCGCGAGCGGGATTATCGCCGCCGCGACGAGCGTGATGCGCAGGTTGCGCAAGAACGCCAGGATGACGAGCACGGCCAAGAGCGCGCCGAGCAGTATCGCGTCGCGCAGCGCCCGTTGAGATTCGACGATCAAAGTGGTCTGGTTCCAGAACAGATCGATCGCCGTTCCAAGCGGAAGGCGGCGTTTGACATCGTCCATGCGCGCGGCAAACGCCGTCGCCAGCCGAACCGCATCAGCGCCGGCCAGTCCGTAGACGTTTAAGATGACTGCCGGGCGCGCGTCATAAGATGTGGCGTTGACTGCCGGCGCAACCCCTAGACTCACTTGGCCGAGCGCGCGGATCGGCACTCCCGCGCCTTGGGGCAGCGGTACCAACACGTCCCCGATCGATCGAGCGTCATGCAGCGACGCGTCGACTACCAGCACGTAGCGCTGGAAGAAGTGATTGGCCAGCCCGACGGCGCGCACGTCGTTGGCATTTGACAGCGCAGTCTGAACCTGCGCCGCCGAGACGTTGTGCGCTGCCAGCGCCGCCGCGTCGAGCATTACATGGAACTCGCGTTGCGGACCGCCGGCGATCGACATGCGCGCAAGCCCCGGCACGCCGGCGAACGCGGGCAGCAGTGAACGCTGGGCGAACTCGCGCAGCACCGCCTGGGAAAGGGTCGTGGATGTGAGCGCGTACGACAGCACCGGCTCGCTGTTGGGATTGACGATGACCGCAGAGACGCTGACGCCGGCGGGCAGGGTCGAGCGCATCTGGCCGAGGGCCTGATCCGTGTATTCTAGGTCTATGCGCGGATCGGTTTTAGGATCGAAACCGATCACGATTTCCGACGAGCCCTGCGATGACGTCGAGCGTACCTCGATGACGTTGGGCAGGGTTTGGAAGACCCGCTCAAGCGGCTGGGTCACGGCTACGCGCGTTTGATCCGGCGGCAATTGACCGGCGTCGGCGACGACGTCGATGCGCGAGAAACTCATGGTCGGAAAGATGCTTTGCGGCGTGTTCACGTATGCGTAAACGCCCAACCCCGCTAGCGCCGCGACGGCGAACAGGAGCACCTTATCGTGGCGCTGCGCGAACCTGCCTACGTCCATGCCAATACCAAAGCGGCTCGTGCTGCCATGCTCGAACTCCAATGCTACGCGCATCCCATATCCGGGCTCGCGGACGCAAACTCAAAAAAGAAAAGGAGGAGGGTTAAGCGAGATTAAGGCGGAGGGCGATTGAAAAGCGCCGGCGGCCACGCGCTGTAGCCTGCGACGAAGACGACAGCGCAGGGAAGCGGAGCGCACGCGCGGGGCCGATGAGGCCGCAACCGCAACGGCCGCATAGCGGCGGCCAGGCGCGGCATCAGCTGGCCTATGACGCGCATGAACAACCAACTCAGCAGCGCCATCATGACGATGACGACCAGCGATCCGCCCACGTCACTCCCGCCGTCCCCGTCGTTGGATCCGACCTGCGAAAGCAGTCCGATAGCTAGTTGGATGCTCGCCGACAAAGCGATGAAGCGCCAGCCGCGGCCGCCAAAGGGCAGACGGTCTAGCTGGCGGCGCATGTCCCATTTCGGCAAAGCGTCGACGACTAGCAGCGCGCTCAGCGCGGCAGCGGCCAGCAGCAACGCCCAAGCATCGCCGCCTACCCATGCCGCCTTTGGACCGCCGCGCTCGACGAGCTCCATGACCGTCTCGACCGCCACTGCGCACAGTCCGTACATCGCTATGAAGACGAAGACGACGGCATGGCGCCTGGCCATCGAGTACAGCATGGAGGGCCCTTTCATTGCTTGTCTATTCTTCATCGGCCGAAGTCGATACTTCGGCGCAGTCGGTCCCGCGTTTAGCCGGGCTGGCTGCACGTCTTTGGCCGCAGGGTTTGCGGACGCAGTGCCCATATTGTGCAGAGTTTGAATCGCAACGGTTCGCCCCCCGTTCGACTACCGTGGCTTGCAGCCTTGTGCCTGGTCGCTTCGGCTATAGTGCTCGCGTCCATCCACTCGGTCGGGGACCAGCCTCAGCTGGCCGTCGCCGCGTACATCGGGTTATCGGTGTCTGCGCTCGTCGGCATCGCCGCTTTGTGGCGCCGCGACGACTCGGCCGCGTTGCTTCTGCTGATCGTCGTGGCGGTCGTCGCCCGAGCGCCGTTCTTGCTGAAACAGCCGTTTTTATCCACCGACGCCTATCGTTATCTGTGGGATGGCCGCGAGCTGCTGAACGGGCTCAATCCGTATGTAGTCGCACCCGACAATCCGATGCTGCATTGGCTGCGGCTCGACTGGCTCTACCAGTACATCTATTGGCACTGGGCGCCGTCCATTTACCCTCCACTGGATTTAGCGTTGTTCGCGATCGCGGACAAGCTGGACAACTCCGGTCTGCTCGGCATCAAGACACTGGTCGAGATCGGAGACCTCGGCGCGCTTTGGTTGCTCGTGCTCGCACTGCGTCAGCGCGGCGTGCCGGCAGGCCGGGCGGCGTTGTACGGCTGGAGCCCGCTCGTCATCTTGGAGTTCGCCTGGAGCGGGCACGAAGAGGCTTGGTGCGTGGCCGCACTGTTGGCGGCCATTTACATCTACGACCGCGGCGGCCGGCTCGGGTCAGCGCTCGCCCTGGCGGCAGCCGTGTTAGTCAAGCTTTATCCGCTGGCGCTCATTCCGGCGTTTTTCCCACGCCAGGCGGCTTGGAAGTGGGCGGGCGCCTGTTTCGGCATCGTCGTGCTCGCCTACGTGCCGTTCGTGTTGTGGGATCCCAACGTCTTCGGATTTCTATCGGCGTTCGTCACCGGCTACCATCAAAACGATACGCTGCACCTCATCTTGGGAACCCGAGTATGCGCTGCCGTTTTCGCGGCTTGCGTGGCTATCGCGTTCTACGCGCGCACACGCGGCGCCGACCTCGTCGCCACGACGGCGCTCGTCGTTTTGGCATACCTGTTGCTGACGCCCAGCGTCTACCCGTGGTACATCACGGTCTTCGCGGCGCTGCTGCCGCTCATCCCGGGCGTCTTCAGCGGCCAGCTTCGGCCGGTGATGATCGGGCTGGTGTGCTGGCTATCCTTTGGGATACTCGGTTACGCAGCCGAAGCGTCCCTGGCCGCCCACGTCGCCGAATACGCGCCCCTGTTCGTCGGCCTGGCCATCGTCGGAATGCAAGGGGCAGAGCGCTTGTTGGCCGCGCCGCCGGTGCGCGCCTTAGCGGCGGACGCAGACTAAATTCTACCGCTCAACTCATACGCGGAGCGGCCCGACGTGTGCCGCGCTGAGCCTGGCGTTGACCGCAGCGAGCGCAGTGCGCAACTGAGCGTACGACGCCATAGCCGCCTCGTATTGGACGCGCACCTCATCGGCCTGCTGTTTGAGCGGCGCAAGCGGTGGACCGAATGACCCGCCCAGCCCGAACGCGACGCCCTGAAGGCGCTCGCGCAGCTTGTCAGCCATCGTGATCGAATCTTCTTCGTTTTGAGGATTCGACGTAAGCGTCGCTTTGAGCGCCGCGGCTTGACGAGATAGCGCTTGGGCAGCGTCGATCGCGGCGCCGGCAGCCCCGGCTTTTCGCAGTTGCGCGATTTTGGAGGGCAGCTGCTTGTCGATAGCGGCGATCGCGTTGAGAGCTTCGTCGATGTGCGACAGCTGCGCGAACTGAGCGGCCAAGAAATCGTGCCGCTGTATTGCCTGCGCCTGGGTCCACGCAAGGCGCGGATCAGCTTTGACGTCAAGCGTGCGGTCGAGGGTGACGCCGTTTGCGCGCAGGCGCACTGTGTAGACGCCGGGGACCGCTTCGGGGCCGTCGTCGGGTCCGCGGTTCCATTTGGGCGTGCCGTTCCATTTCACCGGCGGGTCTTCGGCAAGGTTCCAAGCCATCCGGTTGACGCCGACTTCGTTGGGCACGTACGGCTTTGGCTTGCCGTGAACTTCGTGCGTGCCGGCGAGGTGGCGCACGACCCGGCCGCCGACGTCGATGATATCGATGGCCGGAGGGCTTGACGACTTCTTGGCCTGATAAAAGCTCAGCAGCGCGCCGTAATCGGGATTGTCACCGGCCCAGCTGGTCGGGTCGGCCTGCTGAGGGCTCGACTGCCAGTACCGGTACGTCGTGCGTGGCGCGAACAGATACGTCCCCGCCGCCTTAGCGGTATCGTACTGCTGAAGCGCGCTGAGATCGTCTAGTATCCACAGCGATCGCCCGTGGGTTGCCGCGATCAGATCGTTTGCCTGCGGATGGATGCGCAGATCACGCACCGACGCCGTGGGCAGATTGAGCTGCAGGCTTTCCCAACGCGCGCCGCGATCGAAAGACACCCAGACGCTCTGTTCCAGGCCGGCGTAAAGGATGTCGGGGTTGTGTGGATCTTGGCGCACGACGCGGACGTACTGGTCGACCGGCAGATTTGCCGCAATCGAACGCCAGCTCTTGCCGTAGTCATCGGTTGCGAACAGATAAGGCCGGTTGTCTCCAGACCGGTGACGGTCCACGACCGCAAAAGCGGTTCCCGGCGCATGCGGCGACGGCTCGACCGCTTCCACGCGGCCGTAGGGCGGCACGCCCGGCATGGTGACGTTGGACCAGTGCGCGCCGCCGTCACGAGTGAGCTGAACCAAACCGTCGTCCGTGCCTACCCAAATCAGCCCCGGCTCCTTGGACGACGGCGCTATGTCCAAGATCGTGTCCGAAAACTCGGCGCCCGACACGTCGAGCGTTATCGGCCCGCCGGACACCTGCTGATGCGACTTGTCGTTGAGCGTGAGGTCAGGGCTGATCACGCTCCAATGCTGCCCGCGGTCGCGCGTCGAGAACACGACGTTAGCGCCGAAGTACGCCACATGCCCATCGTGCGGCGAAAACGCGATCGGCGAGTCCCAGTTGAAGCGGCAGGGCAGACCAGCTATTGCGATGCCGTTAGTGTCGCGCGGATAAGGCGAGATGTCGACGTTTTCTCCAGTCGCCGTGTTGTAGATGCCCAGTGCGCCGTTTTCCGTGTCGTTCCAAATGAAGTGGGGGTCCAACGGATCCGGCCAAATCCATTCGCCGTCGCCGCCGTTGACCAAGAACCAGTTGCGGTTGTGGATTCCGCTTGGGTCCAGGCTGTTGGAAGGGCCGCAGAACGCGCTGTTGTCCTGCAACCCCCCGCATAGGTTGTACGGCGTCTGCGTGTCGTAGCCTAGATGGTAGATCTGGCCGATGGCGACGTTGAGGTCCCAAAACCAAGTTTTGCCGCCGTCGTGCGAGAAATCGATGCCGCCGTCGTTGCCGAGCGCCATCCGCTTGCCGTCCGATGCCAGCCACATGACGTGCATGTCGCCATGCGGCGCCTCATCGATGGGGTTGAACGTCCGGCCGCCGTCTTTACTCTGCGCCAAGAAAAGCGCCAAGCTGAAAACGTGATCGGCGTTCGTCGGGTCGACGTAGATGTGGCTGAAGTAGAACGGCCGCTGAGTCACAAGCGTGTTGGCAGTCATCAGGCGCCAGCTGTTGCCGGCGTCGTCCGAGCGCCATAGCACGCCGCGTTCGGACTGGATGACGGCATAGACGCGGTTGGGCCTGGTCGGGGCCACCGCTACGCCGATGCGGCCCATGAGTCCTGAAGGCAGTCCGTGACCCTGCAGCTTCTTCCAGCTCCGGCCGCCGTCGCTGGACTTGTATAGTCCGTCGTTGGGACCGCCGCTGCTCAAATCCCAGGGGATGCGCCGATACTGCCAGATGCCGGCATAGACGACGTCCGGATGGGCTGGATCCCACGCCATGTCGGACACGCCGCTTTGCGGCCCGACGTACAGCGTCTTCTGCCAGCTCTTGCCGCCGTCAGCCGTGCGGTAGACGCCGCGCTGCGCGCTGTCCTTGAACGGGCTGCCGAGGGCGCCGACCAAGACGATGCGCGGATCGCGCGGGTCGATCAAGATCTTCGATATCTGCGAGCTGCCCTCGAGCCCGCGATGCTTCCAAGTCTTGGCGCCGTCGGTCGTCTGATAGACGCCGTTGCCGTAGGAGACGTCGTTGCGCGGATTGGCCTCGCCCGTGCCGACCCAGACTTCCTCCTTGTTCTTGGGATCGATCGCAATCGCGCCGATCGCCGCCACCGGCTGCTTTTCAAAAACGGCCTGCCAGCTGTTGCCGTTATCCGTCGTCTTGAACACGCCGCCGCCCGCCGCTCCCATATAGTACAAAGCGGGATCAGCGTCGGTTCCCGCCACCGCCGAAACACGGCCGCCTGAAAGCGCTGGGCCGACCGAGCGCCACGCGAGGTGCTCGAAGGGTTGCACGGGCTTGGGCGTCGCGGTGCGGATGCGGGGCGCCGGCGTCTTAGGCGCCGCGTGAGCCTGCGCGGCTAACAAGAGCGAAAGCATAAAGAAAAAGACGACGCGGAAAAAAGGCGGGCGCATTTACGGTCCTTTCGGAACGACGCGACGAAGTGCGGATAGTGCGGCTATCGCAGCGGCGCGCGCTAAAATCCTCCGCGCCGCAACGATGTCGGGGTTATTCGCTATAACTGTCGCGCGCCGGCGCCGGCACGAAGTTCGCCTAGTCAGCCGACCATAGCGGTTTGGCCTGCTGCCGAAGCCATCGCGATGCCGACCGTCGCGCCGCCGGACGCGCTTATGCGTTCGCCGGGAAGGATGATCCCCGTAAGGTTGAGCGGGTCGGCGGCGCTGACGCGCAGCGGCGCGTCGACTGGCGCCAGCCCCGAATTCTCCCCGCGTCGCAGCGCACGCAGCAAATCCAGCGCTTCGGGCAGGCAGAACTGCTCGCCGACGAAGCCGGACACGAACCTGCCGCCGCGAATCTCGCCGCGATCTTCCATGCGGCGCAGCGCCACCAAGAGTTCGCGCCAGGGCGGCGCCAGCGTTTCGCGCGCGATAAGATCGCGGAACACGACGCCCCAGCGCGCCAACAGACGGCGCGCACAATCCTGCGCATCCGGGTCACTTGGCGCTGCACGGCGCAGCAGCGCCCAGCGGCCGCTCGTGTTGCGCGGACGGCGCCGATTGCGCGCCTTGACGTTCAGCCGGCGCTTGGCATTGATCAGCGATCGTAAGTTATCGAAGCCGTCGGCCGTCACGAGTCCGGCCGCGACCAACTCCCACAGCGCGTCCTCGGCTTCGCTGGGCAGGCATTGCGCTGCCCGAACGATGTCGGCGAAGAACAAAGCGCCGTGCGCGCGCAGCTCCGCCAACAGCCTGCGCGCGGTCGCAGAAAGCGCCTCCATCGGCTCGCAGCTGGACGCACCGGCCAGAGCAGCGGCGTGTTCGCGCAAGCAAAGCGCTATGGGGGCCGCCCGAGTGGGCCTCACGCGGCGCGGCGCACCGTCGCCCTGGATCCCGAAAGCGGGATGCGGCGACAGGCGCCCCCACACGACCTCGCCGGAACCGCACAACTGATCCAAGTATTCGGGCCGGTAGCGGGCGACGCGCGCAGGCAAAACCTGGGTTTCCCAAGCCGCCGCCGCGATCTCGTAGCCTTCCAGTTGGCGGATGATCTGCAGAGTGCCGTCGACGCCGTGCAGCCGGGTGCCCGGCGCGACGTGTTGCCAGCGACACAGGAAGCGCACGAACTGCGCGGAGCTCACTGGTTCGATGTCGCGCCGCAGCCGCCCCAGCGTCAGCCGGTGGATGCGTGCCAAGACCCGCCGATTGCACCATTGCACTTTTTCGCCCGCGCTGAAGTGGCCGCGCAGCACCTGCCCTTGGGCCTCGATGCGCAGCAATGCGCCTTCCACGACGGAGCGCTCCAAGTGGAAGCGCTCCCCAAGCTCCGTCGCGGTCACGGGACCGCCGCTCTCCAGCCAGCCGCGCACCAAGTCCGCGACGGCGCTCTCGCGGTCGGCCACAGGCCCCTGCGCCGCCGGCACCGCCGTTATGCGCGGCTGGAAGTCGGCACCGGGAAAAGCTGTCAGCGCGACGCTGAGCCTTTCGGCCGACACCCACAAGCAAGCTCCGGCAGTCCGTAACGTCGTCGCGCGTGCGGCGCACTCCAGCGACGAATAATAGCTCGTCCATTGCGGCACGGGCGGCAGCGCGACCAGCGTCAGCAGCGCGTCGTGCAGCTCATCGGGGTCGCGCACGACGGGCCACGATTCTTCGCTTACTTGGGCGATGACGCTCGAGTCGAAGACCCCGTCGGCTGCCGAGATATCGGCCGGCAGCGTGCGGCGCAACTGGACGGCCAGCGAGCGGCGCTCCTCGAGCGGCGCGTCGTCGAGAAACGCATAGGGATGCGCGTTTAGGATCTCGTGCGAGAAAACCGACGGCTCGGCCAGGTCGATCGCCAGCGTGCGGATCTCGCCCCGCTCTATACCCGCGAGAACATCGCGCAGCCCATCTAGATCCATCGCCTCGTGCAGGCAATCTCGGATCGTCTGGTTTACGAGCGGGTGGTCGGGGATGCGAATTTCGCCAGTCAAGTTCTCCGGACAAGCTGCCAGATCCGGAAACACCCCGGCCATGAGATCGTCGGCTTTCATCCGCAGGATCGGGGCCGGCACCTTGCGGCCCCCGCGATAGCGCAAGATCGCAAGCGCGCGGGCTGCGTTCCAACGCCAGCGCGCCGTGAAAAGCGGCGATGCGAGCATCGCATGAGTGAGCACGTGCTCGACGCTTGAGGCCTTGAGAAACTCGAAGACGGATTCCAGCGGGAAGGCATGCTGCTCGCTGAGCGAGATGACGATGCCGTTGTCGGTCGCGGCCGCCTGAAGCTCGAGGTTGAAAGACCTGCAAAAGCGCTTGCGCAGCGCAAGCCCCCACGCGCGGTTGATACGCGCTCCGAACGGCGCATGCAGCACCAACTGCATGCCGCCGGCCTCGTCGAAGAAACGCTCGGCGACCACCGCGTCGTGCGACGGCACCGTGCCCAGCATCTGTTTGCCCGCGATGACGTAAGCCGCCGCTTGTTCCGCGCCCGGCCGATTCAAGCCGCACTCGCGCATGAGAAAGTCTAAAGCGGCAGCGGCGCCCTGCGCGCAGACGATGCGGTCTATCTCGGCGCGGACGGCCGACACTTCGCGCGACAACTCCGCGGTGCGGCCGGGCCCCTCACCGTTCCAAAACGGGATCGACGGCGCAGCGCCGCGCGCGTCCTCGACTCGAATCCGGCCGGGCTCGACGCGGCGCACCTTCCAAGAATTGATGCCGAGCAAGAAGATGTCGCCGGCCATGCTCTCCACGGCGAAGTCTTCGTCCAGCGTGCCGACGACGTGACCCTCCGGCTCGACGACGACCGAATACGCAGCGTTGTCCGGAATGGCACCGCCGCACGTGATGGCTGCCAGCCTGCCGCCCCGGCGCGCCCGCACGCGGCCGTTCACGCGATCGCGATGCAAGAAGGCCCCGGCGCGGCCGCGTGATACCGCCACGCCCTCGGAGAGCATCTCGAGCACCGACTCGTAATCGCGGCTGCTCAGGTTGCGATATGGGTACGCAGCTTTGATCATGGCGTAAAGCGCGCGCTCGTCCCAGTCCTCAACCGCAGCGGCGGCCACGATCTGTTGAGCGAGAATATCCAACGGCGCTTGCGGGATCGAAAGCCTGTCCATCTCACCACCGCGCACCGCTCTGACGACCGCCGCAGCTTCTATCAACTCGTCACGCGTCGCCGGTATGAGAATGCCCTTGGGCTTTGCGCCGACCCAGTGACCCGAGCGGCCGATGCGCTGGAGCGCGGTGGCGATAGCGCGCGGCGAGCCCAGCTGAACGACGAGATCTATCGAACCGATGTCAATGCCGAGCTCGAGCGACGCAGTCGCGACCATGGCCCTCAGCTGACCGCTCTTGAGCCGATCTTCGGCCTCCAGACGGATGGAGCGCGCCAGGCTCCCGTGGTGGGGCAGCACCACGCCCTCCCCCAAACGTTCTCGCAGCGCGTGGGCGACGCGTTCCGAAAGCCGGCGCGTGTTGACGAAGATCAGGGTAGTTCGATGAGCTTCGATCAGCCGCGCAAGCCGATCGTAGGTGTCGGCCCACATCTCTTTGCTGGCGACCGCACCGAGCTCGTCGTCGGGGACGTCTACCCAAATATCCATGGGGCGGCGCCGGCCGACGTCGATGACCTTGACCTCGGGGCTGAGGAAGCGCGCGACCTCTTCTATGGGATTCATCGTCGCGGACAGGCCGATGCGCTGCGGCTTGGGCGCGCCGCTTTGGCCGATGAGGTGATCGAGCCGGGCCAAAGACAAGGCCAGATGCGAACCGCGCTTGTCGTCGGCCACCGCATGTATCTCATCGACGATCACTGTCGAAACGGTGCGCAACAGCCGTCTCGACCCCTCGGCGGTGAGCAGGATGAACAATGACTCCGGCGTCGTGACCAAGATGTGAGGTATGCGCGCGAGCATTAGGCGGCGATCGGCGGCCGTCGTATCCCCGGTTCGCAAAGCCGTCCGGATGGGCGCGAGGTCCAGGCCATCGGCTTGGGCCAGCGCTCGCATCTCGGCGAGCGGCGCCTCGAGGTTTTTGCGCACGTCGTTGCTCAGTGCTTTGAGCGGCGACACGTACAGGACGTGCATCCGGTCGGCTAGCTTTTGGGCGGCGGCCTGGCGAACGAGGTCGTCGAGGCAGCCCAAAAACGCCGCGAGCGTCTTGCCCGAGCCGGTCGGGGCTGCTATTAGCACGTCGCGGCGCGCGCGGATTTCCGGCCAGCCGAGCAATTGCGGCTCGGTCGGGGCCGCGAACTTCGATTCGAACCAGCGCCCGACGAGCGGATGAAAAAGCTGTAGTGACATGGGCTGCGGGCTGGTTCTGCGCCGCGAGCATCCGCCCCCGCGCCGGTTTTCGGGCTAGCGGAACCGGTAGCGGATGTTTATAGTCGCGGTCCGCGGGCTGGTCAGTTGAGACGCATCGATCGGCGAGACGTTTTGCAAGAACTCTATCGCGAGCACGTCGGTCAGATCGTACGCAAAGCCGACGCTCTGCGAGGCCGGTATTGCGAAGGTGTTGGAATAGATCGCATATGTCCGCGCCCCGAACTGTTTGCGCAGTTGCAGATTGGCTTGGCCTTGGGCATCGAAGGTCAAATCGATCTCCGAAATATTCAGCGATTGCGCCAGCGCGTTGGTCAGCGGGCTCAGCAGCCGGCTGGATAGCTGGGCGTTGAGCAGGTTTTGCGCGACTTGACCGTAACCGTTTTGCGTCGAGCCGCCGGAAGTACCGCCCGCCAGCGCCGAATTGAGCTGCGGGATGTGCAGGAGCAGTGCGATGATTTGATCGCGCGGCAGAGAGGGGTCCGATTGCAGATCGATGTTCAGGTGGTCGACGCGGCCGCTCACTGTAACGGTGATCGCCGTATTCGAGGTGTAGGTGTTGCCCTGCGCATCTATCGTCGGCAGCAACCCCTGGTCGGGGTCAAAAGTCACCGTGCCGCGCGCAACGCGAAAGTTGGTGCCGAATGCGCCGACCTGGCCACGCACGGCGTAAAACGCTCCAGCGAGCTGAGGCGCCGCGGTCGTGCCGACCACGGCGACGCTGCCCATCGTCGTGACGTCGACGATTCCGGTCACCTTGACGTCCTTGTTGGCTTGGGCGATGACGTCCAGGTCGATCGGCGGCGGCCCCCGGCGCGACGCTGAAGCGCCGGTCGGCGGCGGCGTAGCCTTCACGACGTGCGGTTCGTTGCCGTACAGCGCCCCGCCGTATACGATCGTGTGGCCGCGGCGCAACGGCGGCACGCCGGGGACTATCGGTGGAGGCGCGCCGGAGGAGTCTTTGCGGCCGGTCGCCAGCGCGAGGATAGAAGCAAAGGGTATCTGCGTATCGGACAGGGCGACCGTGCCGGTCAAAGACGGCGCCTGATCCCCGGGCGACAAGTTGAGGCTGCCGTTTACGACGCCGTTGAAATAGCCGGGGATGTTCGCGGCCGCGTCCTTGAGCGCGACCGCGGCGGAATAGCGAAATCCAGGCGCGTCGGCCGTTTTGCTGGGAACCAGCCGCGCAGTGGCGCGCACGTCGAGCGAACCGCGGCCCAAAGTCCCGTGCAACCGATTGAGGGTGAGCGAATCGTGGGCGAACGCCGCATTGGCGCTGATGCCGGTGATCGGAACGCTGTCGAACCGTGAGTGGACCGATGCGTTTGCAAGACTGGCCGAACCGGCCAGCTCCGGACTGCCGGCGCGGCCGCTCGCGGTGGCTTGCGCGTTGAACTTGCCGCCCAAATTGGCTGCGTCCCCGAGCAGCGGATTGAACGTCGACAGATCAACATCGTCGGCTTTCAGCTGCAACGCGATGCTTTGCGCGGCCGGCCCAATCCCAAAGGGCGCCAGCCGCACTGGTATCGAGCCGGCGAGACTCACAGCACCGCTCTTTTTGGCTAGCTGCAACGTCGCGCCGGATATATTCACCCGACCCGGCGCATAGGCGGCTGCAGCGCTGAGCGTATCGTACGCGATGCCGCGCAATGCGCCGGGACCGGCGCTCAGCGCGGCGCGCAGCCGTGGACGCGTGCGCGTGCCGTCCAAGTCGAGCGTCGCTAGGGCGGCGCCCGAAAGGGCGCCCGGCGACTTCAGCAGCGTGCTCAACGAACTCAAGTCGCGCGCCGTGACCGTCGCATGGGCTTGGACTCGGCCGCCCGGCCCATAGCGGCCCCGGCCTTCGACAGTTGCCGCATCCAGCGCAACGGTCAGACGGGGTACGTCGATGCTGCTCCCGTCGCTTCGCAGCGAACCATCAAGCTGACGGATCGGCACGTTCGCCGCGATCGCATCCCGCACCCGAAAGTCCGCCACGCCCGACAGCCTGCCGGCGCTGCCTTGGGCTCGCCCCTCCACGCTCAACTTGCCCGCGATGCCGGCGTCCTGCGCGTTGAGCAGCGCAGCGAGTATGCCGATGTCGATATCGCGCCCCTGCGCTTGGGCATCGTACCGCGCGGTGTTGAACGCCGGAAAAGTTCCGCGGCTCGGCGCAAAGGTCACGTCGCCGCGCAGTGTAGTCGATCCGATCGCGCCCTGCTGATGGACGTCGACGACGATCGCTCGATCCACCGTCGAAAACGCAGCCCCTACGGTTCCCAGCAGCAGATGCGCGAATTGCGCGTCCTCCAACCGCACGTATCCGTTGGCGTGCACGCCGCCGGCGGAAGATGCCAGCTCCAGGCGCGCCTGGCCGACGCCGTCGAAAACATCCCGGCCCTCGAAGAAATCGTTAGCGTCGGAGAGGTCGAGGTGCGGGCTTTGGACACTTAGATCGACGGCTTGCGGCGCTACGGTGCCGGAAAAACGCAGTTGCGAGGTGCCGACGCGTACGCCGCCCCGACTGACGCCGACAGTATGCCCGCTCGCGCGCAGGGATGCGTGCAGATCCTCGAAGGGAACGCCGCGCAAAGTGCCGGCGTCCGCCGACATGACGCCGCCGAGCGAGGGCGTGCCGATAGTGCCGCCGATGCGCACAGCGCCGTAAACGTTGCCGGTCAGCGCGGTGCTCTTGGGCATGAACGAAGCGCTGAGACTTGCTAGGTCGGCCTGGTCGACAGCCGCGGCTAGCGCCAGCACAGCCGAGCTTGGGGGCCGACCGCCGCCCAGACCGACGATCGAACCGCGCACGGCCACGGAGTTAGCGCCCCAACTCGCGCGGCTATCGCGCATGGCCAGCGTCCGTCCATCGTAGTCGGCGTCGACGTCGCCCGCCAGCGGATAACCCCGCAACGCCCCGCCGCGCAGCGAAGCGGCCGCAGTCAGCTGCGGCGCCGACAAGGTCCCGGCCAGAGTACCTAGCCCGCTGATGGTACCGCTTTGCAAAGGCACGCCGGCCGACCGCAAAGCGCGCGCATCGATGTCGCGAGCAAATACGGTCAGCCCGCTGCTGTCTGGACCCGGCAGGTCGCCGCTTGCGCCGACGACCCCGCCGGCCACACCGGCGATGCCGGAATACAGATGAACGCCCGTGGAACCGCCGCCGATCGTCGCATCGACGGAGCTGACGGCGACTCCGTCGACTGAAGCGTTCGAGCTTTGCAGGCTGGCCGTCGCGAGCCACTGGCCGGCGCCGAATGCCGCGCTGAACGGACCGCTCAGGCGTCCGGTCAGCGATGCGCTGCCCGACAATGCGGCCAAGTCGCCGGCTCCGGTCCCGCTTAGCGTAGCGCTGAGTGAATTGCCGCGCGACGGCAAGTTCACCACGCCGCTGGCATCGATCTGAGCGTCCGGTCCGCTGACCATCGCGCTGGCGATGCGAACCTGACCGCTATCTCCGACGC
>JALYUR010000119.1 GCA_030853635.1 Vulcanimicrobiota bacterium | reverse complement strand
ATGGGCTTCTTCACGGATACGACGCTGTGCATCGGCTGCAAGGCGTGCGAGGTCGCATGCAAGGAGTGGAACGGGCTTAGCGCCGACGGGCTGGACTTCACCGCGCAGTCTTACGACAATACCGGCCAACTCGACGGCTCGACTTGGCGCCACGTCGCATTCGTGGAGCAGTTTGCCGCCCCAGCGCCACCCGGCGAAGCTCGAGGCGCGCCGCAGCGCGATGGGCGTTGGCTCATGTCGTCCGACGTTTGCAAGCATTGCACTCACGCGGCTTGCCTGGACGTCTGTCCGACCGGAGCGCTGTTCCGCTCCGAGTTCGGCACCGTCGTCGTGCAGGATGACGTATGCAACGGCTGCGGCTACTGCGTCCCGGCATGTCCGTTCGGCGTGCTGGACCGCAAGCCGGCTGACGGCCGGGTAGCCAAATGCACGCTGTGCTACGACCGGCTCAAGGGCGATGAGACCCCAGCGTGCGCTAAGGCCTGTCCGACCGAATCCATCCAATTCGGAACCCTGGCCGATCTGCGCGCTCGGGCGCGCGAGCGTTTGGACGTCGTGCGCGAATGCGATTCGAGCGCGCGGCTGTATGGCGCGGATGAAACGGATGGGGTAGGCGGATTCGGCGCCTTCTTTCTGCTGCTCGACGAACCGCAGGTCTACGGCCTGCCGCCCGATCCCGCCGTGACGACCCGCCACTTAGGCCAGATGTGGCTGTCTGCGGCGAAGGCGGCCGCTATGGTGGCGGCGGTCATGTTCGGTGCGGCGATGGCCGGGGTGCGGCGCTGAACGCCGAGGTCGCGGGCGGCGAACAGGACTTGCAGTCGTACTACGGCCGGCCGATCATCAAAGCGCCGGTCTGGACCGATGAAATCGGCTGGTACTTATGGGTCGGAGGCCTCGCGGGCGCCTCGTCGGTCTTGGCGGCCTTCGCTCGAGCGCGCGGTGAAACAGTTCTGGCACGCCGCGCTCTGCTGGCGGCGGCGGCGGGAGCGGTGGTGAGTCCTGCGCTGCTGATCGCCGATCTTGGCCGCCCGGAGCGATTCCTTAACATGCTGCGGGTCATCAAACCGACGTCGCCGATGAACATGGGTTCGTGGATACTAACTTCGTTCGGCGCCTGCGCCGGTGCGGCAGCGGCGAGCGATCTGCTCGACAAGTACCACACCTTCGGACGTTGCGCCGAGTGGTCCGCGGCGCTTTGCGGGCTTGCGCTTTGTACTTACACCGGTGTGCTGCTCGCGGACACGGCCGTTCCGGTGTGGCACGAGGCGCGCACCAGTCTGCCGTTGGTCTTCGGTGCGAGCGCGGCTGCCAGCGCCGGCGCCTGGGGCATGCTCGTAACTCCGCTGCGTTCGGCCGGCGCTGCCCGCTATGCGATGTTGGCGGGCTGCCTCTCAAGCGCGCTCGCAACGCGGCGGATGAAACGAGAGCTGGGCTACTTCCTCGCCGAACCATGCCGCATCGGCTCGCCCGCAAAGCTGGGGCGCCTGGCAACCGGCCTGATGCTCGCAGGCAGTGTCGTCGGCGGCGCGCTCGGCGCAAAGCACCGGGCTGCGGCGGCGGTCGCCGGAGCTTGCGTTCTCGCCGGCACCTTGTTCGAACGGTTCAGCATCTTTCGGGCGGGAACGCTGTCGGCGCTCGATCCAAAGTACACCGTCGGGCCGCAGGCGGCGGCCGGAGGCCGAGAGGCACCCGTTTAGGCTCGTGATGCACCAATGAAGTCATTGTCATTTCGCGATCGAACCGATTCACCCGGCCCTAAAAAACTGCTCGCCTTAGACGGAGGCGGCATCCGCGCGCTTATCACCATCGAGGTGCTGGCTGAAATCGAGCGGATCTTGCGTGAACGCTTCAACGACGAGCGGCTGCTACTGGCTGATTACTTCGATTACGTCGCCGGTACGAGCAGCGGCGCGATGTTGGCAGCCGCAATCTCCTGGGGCATGACCGTCGCAGATTTGCGGACGTTTTTTCTGCGGAACAGCCACGCGATGTTCGATAAGGCAAGTCTGCTGGAACGCCTGCGTTACAAATATAGGCAAGAAAAGCTGGCCGGCTTGGTTCGCAAGGAGCTCGGAGCAGACACCACGCTCGGAAGCGATCGCTTGAAGACTCTGCTTATGGTAGTCCTTCGCAACGCTACTACCGACTCGCCCTGGCCTTTGTCCAACAATCCACGCGCGAAGTTCAACGATCCGACCTTACAAGACTGCAACCTCAATATCCCATTATGGCAGATCCTTCGCGCCTGCACGGCGGCGCCGCTTTTCTTCCCGCCGGAAGTGATCGCTATGGGGAGCAGAAAGTTCGTTTTTTTGGACGGTGCGGTCACCACGTATAACAATCCAGCCTTCTTGTTGTTTCTCATGGCAACGGTCGAGCCGTACAGGCTGTGCTGGGAGGCAAACGAAGAAAAAATGTTGCTGGTGTCGGTCGGCACTGGGATCGCGCCTCAAGCTAACGCGGACTTGAAGCCATCTCAGATGAACGTGCTATACAATGCGGGCTCCATTCCCTCTGCTTTGATGTACGCCGCTAAAGTGCAGCAAGACGTGTTGTGTCGGATATTCGGCCAATGCCGCAGCGGGGATCTCATCGATTCGGAAGTCGGCGACATGTGCAAAATCAAAGGCCCGTTAGATTCCAAGCTTTTTAGTTACGTTCGTTACAACGTGGAGCTGTCGCCAGGCGGACTCGGCGCGCTGGGCCTGGGCGCAATCGACCCCCGCAAGGTCATGGCGATGGATTCTACCGCGGCCGTCGGCGATCTGCAGCGTATCGGCACGGCGCTTGGGGCCGCTCGGGTGAGCTCGGAGCACTTCGCCGGTTTCCTCTGAAGGCAAGTTGTGATAGGGCAAGACTCCTAGCTCGGATGCCTAAGCGACTGTGAAGCGGATCATCGCGATGGCGGGCCGTCGGATCGACCACTGTGACCAGCGCGTCGCTCGTTTTCCACTAGCCCGCACGTCTTGGGTTTACGATCGGATTCGCAGGCTTTTCATGGAACGAGATGCCTGTGGCCTAGTATGTTCGGCCGCATCGGGTTGCGACCTAATAGCGCTGCAGGCGGCGCAGAGCGTCGGGCTCCAGCAACGGACGGTCATTCTGCCGTTTAGACGGGCCCTGTTTCGTGAGACATCCGTCGTCGATCGCCCCGGCGAGTGGGGACCGTGCTTCGATCGGGCGGTTGACGCAGCGGCGCGGGCGGGAGATCTTGTCATCCTCAACGACAGCGAGCCGTCTGAGAGTGATCGGGAGCGGGCTTATGCGGCGGTCAACAGCGCCATTTTAGCTAAAGCGATGAGCATGGCCGAGCATGCGAGGGCAGCGGTGCTAGCAGTGGTGGTATGGGACCGCAGACGCCGAAGTGGGACAGATATGACGGCAGAGTTTGCGACGCGCGCCCGCTCGCTGCGGCTTCCGCTCATGGAGATTCCGACGCTGTGAAGTCGGTGCTCTTTCGAAGGCCGCCGCAAGATGTCAGCGGCAATTATGTCGCTCCCGAGATCAGGGTGTTCGTCTCGTCCACTTTCATCGATCTTCACAGCGAAAGAGAGCATCTCGTTAAGAAGGTGTTCCCACGCTTGCGCCGGCTTTGCCTCGAACGGGGCGTGACCTTCACCGAGATCGATCTGAGATGGGGAATCACCGAAGAGGAAGCCAGCCAAGGCAACGTGGTGCGGGTATGCTTGGGGGAGGTCGATCGCTGTCGCCCATACTTCATCGGAATCTTGGCGGACCGGTACGGGTGGGTTCCAGACGCTGCATCAATGGAAGCGTTGGCCAAGCCAGCCGAAGCCGTGCCGTGGCTGGAAGAGGCCCGATCGTCCGGCTGGAGTCTTACGGAAATCGAGATGCAGCGCGGGGTGCTTGGCTACCCGTCAGGCGGTTCGCGTGCCTTGTTCTACTTTCGCGCGCCGCAAGACCAACCGGCAAGCGACCAGAGCGCGGCCGATCGCAACAAGTTGGAAAAGCTCAAGAGTCGGATTCGTAGCAATTTTGCGGTCCGCGAAGGGTTTTCAGACGCATCGACGCTCGGCCAGTGGGTTCACGACGATCTCATGGCTATCATCGCTGAAGATTTCCCAGGCCGCGAAGCTCCTTCCCCGCTCGAGCGGCAGCGCCGAGCTCATGAAGCGTTCGCGGCTACGCGACGCCAGGCATACGTCGAAAACAGATCGGACGTCGACCGATTGGACGACTTCATCGCCGGCGATGCGCCCGGCCTCGTGGTTGTAGGCGCGCCCGGCAGCGGCAAGAGCTCGCTTTTAGCTCACTGGGCGCAGAGCCGTTGGATGCGCGACCCCGATTCCTTTGTAATCAGCCACTTTGTCGGTGCCGCAGGCGGAGACGAAGCGGGCATCATCCGTCGGGTGATGAGCGAAATCAAGCAGCGCTACGCGCTAGTTGACGAATTGCCGGTCCGACCCGAAGCCATAGTTAAGGAGTTCGGGCTGTGGCTTGCGCGGGTCGACTCCGAACAGCTGGTTTTGGTCATAGATGCCCTCAACCAACTGGAGGGGGTCGGGCTGGACCTGGCGTGGCTGCCTGATTACCTACCTCCCAACGTGCGTCTTATCGTGTCGACATTGGACGACGGCGTTTTGCGGTCGCTCGATACTCGCATGTGGCAACAGTTGCGACTGAAACCGCTGGACTCAAAACAGCGCGAACAACTTGTCACCGGCTATCTCGCCAAGTACTCTAAGACGTTGACGGCAGCGCAGCGCGAGCGCATCGCAACCGCTCAGCAGTGCGGAAATCCGCTGTTTTTGCGCACGTTGCTGGAAGAACTCAGGGTGTTCGGCAGTTTCGAGAGATTGGACCCTCATATCGACCATTATCTGGACTCAGCAGATCCGCGTCAGCTATTCGAGCGAGTTTTGGTTCGCTTAGAGTCAGACCACGGCCGGGCTATGGTGCGCGCGCTGATGGCGGCTCTTTGGGCAAGCCGGCGAGGACTAAAGGAATCAGAAATCATCGCTATCACTGATTGCTCCCGTCTGGCTCTCTCCACGATCTTGGCGGCGCTCGAGTACCACCTAATGGATCGCGACGGAATGCTAGCTTTTTCTCACGCTTTTTTGCGAGATGCGGTGGAGTCTCGCTACCTCAATTTCGATCGAGCGCGGCCTGAGCTCCATGCGCGCCTAGGGAGTTATTTCCGAACAGAGCCTGATTCGGACAGGCGTTTCGAAGAACTGCCATGGCAGTTACAGCAGGCTGGGGACCTGGACGGTCTATGCGGCTTCTTAGCGGCTCCTTCGACATTGGCGGCTCTCAGCGAGGAACAAAAACGATACGAGATCCTCGAATACTGGCTGTTCGTCGGCGAGCGCCGGCACATGGTGAGGATCTATGGTGACAGCCTCGAGCGTCTGAGTCGTACCGAGCATGACCGCGAGAAGCTTGCCAATACCTGGGGCGCCGTCGCCGCGTTTTGCGGGCTTGCCGGTGAACTCGACGCAGCTCAGGATATGCTCGATGAAGCGCTCGCCTTGCGTGAAGAAGTTTGGGGCAGCGATCATCCGCAGACCGCTTCAACCCTCAGCGACCTGGCAGCTCTCCTCTTTCGCAAGGGCCAATTCGAGCGCGCTGAAGAGCTGAGTCGTCGCGCTCTAAACATCAGAGAAACGGCCTTCGGAGCCGACCATTTAGAAACCGCCGAGAGCCTCAACAACCTGGGCTATATGCTAGCTCGCCATGGGTATTACGACGCGGCGGATCCGCTGTTGCGCCGAGCGCTTGGCATTCGCGAGCACAGCCTCGGGGAAGACGATTTGAAGGTCGCGACGACGTTGCTGGACCTTGCCCTGGTCCTCATTCATAAGCAAGAATTTGACGGCGCCGAGCAGCTCTTACGTCGCGCTTTAGACATTCGCCAAAGAAAGCTTGGACGATACCATCCTGCTACCGCTGATGGGCTCAACGATCTTGCCTACGCGCTGGCTTATAAGGAAGACCTCGGCGGGGCCGAGCAGATGTTTCGCCGGGCCTTGGATATCAGAGAGCGTGGATTGGGGCCCAACCATCTAGAAACCGCGGCGACCGTCAACAATTTGGGCTACGTTCTCATGCATAAACAACAGTACGACGCCGCCGAACTACTGCTGCGCCGAGCGGTGACGACTTGGGAAAAGGCGCTTAGCCCCAACCACCCCTCCGTGGTGCAAGGATTGGTAAACCTCGGCGGGTTGTTAGCGGCAAAGGGATCGTTCGGGGAAGCTTTGGAGTGCGTCGAACGTGGGCTTTCGGCTGCCCGGCAAACGTTGGGTCTGGAACACCCTAAGACCCTGGAGGTCCAGCAGGAGCTGAAGAGGATCCGAGCTCTTGGCGCAGCGGCGCGAAAGGAGTCTTCGTCCGCATCGTCTTAACGGGCGGCCGGAGGTGACACCATGGCCGCAAACACGATCAAGGGAATCGATATCACAACTTATCTGGTGAAGGATCCCAAGCGCGCGATCGGCTTTTATCGCGACGTGATGCAGATTAAGCCGACGCTCGAGATGGAGGGCGGCGGCGAGTTCACCCTGGCGGACGGCACGACGTTCGGCCTCTGGAAGATGGACGACGGCTCGTGGACGGCCGGCAATGGAGTGATGTTCGCGGTCGACGATGCGAGAGCTGCTGCCGATTACTATCGCTCGCGCGGAGCAAAGATCGAGGAGCACGTGGAAGATACGCCGGTTTGCGTCATGGCTTTCGGCCAGGACAGCGAGGGCAATAACTTCATCCTGCACCAGCGAAAGCCGCATTGAGCAGGCAGCGTAGCGGTTGATTTCCATCCGCCACGCCGCTACTCAAAACGCTGGGGGCGTTTAGGGGGTTGCGCCGCCTGCGCCGGGGTTGGCCGGTTGAGTTACCGTCGAGGAGTTCTGGGTCGTGCTGCTGTTGGTCGTTGGCGACGATGTCCACGGCCGCCACACTAGCAAAGCAATCGCGGCGATGACGATGACCGCGATGAGTGCGATCAGACCGGTCGACGATCCGCCGCCGCCGTCTTTGACTATAGTCGTGCGTTCTTGCATGCGTTGCCTCCTAAGCGCAGCGGCAGCCGGTTCCACCGCATAGTGGGAATATCGGCCGCTCGGCACCGAAATGCCTCCGCGAAGCGGGGGAGCGCGCGCTGAGCTAGCGGCCGGACAGGGCTGAGTCGCTGCTGCGAGAAGCTCGGGCGTTCCCCTAATCATGCTTGCGGCGACCACAGGTCGCCGTCGTTATGGAGCTGCGCAGGCTTGAAG
>JALYUR010000117.1 GCA_030853635.1 Vulcanimicrobiota bacterium | reverse complement strand
GACTTGGGCTTCTCCTTCATCCGACAAGCTCAAGTGGGATCTCTCATCGCCCAACGGCTGCCCCAAACGCTCATCCTTATGCTGACGTCACTGCTGCTCGCGTTGCTCATCGCGTTGCCCCTCGGCGTAAAGCAAGCCGCGCGCAGAGGCAGCGCCTTCGATACAGCGGCCAGTATATTCGTATTCGTCGGCTGGTCGATGCCGACGTTTTGGTTCGGCACGCTGCTGATCATGTTCTTCGCCGTGGACCTTCACTGGTTTCCCGTCGGCGGCCTTCAGGTCATCGACGTGCCCAACTTCGACTGGCCGTCTCGCTTAGCGCATCTCGCGATGCCGGCCGCCACACTCGCCATCGTATCGTTGGGCGGCTGGACCCGTTACGTACGCGGCAGCATGGCCGAACAGTTCGCTCAGGACTACGCGCGCACAGCGGTCGCGAAGGGGCTCGCTCCTCAAATCGTGCTCTACAAGCACCTCTTGCGCAACGCGCTCATTCCTTTCATCACGCTGGTCGGCTTGGCTCTGCCGGGGCTCTTCGGCGGAGCGGTCATCACGGAGCAGGTCTTCGCCTACCCAGGCATGGGACAGCTCTTCTGGCAGTCGGCCGTCGATCGAGACTATCCTACTTTGCTGGGCATGACGGTCATCTCGGCCGTGCTCGTGATCGTCGGAAACCTAGCCGCCGACGTCGCCTATGCCGTCGCCGATCCGCGCGTCCGCTATGAATGAAGCGCGGTCATTTCCGATGCGGCGTTTGGCGCTGCCGCCGGTGGTTGCGGCGGGCATGCTGTGGCTTGGCGCTGTAATAGTCGCGTGTCTCGTCGGCCCGGCGTTGTCGCATCACGACCCCGACGCGGTCGACGTCACGCATCAGTACTTAGCGCCGAGCGCGGCGCATTGGTTGGGCACTGACAGCCTCGGACGCGACGAACTTGTGCGCCTCCTGCTCGGCGGGCGCATTTCGCTGCTGGTCGGCTTCGTCGCGGCTATCGTCGCGATCGCGATCGGCACTGCCTACGGAACCGCGGCCGGTTTTTACGGCGGTCGCATCGACGCCCTGATGATGCGCATCGTCGACGTGCTGCTGTCGGTGCCGACGCTGTTTTTGCTGCTGTTCTTGGCGTCGATGTTTCGGGGCAGCTTGCTCAGCCTGATGCTCGTCATCGGGGTGACGTCTTGGCTCGGCCCGGCGCGGTTGGTGCGCGGTGAGGTCTTGACTTTGCGCGAGCGCGAGTACATCGAGGCGGCCCGTTCTCTTGGCGCCGGCGATGCCAGGGTCATGTTCCGGCATTTGGTGCCCAACGCGTTGGGCACCATCGTCACGACTACGACTTTCATGGTAGCCGGCGCGATGCTCGCCGAGACGGCGCTGTCCTATCTCACGATCGGCGTACGCCCGCCGACCCCGTCTTGGGGCAACATGCTCAGCTCCGCTCAAAAGGACATCTTCGCCGGCGCGCTGTGGCTCATAATGCCGCCCGGCCTGGCGATCTTGAGCACGGTGTGCGCGCTCAATTTCATCGGCGACTGGCTGCGCGAGCGGGCAGCGTGAACCGCATGACGCCGAGCGCGACGGCATTGCTGGCGTGCATCATCTTCTGCAACGCGGCGCTGAGCGGCTGCTCGGCGCGCCGCGCCGAGACGCGCGAACCCGATGCGGTCGTGTGCGGCTGGATCGCAAGCCCCGACGGGTTCGACCCGCTGACGTCGCATCGTCCCCAATCGTCTATGCTCGACGACGAGATCTACACGCCGCTCATCGATCTCGGGCCCGACATGCTGGCGCGCTGGTCGACCAGCCTCGTGCGTTCGGTTGAGATCACCGACGGCGGCCGGCGCTACCTGCTGCGGCTGCGCGCGCACGTGCGCTGGTCGGATGGCGCACCCGAGACCGCCGACGATGTGGTCTTCACCGTAAAGGCCGCGGTCAACCCGGCGGTCATCGAAAGCAGGACGGCCGACTTCACGCTGATGCGCTCCATCCGGGCGCTGGATCCGCTGCGCGTCGAAATCCGCTTGGCGCATGCCTCCCCGCCGTTTCTCTACAACGCGCTGGCAAACGACATCATCCCGCTCCCCGCCCACGTTCTCAACCGCTATCCGCGCGACCCCGCCAAAGAGGCCGCCTTTATCAATACGGACGCCGCTTACGCCGAGCACCCGCTCTTCAGCGGACCGTTTCGGATCAAGCGCTTCGTCGCGGACTCCTACACGATCATCGAACCCAATCCGGCATATTGGGGACGTCCAGCGCTGCTGCGCGAGATCGCCTTTAGGGTCTACCCGCAACAGGACTCGCTTTACGCGGCGGTCGACGCGGGCGAAGTCGACGTCACGGATATTTCACCCGATCTGTGGCGCGTACACGACCGCTTGCACGGCCCGCACCGTTTCGTCAACTGGCCGTGGAACGTCGCTTTTTACTTGCTGCCCAACTTCGCCGACCCGGCGGCGCGCGTCTTGCGGGAGACGGCGGTGCGCCAAGCCATGATGTATGCGCTCGACCGTCAGGCGATCGTCCACAACGTGATGAGCGGCCAAGCCATGGTGCTCAACGGCCCGATTCCATCTTTTTCGCCGTTTTACGATCGCAGCATCCGCCCATACGGTTACGATCCGGCGCGGGCGCGCGCGTTGCTGGACGCAGCCGGCTGGAAACTGCGGGGCCGCGTTCGCTATAAGGAGGGTGACGCGCTGCGTTTCGTCTTGAAGACGGGCGGCGCCACTGACGGCGTGGCGATGGATGTCGCGCAGCTGATCCAAGCCAATCTGCGCTCGGTCGGCATCGATTGCGTTCTCCAAAACGAAGAGATCGGCACCTTTTTTCAGGACCTCTACGACACGAAGTTCGCAGTCGCGCTGCGCGGCCGGGTATTGTCTCCCTACCCCGACGATTTCCCGACATTTGCTTCTTCGCAAACGCGCGCGCGGGGCGGATACAACTTGGGCTCTTATTCGAACCCGAGCATCGACCGGCTCTTGAATGCAGCGCGCTCAGCACCGTCGGCCGCGGCGGCGCGCCGGGCTCTGTACGCTTATCAACAAGCTGCTGCGCGCGAACTGCCTGCGATTTTTCTGTATTCGAACATGCTCGGAGCGGTCGTTCCTCAAGAACTGCGCGGCTATGAGCTGACGCCGTTATCCGCCGCGGCCCTGCCGACCGGGCTGCAGTTTTGGCACCGAACGGTTGCACACTAGCCGCACGTTCTGCGGCAAATTGTCGTTAGCCACTTAACCCCCTCACACTCAGGAGAGACGCCACCTTCGTGCCCGATCACCGTTCCAAACGACTGAGGCTGCTCGGCCTCGGCGCCTGCGTCGCCGCTGCCATTGTGGCCGCCGGCGGCCCGCTCTGCGTTGCCGCGAAGTCGAGCGGCAGCGGACCTGATCCGGTGGCCAGCGTCATCTCGCTCGTCGTGCATCGCAATTCCGATATATCTTCTTATCAGGCTCACGCGCGGCTCGACGTCCGCCAGCTAAACTTCCCCTATCTGCACCCGGTGCTCAACGGAACCGAGTATTACAGCCGGCCGGGATTCACCGTGTTCGATTTTCCGCACGTGCCGTCGTACCTAAAGGGCATAACCAAGGTCGAAGGGGCCGTCTACGCGGCGAATCGCTGGGAACGCTGCTACGACATCTCGCTGACCAAACTGCCCGATGCGTACGCCCTGCACATGATACCTAAAGTACGCGGTGAGGTCTCCGGCATCGACGTGACGGTCGGCCATGCGGGCCAGATACATCACATGGACTGGTACTATCGCAACCCGGGAGATCACATTTCGCTCGATCAATATTACGGCATCGTGCTCGGTTACAGCGTCGTGACGGTGCAGCAGTCTCAGATCACGCTTCACCATATCCGTGCGGCCGCCAACGGCTCGTTCGACAACTTCACGTTCAACGCCGCGGTTCCGACGCCCACCCCGACCCCAGCGGATCCGCTTCACCAGTGCGATAACTAAAGGAGTACGCTATGCCCAACAAGGCCAGCGGCAAGAAGTACGGCAAGAAAGCGGTCGACAAGGTCGGCGCCGCCATGCACGAGATGAAGCGCGGCAAGCTCAAGTCCGGCCGCTCGGGCAAGAAGGTGACGAACCCGAAACAAGCGGTGGCCATCGGCCTGTCGGAAGCGCGCCAGAGCGGAGCCAAAGTCCCGCGCAAAAAGAGCACGTCGAAAAAGGGCGCGTCCAAGAAGAAGGGCGCCTAATCGGGAACCACCTGAGCGTGGTTCAACCCGGCGACCAACGCGACGCCGCCGACCACGTTACCTAATAGCACCGGCAGCAAAAAACCAGCCAGGTAATGCTGCCAGGTCACGGCCCCGGCGAAGACCGCCGCGAGCACCTCGAGCGATCCGGCGATGACATGCGACAGACCGCAGACGCCTACCACGTACGTGATGAGGAATATCACCAGCGTGCGAGCCTGTTGGGCGTTGGGCAGCAACCAGACGAGCAAGGCGATCAGCCAGCCGGCGAAAACGCCACGCACTAGCAACGTCGCAAAGTCCGGCGCCGCCGCTTGGGTTCCCAACGACACAAACGCGGCTTGGACGTTTGCCGCAAAGATGCCGCGACTGCTGGCGAGGAGCGCGAAGAGAAGCGTTCCGAGGATGTTCGATGTTAGGACCACGGCCCACAACCGGCCGACGTTGAAAAGTCGCTCGCGCGTCTTATTGAGCAGCAGCGGCAAGATCGGCGTGATCGTGTTCTCCGTGAACAACTGCTGCCGCCCCAAGATGACGATGACGAAGCCGACGCTGTAGCCCAGGCTGCTGACCAAAGGGCGCCATGGCGCCGGCGGCAGCATCGCTATGAGCGTGCCCTGCGCCACCATGGAAAATCCCATCGACAGGCCCGCGGCCAAGTCTGACCATGCCAGCGCCGCCGTAGGGCGCGCCAGCTCGATTTCGCCTTCCTGACGGATGGCTTCGTAAACCACATGGGGCCGCGGCATGGTCCGCTCAGCGGCCTTGTCCTGCTCCGACGAGCTTAGATCAACGCTGGTCTCCGGTTCGAGTTTCGCTGCTTCAGGCGGATCGGAGGATCGGTTTTGCATCCCGAGCTTAGATTCCAAGCGGAGCAGCCGGGATCAAATCGACCACTCCCAAGTGTTCCAAAACGGCGTCACCGCGCGTGCCGGACGATAGTTTTGCAGATCCGTATTGACGACGTCGGCGCGGCGCAAGAACCAGACGACGATCATCGGCAGTTGGTCTGCGACTATCTCCTGGACGGTCGCATAGGCCGCCTTGCGCTTGGATCGATCGTACTGCGTCTGGCCGACCTGCTCGGCCGCATCCAGCCGGCGGCTGCAAAAGTGGTAGATGTTCCAACCGGCCGGCGGCGCTTTGTCGCAGCGGAACAAGATCGACTCGTCCGGGTCCGTTCCGTTGGCCCATTCCTCGAAAACCGCATCGAATCTGCCCGATTGTTCGATGCCGCCGTCGCCGAGGGGAGCGTACAGCAGCGCCGAGGAGTAGTTCTTGATCGCGACGTCCACGCCGATCTGACGCCACTGACGCTGAATCACCTCTTGAACGGCCGCGGCGGTGGACGAACCGGCGAAGCCGACCATCGTGAGCTGCAACGGCGCGCCGTCTTTGTACCGAACGCCGCTCGGGCCGGGGCGCCAACCTGCGGCACCCAGCAGCTGAGCCGCCCGCGCCGGAGAGTAAGCATAGCGGTCGACGCGATCGTCGTGCGCCCAAAAGAACGGCGGCTGATCGCTGTCGGCTTCTTCGTCCACGCCGTGAGTAACTTTGGCGATTATCTCGCGGCGGTCGGTGGCGTAGGCTAAGGCCCGCCGCACCCTGACGTCGCGCAACGCCGGATTTGCTGCGTTCAACCCGATGTCGGCAAAGCGGGTGAACGGCGTGATCATCAGCCTGGTGCCTGCAATGCCGCGCAGGCTCGGCACCTGCGCTTCGGATGCGCGGTAGTAGAAATCGATCTCGTGCGTGCGGACCTGCGTCAACAGCGTGTTGTCATTAGGAACGATGTGGTAGTCGATCTGCTTGAGCTTGGGCGGCCCGCGCCAGTAGTGCTGGTTGGCGACGAATCTTACCAGGCTGCCCTTTTCGTAGCTCGCGACTCGAAACGGACCCGTGCCGATAGGCCGGTTATTGTACGGCACGTGGTTGACGTTGGGATAGCGCCCGAGCAAATGCTTGGGCAGAATGCAATAAGAGGTGTTCGACATCGTGAAAAACGTCGCCAGAAACGGCGCGAAGCGTTTTTTTAAGTGTACGACGAGCGTGTAATCGTCCGGCTCGTCGATCCGCTCGATCAGCTCGTAGCCGAGACGGCTGGGCACGAAGTTGCCCGAGTTCATGACCTGGTGCCAAGTGTAGATGACGTCGTCAGCGCCGAACGGCGCGCCGTCTTGCCAAGTGACGCCGCGGCGCAGGTGGTAAGTGATCGTCAGGCCGGTCTTGCTGATGCCGCCGTTGCGCAGACTGGGAACCTGAGTGGCAAGCTCGGGCACGAACTCGTCGCGGTCGCTCCAGTCAAAGAGCCGGGCGCCATAAAACATCGACAAGTCGGTATCGATCGACTGCGTTCCGGTCAGACCGTTGAGGTTGTCGGGCTCCGGGCGGCCGGCCATGCGGAGCACGCCGTGGATCGTCCACGGGTTTGGTGCACCGCCGTTGGCGGGGGCGCTGCTTTGACTGATGCGCGTGCAGCCGAACAGCGCGACAGCGCTCAGCAATGCGGCTATACTTAGCGCCGCTGCGCGCGAATGCATGCGCCCATATTTACCAAGGGCGCCCGCAGACCCCGCCGAATGGCGCGCCCATGGGGCACAAGCACCGGTATGGGGAAATGACGTGGCCGCAGATCAAGGCGGCCGCTACCCAACGGCGCCTGGCGGTCGTGCCGGTGGCGACGATCGAAGATCACGGCCTGCATCTGCCGGTCGACACCGATTTGCGTCTGTGTTCGGCGGTGTGCGAGCGCGCCGTCGCGGCTGCCAGCGATCGCGCGGTTTTGGTGCCTGCGATCAACCACGGCTACAGCCCCCACCACATGGATTTTCCCGGGCCGATCACGATCGGGGCCGAAACGTTCATCCGGTACGGCGTCGACGTCTGCCGCAGCCTAGCGCACCACGGCTTCGAGCGCATTCTCATCGTCAACGGCCACGGCAGCAACACGCCTTTCGTCGACATCATCGCGCGGTTGACGACCGTGCAGACCGGCGCGCTCGCGGCCGCGGTGAACTATTGGGCCGCGCCCGGCGTCCGCGAAGTTGCGGAGTCCTTGCGCGAGTCGGATGCGATCGGCGGGATGAACCATGCCTGCGAGTTCGAGACGTCGCTCTATCTAGCGCTTCGTCCGGAACTGGTCGACATGACTAAGGCGACGCGCGAGCTTTCCCACCAGCCGTCCAAGAACTACTGGACGGACCTCATCGCGGGGGACGGGCCGCTCGTGATGATGGAGCAGTGGAGCGCCCTATCGGAGACCGGCGTGATGGGCGACCCCACCAAGGCGACGGCGGAAAAAGGCGAGAGATTGCTGGCGGCGGCCTCCGCCGGCATAGTCGAGCTGATCGACGAACTGCGCGCCCGCCAACCGGCCAAACGCAAGGACCACCATTGACGAAAATGTGCCCTCGCTGTCTGTTGATTGATGATCACGATCGGTTCGATCCCTGGTTGCCAGGCAGCTTATCGGTAGTGCTCGAGCCAATACAGGGCTCTAAAGGCTACAATCAAAGCGGCGGCTGCAAATATCAATGGCAGCGCGCCTCGCGAAGGCCGTCTCCAATCAGCGGTGGCGAGGAAGACTAAGGTCGTGGGCACCAGCGCCAAAATCGACAGCTGAAAGATGTGCGCAGCCGTGCCTTCGTCCGGTTGAGGCGGCTGATTGTACCCGCTAAGTACCGCAAGCAACGCTGTGAGAGCTAAGACGACTAAAGAAGTTCCGCTAAGGCGTCCGATCTGCTCGGCGCTCGCGATTTTTAGCTTCTTCACCCCAACTTTGTACCACAAAGTTGAGTGGAATGCAAGGCTGGCCTCAGTGTCTGTGGTCGGTGCTAAGGGTTAACTACCGCTTCATGTCGCCGTTAAGGCTCAAACCTTCGTACTCGGGAGAACAGTTGTGCTG
>JALYUR010000108.1 GCA_030853635.1 Vulcanimicrobiota bacterium | reverse complement strand
CAGCCGGACCGGCGGCCTGCACCGGCGGCGCTGCGGGCGGCGGCGCAGGCGCGGCTGCCGCCGGCGCATGCCCGACCGCTGCGCCATTGCCGACGTTGGCGATCTTGGGGGCGACCTTGTGGGTCTTGGCGGCTTCGGCGAGGTTGCCGGACAGCACGCCTTTGACGATCCGCGCGCGATGCTCGTCGATGACGCTCATGTGAGTCGACGCGCGTATACCGACTTTACTGAGCAGCGCGATCGTCTCTTTGCTCGACAAATTCAGCTCTTTGGCGAGCTCATGAACGCGCACCATTACCATGCTGGAAATTCTAGTCATCCCTCCCGGGCCATGCGGACTCCGCCACGGACGTCTCGGATAGCCTTCTGTAGCGTTTATTCTTCCTAACGCGGTCGATACATTGTGCCGAGCACAGATAAGCGCCGCGGCCCGGTAGACGTGCGGGCGGATCCGCGACCCAGCCGGAGGCGGGCGTGAGGACGAACCTCAGCAGCCGCCGCTTCTCAAACCGGCTGCGGCATCCCACACACTGCCTGACGGGCGCCGCAGCGCCGATGTCACTCTTCAGCGCCGGTATTTTCGGCGCCGTTTTGCCCATCCTCTGCGGGGAGGCCGTCGGCCGGGGGCACCTCGTCATCTTCAGCTGTGCGTTGAAGTTCCTGCAGCTTGCGGATGAGGTCTTCGTCCGCGGCGAGCATCTCGGGCGTCAGCTCGACGCCCGTCTCGCTGGCCGCAACTTCTGCCATTACGGCGACTTCTTCGGACTCTTTGGCTTCCTCCACCCGCTGCGCGAGCACTGCCGCCCATTGATCTTCGTTGTGGATGTCGATGCGCCACCCGGTCAGCCGCGCGGCAAGGCGCACGTTTTGCCCTTCCTTCCCGATAGCCAGCGATAGCTGGTAGTCCGGCACGACGGCTTCGGCCAGATGCTCACGCTCGTTGAGATGCACTTGGATGACCTTGGCAGGCGCCAGGGCGTTCGCGACGTAGGTTGCCATGTCGGCCGACCATTGGATGACGTCGATCTTTTCGCCGTGCAGTTCCTCGGTAATGTTGTTGACGCGCGAGCTGCGCGGTCCCAAGCACGCGCCGACCGCGTCGATGTCCTCTTCGTCCGTCCAGACGGATACCTTGGAACGCGACCCCGGCTCGCGCGCGACGTCCTTGACCTCGACAAGCCCTTGAGCCACTTCAGGCACTTCCTGCTCGAAAAAGCGCCGCACGACGCTTGGATGAGCGCGCGAAACGATGATCTGCGGACCGCGGTTGGTCTTGCGCGCTTCGATCACGTAGACGCGGATGCGTTGCCCGATGCGAAACGATTCGTGCGGCACCTGCTCGGAAACCGGCAGTATGGCCTCCGCCTTCCCGAAGTCGATGAACATATTGCGCTGCTCGTACCGCAACACCGTGCCGGCCGCGAGTTCGTCGATCTTGTCGTTGAACTCATCGAACACCATGTCGCGCTCGGCCTCGCGGATGCGCTGAACGATGACCTGCTTTGCGGTCTGGGCGGCGATGCGCCCAAACTCCTTGGGCGTGACTTCGACGTCGAAATCATCGCCGATCTTATGGCGCTCGCCCACCTCGGCGGCGGATATCTCGATCAGCGGATCATTGACCTCTTCGACGACCGTTCGACGGGCGAAGACGCGGTACGAACCGTCGTTGCGGTCGACGACCACGACTGGGTTCCCGACGCTTTCCGCCTCGCGCGCGAAGTTGCGCTTGTATGCCGAGACAAGCGCCGCTTCCAACGCCTCGATCACGACATTAAATGAGAGATTGCGGTCACGCTCGAGATCGTGCAGCGCGGCGATCAGTTCCGGATTGGGCGCGGTGGGACCGCTCGGGCTTGCCCCGTTGGCGGCGCCCGTCTTCTTCAGCGTTTTTCTCGGGGCCATCGCATTCTCGCCTGTCGTTCTCCGTCCTAACATCATCAGAGGAGTGGGCACGCCCACTCCTCTTAAGGAATTCACCGCTTATCCTAGCACAAGGCAGCGGCTGCCCGCAAGGGTTAGGCAAATAGGTCCGCGGCCCGCGCAGCGAAGTACCATCGGCCCAACGCGGTGCGGCGCATCATAGGTCAAACTAGCATGTTTTCCAGACGTGACCGCCGACTCGCCTTCGCCCGGCTGGGCGCGCTGCGCGCTCGACTGATCCTGCGGTGCCTGGCGGTGCTGTTCCCCTACGACGTCGCGCGTTAGCCGCCCGCGTCAGGCGTACAAGTCTCGGCGCGTCGCCGGGACGACCGCGCGACCCGCCGGATCGGGTTTGGCGAGCAGCGACTGAAACACGCCGAGCCTGCCCGAAGCAAAGCCCTGTGCGCTGCCTGCCATGTAAAGCCGCCAGGTGCGATAAGCGCGCTCCCCGCCCGAGGCGACGGCGAGGTCGCGATTTAGTTCGAGGTTGGCGACCCAGGCGCGCAAGGTCATGGTGTAGTGCTCACGCAGGTTCTCGACATCTCTGATCTCGAGGCCGGCGCGCTCGGCGATGCCAAGGGCGTCGGATACCGGTACGAGCTCGCCGTCCGGAAACACGAAACGCTCGACGAAGCCGCCGATCCGGCCGCCTTTGCGCCCGGGGCTTTGATCTGCGATCCCGTGATTTGCGAACAGCCCGCCCGGCCGCAGCAGCGCAGCCGCGGTCCGAAAGTATTCGCCCAGCCGCGCACGGCCGACGTGCTCGAACATTCCGACGCTCACTATCTTGTCGAAAGGCTGTTCTGCGCGCAACTCCCGATAATCGCAAAAGTTGACGCACGCGCGGTGCTCCAAACCGAGCGCTTTAATGCGGCGATCCGCTTCGCGGTGCTGCGCGGCGCTCAAGGTAACGCCGACTGCCTGAGCGCCGAATCGCTGCGCTGCTCTGATGACGAGCGCGCCCCAGCCGCACCCGATATCCAAGAGCCGTTCGCCCGGTTCTAGGCGCAGCTTGCGCAGTAGATAGTCGATTTTTGCCGCTTGAGCCGCTTCGAGCGAGGAGATCCCGTCGTCGAAGTAGGCGCACGAGTACACCATCTGCGGGTCCAAGAAAGCCCGATAGAACTCGACCGGGTGATCGTAGTGGAAGCCGATCGCGTCGCGGTCGCGCGCAAGCGAATGGAGCCGTCCGCGCAGCCGCGCTTCAGCCGGGCGCCCGACGTCGGGCGGTTTGGGCAGCTGCAGCACCAGTTGCAGAATGGAAAGCAGATCCGCCTTCGACGCATCAGCGATGCGGTCATAAAAAAGCGCGATCAAGGCCTCGAGATCGCCGGCGCAGTCGAGCATTCCGTCGACGAAGGCGCGGCCGGCATTTAGATGCACGGGCGGCCGCAGCATGAGCCGCAAACCGGCTGGATCCCTCACGATGAACGTGAAGCGCGGCTCGCCATGTGCCGGGATCGTCGTCCCATCCCAAAGTTCTATCGCGAAGCCTTGCCTGAAACCCCGCCCGAACATCGCTCTCAAAATGGCGACCGTCACGTTTTTGTGGAAGTCGGGCGACTGCTGGCCCGGCCGCTCGGTTACCGTTACTGCCATGGCACTTCCCATCCGACGCACGACGCGCTTTGCGCGGCGGTTAAGCTGTTGACCTTAGAGCGCGTCCGAACGAAGTTCCTAGAATAGTATGGCCCGATGTTTGGGACCAGCGCCTAACGAGGGTGCGGACTTTAGGGCTAGGGCTTTCTAGTGCGCCGGCCGGCGATAGCTGGCCACGTTTGGGGGCGCCGCAATCCCAGCCGCCAGCCGCCCGTCGGCGACGGGCGGTCCGAAGGTCCTCAGCGCCGGAATAACGCCAGCCCAGACGCCGGACTCGTAGTCAGCCGTCGCATCGATCGGCGGTCCGGCTCTGATCTTGGCCGACGCCTCGAGCAGCGGCAAGCCGAACAGCGACGTCGCGGTCAGCTCGCCGGCATTCGGCTGGCGCGCCTGCGCCCAGCGGCCAGGAACGAGGTGTTCGACGATGCGCTCGAAACCGCTCAGTTTCTCTTGGGCATCCTCTATCAAATGCGCGCGGCCGATGACGACTACCGACCGGTAGTTCATCGAATGATGAAAAGCAGAACGCGCGAGCACTACACCATCGAGCAGAGTGACCGTTACGCACACATCGGCGCCGCCGGCGAGCGCGCCGATCAGCCGGCCTAGCGGAGCGCCATGCAGCAGCAGCCGGTCGCCGTCGCGTGCGTATACCATCGGGATGACGTAGGGCTGGGCATCCGCGACGACGCCCACGTGCGCGATTAGCCCTTCGTCAAGTATCGCCGCGATCGCGTCGTGGTCATAGACGCCGCGACCGGCGGCTTGGCGTACTCGAGTGCGCTCGGAGCGCGCGGCGGCATCCATGCCGGACAGCTTGCGGCCTCAGGGAAGGCGGACCTCCAGGCCGTCCGGCTTCCCCGCTACGGCGCGCCGCGCGTGGTCCGCAACCTCAACCCAAGCCAAATCGCAAGCGCATCTTCGCCGAGCGCCAACACGAAATCAGGGGCTGACGTCGCTGCCGCGGCGCGCCGGCGGAAGGCGTGGCCCGCGTAGCTGCCCGCGATCGCGCCGAGCGCGCCGCATAGCGCAGGCTTCACGACCTCGGCCGCCTTAGTCGAGCGAGCTATGGCCAGGCCGACGAAGACGCCCGAGGCTACTCGAAATGCCAGCGGGCCGAGACTTGTGCGTGCCGGCACGCCGGGGAACTTGTCGGCCACCAGTTCGCCCGCGGCGAGCAGGCAAAGCGCCAGTGAACCGGCGTCCCCGCGCGCCAGCCGCAGGGCCGCAGGTCCGGTCAGCGAGCGCAGGCCGCTGACGAATCCAAGCCCGAATGCTCGGTGGTACAAACCCTCCACGTCTCGTCTCCTAAGGCCCGAAGCGGCGCATGGTGCGCTTAGGGGGCC
>JALYUR010000100.1 GCA_030853635.1 Vulcanimicrobiota bacterium | reverse complement strand
TAACGAACGCGCTCAAGCCGCAGGCAGCCTGGTTCACGCAAGCGTACGCCGTGGCTCACAAAAGCCAGCCGAACTACTTTGCATTGTTTGCCGGAACGACCGAGGGGTTGGGCGGCGGAGGTCAATCTACCGACGCATGCCCGCCCGCCGGTGCGCCGTACAGCGGCGACTTAGCGGCAGAAGCGCTAGCTCAAGGGCTGACTTTTGCCGGCATGGTAGAAGACGGCCTTACCTGGAGCGCATGCAACTCGAGTCAAACGGATCCGGCCGGAGCGCCGCTCCAAGTCAACCGCCACACGCCCTGGGTCAACTTCTCGGACGTGCCGCAGTCGGTCAACCGCAGTTGGACTCCCGGGACGGTGCCTGATGTCAGCGCGAGCATAACCTTTCTCATCCCCAACCAGATGGACAACTCGCACGACAGCTCCATCGGCTACGGGGACGCCTTCCTCGCTCGCGTCGTGCCGGGCATCTTGGCATACGACGCCGCGCACAACGGCCTCTTGATCGTTCTTTGGGACGAAGCGGACAGCGACAACACTAACGGCGGAGGACACATCGCGATGCTGTTTTTGGGTCCGATGGTCGCGCCGGGTTCTTACGGCCAGTTCCTCAATGATTACAGCGTGCTGCGCACCGTCGAAGATCTGGATTCACTCGCGCATTTAGGCGCGACCAACAGCGCGGGGCCAATTCAGGGCATCTGGCACTAAAGCCACAAGTCAGGGCGCCCACACACAATACCCAAGCATGCGAAGGTGCTCAGTAAAGCTGAGTAAAAGCGCACTAGCAAACGTCGCGGAACAAGAAAGCGATGTTCGCGGCGCCCGATTGGTTCATCGGAGACAACAGCATGCCAAGCGTTCCCGCAGACTCAAACTACAGCATGTATCTTGCATGGGACGGCTTCATCATCGTGGCCGTCGTGCTCGCGCTCGTATTGGTCATAACCTACGCGATCGCGGCCGCGGACCGGCGCAAGGCCGGCGGCGACTGATTAGTCCAAACGTTGCGGCTGCGGCGCGGTCGCGTTCATAAGTGACTCAGTGCAGGCAGTAATTTTAGTCGGCGGCGAAGGCACCCGGTTGCGCCCGCTCACCTACTCGCTGCCTAAACCGATGGCCCCGCTGCTCGGCAGACCGTTCATCGGCTGGATCATCGACCGTCTCCACAAAGCCGGCGTCGATGAAATTATCTTGTCGTGCTGCTATCTGCCCGAAGCGATCGAAGCGCACTTCGGAGACGGACGTACGTACGGCCTAAAGCTGCACTACGTGCTCGAGCGCGAACCGCTGGGAACGGCTGGCGCCATCCGCAACGCGGCGCACTTGATCGACGACGCCGTCTACGTGTGTAACGGCGACATCTTAGTGGGCTTGGACCTGCGCGAACTGCTGGCGTTTCATCGAAGCCACGATGCCATCGCGACGATCCACACTCGAGCGGTGGACGACCCCAGTCAATTCGGCGTCGTGGAAACCGATGCGCGCGGCCGGGTTGTGAGGTTCGTCGAGAAGCCCAAGCCGGGCGAAACGACCGCTTGCGATATCAATGCGGGGACGTACATCCTCGAACGCGCTGCCATAGACGCGATACCCGTCGGGCGGCCGGTGTCGATCGAGCGCGAGACGTTTCCGCACCTCATCAAGACCACGGACCGAGTTTTCGCGCGGTCTACTGCCGATTATTGGATCGATGTCGGCCGGCCGGATACTTACATGCAGGCGCATCGTGACATCCTCGATGGAAAGTTCGAAGCACCCCACGCGCCGCAGGTCGCTGAAAAGCTGTGGTGCGCCGACGGCAAGGCGCCGGACAACGGCGTCTGCGTTGCTGGCCCGGCGTTCATGGGGGCGGGGGTGACGTTGGCAGCCGGAGCGCACCTGGGACCCTATGCCGCGTTGTACGAGCGATGCGTTGTCCACGCCGAGGCTAGAATCGAACGCAGCGTGCTTTGGCCTGGATGTCGCATCGCTAAGCGTGCCGTCGTGCGGGATGCGATCTTAGGTTTCGATGTCAGTGTGCGTGAGGGCAGCGTCGTCGCGCCAGGGTCCGTCGTGGGACGCGGCGAAGTTGTCGAAAGCAGCACAATCGCCTAATTTGTTGTCAACGTTCGGCTTACCGAGGCCAATAGTCGCCATCGCGCGCTCGTCGCCGTCGGGTTCAGGAATGGTGGGACCCTACGGCTTGATTGACGGAGACATATGCAAGCTACGACATTGTCGAAGGTTCTGACAGCCTCACCTTGGACGGGCACCGGCAGACCGCGAGCGCTCTTCGTCGGGACGTATCCGCCGCGCGAGTGCGGCATCGCGACCTTTACCGAGGACGTGCGGTCGGCCTATGATGTGTCGACGGGATTTTCAAGCGACGTAATCGCCATCACCGATCGCAACCGTACCTACGACTATCCGACGTGCGTAGTCAGCGAGATTCAGCGGGACCACAGTGGTTCGTATCTGGCGGCGGCGCGTTTTGCGAACGACCATCCGGCCGACGTCGTCAACGTGCAGCACGAATACGGCCTGTTCGGCGGCGAGACCGGCTGCATGCTAGTCGAGTTTCTAACGCAGCTGCGCAAGCCCGTCACCCTCACCTTGCATACGACGCTGCCCGAGCCCGACGAGCGCATGTTGTTCATCACGCGCGAGCTGTGCAACCGCAGCGACAGCATCATCGTGCTGGCGCAAACCGGGCGCCGGATATTGGAAGAAAAGTACCGCATCGACCCGCGCAAAGTTAGAGTCGTACTGCATGGCGCCCCAGACGTGCCTCTGCGCAAGAGCCGTCGGTTCAAGCGTTCGATCGGCTTGGAGAACCGCACGGTGGTCTCGACGTTCGGTCTGCTCAGCCGCGGCAAAGGCATCGAATACATCATCGAGGCGCTTCCCGGTATCTTCGAACAGCATCCGGACGCGGAGTATCTGTTGCTCGGCCAGACCCACCCCGAGATTTTGGCAGACGAGGGCGAAGCCTACCGCGACTCCCTGCGCCGCCGAGTGGACGAATTGGGAATCGGCGATCGCGTGCACTTCATCAATCACTACATGTCGGACGATGAAGTCGTCCGCTGGCTGCTGGCCACAGACGTTTACGTCTCGCCTTCGCTCGACGCCAACCAGATAGTCAGCGGTACTTTGTCTTATGCGGTCGCATGCGGGCGGGCGGTCGTGGCTACACGTTACTTATACGCGCAGGAGTTGCTGGCTGACGGGCGCGGCATCACGGTGCCGTTCCGCGACAGCCAAGCGCTCGGCGAGGCGGTGAGCCGGATACTCGAAGACCCCGAGCTGCGCAGCAGCATCGAGACGGTGGCTTACCGTTTCGGCCGCCAGATGACGTGGATGCGGGTCGCTCACGAGTACGAGCAAGCCTTTCTCGATGCGGCGCACCGTAAGGTTGGACCGGCGCTTTTCGTCCGCTCTGAAGTCCAGCGCGCCGCGCAAAGCCTGCTGCACGAAGCTGCCGGACCCGCACATTCGTTAGCCGACATGGGTTTGCGGAGAAACTAGGCTGCGGCCCAGCGGAGCCGTCGAAACGCTCAACCCCCCAGCGGAACAGGCGGGAGCATCGCTTAGGACCATGACGGCCGCCCTGCAAGGACGGCCGCCATCGTTTGCCCACTGTAAAGCACTGATCAGACGCCACGGGATGGTGCAGTTCGCGGTCGGCAGCGCGCCCAACATGGAATACGGCTATTGCACCGACGACAACTCCCGCGCGTTGCTGGCAGCGGTCATGGGACTAAGGATGGACCCGCACTTGGACGGCGCGCATGATGTGGGCGAGGCGGCCTTGCGCTTTCTCACTCGTGCGCAGCGGCCCGATGGACTATACCACAACCTCATGGATGCCGACGGCCGGCTGATCGACGACATCGGCTCCCAGGAGTGTTCCGCTCGCTCGATATGGGCTTGCGGCGTAACGGCCCGCTGCGCGCCAAGCGCCCTGTGGCGCGCCGAGGCGGAGCGCCTGTTGGCCGCGAGTCTGGCGTCGATCGGCGCGCTCGATGCGATCAAACCGCGCGCCTACGCCGTGCTGGGACTGGCCGCCGCGCTCGCGCCGGAGATCGCCTCGCCCGTTCCGCCGCTAGTACCACCACTCGGCCGGCCCTTGCGCGAGGCGGTCGTGCGTTTGCTGAAAGGCCTCGCGGACGGCCTCTTAGCCGGTCTGCAGTCGGCGGCCACTCAACAGTGGTATTGGTGGGAGCCGGAGTTGACTTGGGCAAACGCGCGGCTGCCTGAGGCGCTGCTGCGCGCGGCCGCCGCGACCGGCGACGGCTCCTTAAAAGCCGCAGGTATGCGCGCGCTGACTTTCCTAGCGTCAATAACGCAGCCGCGCGACATCTTCTTACCGATCGGCAACGACGGCTGGCATAGGCTGGGCAAGGAACCGGCACCTCACGACCAGCAGCCGATCGAAGCTTGCGGCATGGTCGATGCATGGATCGCGGCCGCGCGCGTCGGCGGTGACGTCGCTTATAAATATAGAGCGTTGGAGGCCTTCGGTTGGTTTTTAGGAGCCAACTCTGAAAACTTGATGGTCGCCCGTCCGCAGATCGGCGGTTGTTGCGACGGACTGGGCCCAAACGAGTTGAACACCAATATGGGCGCTGAAAGCACGCTGTCCTACGTTCAGGCGCATTTGGCGATCGCCGCTGCCTTCGGCCAGCGTTTAATCCCTTAGCCAATTGCTGACGTCGCAATCGGACTGCGGGCTTCTCGGAGCGCTCAACGCCGAGCAGCGCACGGCGGCGAGCGATACCGACGGCGCCGTCTTGATCTTCGCCGGCGCCGGAAGCGGCAAGACTCGAGTTCTAACGCACCGCATCGCGCGTTTGATCGCCGACGATGTGGCGGCAGCTAGCATTTTAGCGGTCACTTTCACCAATAAGGCGGCCGGCGAGCTCAAAAGCCGGCTGCGGACGCTTGCCGGCGACCGCGCGGCCGGCTTGTGGGTCGGGACGTTTCACTCGATCGGGGTTCGCGTCTTGCGGCGCGACGGCGCAGCGGTGGGCGTAGCGTCGAACTTCGTGATCTACGACGACGCCGATCAGCGCAGCCTTATGAAAGAAGTGTTGCGCGATCTCAACCTCGACGAGCGTCGCTACGCTCCCGGCGCCGTGCTGGCGCAGATCAGCCGTGCTAAAGAGCGCTGTCTGACGCCCGAGGCGTTTGCCTCCACCGGCGACGGCCAGCTCGCCGTTACCGCTGCATCGCTGTACCGCGAATATCAGCGCCGTCTCGATCAGTCAAACGCGCTCGACTTCGATGATCTGATCATGCGCACGCTTTCGCTGATCGAGAGCGACAGCGAAGCCGGAAGGGCGTGGCGCAAGCGTTTCCGCTACGTGCTCGTGGACGAATATCAGGACGTCAACGAGGCGCAATACCGGATGGTCCGCGCTTTTTCGCGCGGCAGCGGCAACATCTGCGTCGTAGGCGACGACGATCAGTCGATTTACGCATTCCGCGGGGCCGACCACCGCATCATTTTGCGTTTCAACCGAGATTTTCCGGGCGCGGCTACTTACCGGCTGGAAAGAAACTACCGCTCTACCCCGACGGTCTTGGCTGCCGCCAACTCGCTCGTCAGCCACAACACGCAGCGCCATCACAAGAAGTTGTGGACATCTCGGGAGTCGGGCCGACCGGTTCGCGTCTACGCGGCCGACAGCGAACGCGATGAGGCGCGTTACGTGCTCGCGCAAGTCCGCCGCGGCATCGACGATGAAGGGCGCAGCCTGAGCGATCACGTCGTTTTGTACCGTACGAACGCACAATCGCGCGCCTTTGAAGAGGTGATGCTGTCCAACGGCATCCCGTATCGGATAGTCGGCGGAGTGGGGTTTTACGCGCGCGCGGAGATCAAAGACGCTTTGGGATACTTGCGCTACATGGTCAACCGCGCCGACGGCGTAAGCCTGCGGCGCATAATAAACGCGCCGCGCAGGGGGCTTGGCTCCACGACGCTCGGCGCCATCGCCGCCGAAGGCGCGCGCCGCGGGTTGAATTTCGCGCAGGCGCTGGGGGATAGTCAGACGATCAGCGCGGTCGCTCCTAAGAAAGCCAAAGACATCGCGGCTTTCATGCGCGAGATCGAGCGTTTTGCCGCCCTAGGGGGCAGCGTTGGCCCCGCGTCGCTGTTGGTCACCGTTCTCGAGGAGACGGGTTACCTGCGCGAGCTGCGGGCCGAGAATGGCCCCGAAGCGCAGTCACGCCTTGAAAACCTAGCCGAACTCATCGGCGTCGCGCGCGAATACGAAGAGCGTGAAGGGCGCGACGTGGCCGGCTTCTTGGCGACCATCTCGCTCGTATCGGATTTAGATGCGATGACGGCCGAAGACTCCGCCGTCACCTTGATGACGCTGCACATGGCAAAAGGTCTGGAGTTTCCGGTCGTCTTCTTGTGCGGTTTGGAAGACGGCATTTTTCCGCACGGGCGCTCGACGCTCGATCCTGCCGCCGTCGAAGAAGAGCGGCGTCTGTGTTACGTGGGCATGACGCGGGCGATCGACGAGCTGCACATCAGCTACGCCAAGCGGCGAAGCACCTTCGGCAGCGCCTACATGCACCCGCCGTCGCGCTTTCTGACCGAGATGGAAGGGCTGGAATGGGTCAACGCGCCGCCGCGCCCGGTCAGCGGATCGGCCGCGCGCTGGGAGGACATCGCGCTTAAGACCGTAGCGCGTGATGTTGCGCAAATCGACTTGCGGGCGGGCGACCGAGTGGTACACGAGAAGTTCGGAGCCGGGAACGTGCAGCAAGTGCGCGGCGCCGGAGGCGACGCATTCATCACGGTGGACTTCGATGACTTCGGGCGCAAGAATATCATGCTCAATTACGCGCGCTTGGAAAAGGCCTAGGTGGCGGACGAGGGGCTGAGAGTCGCAGTGGCCGGCGTGCGGGGGAAGATGGGCCGCATGGCTGCCGAATCGTTGGCCGATGCGCCGGGGATACGCTACGTCGGGGGTCTCGTGCGCGCGCAGACCCCAACGCGCGCAGGCGAGCACGCTGATTTCGGCAGCTTGCTGGCCGAGGGCAGTCCCCAGGTCATCGTCGACTTCACCGCGATGCCTGCGTCGCTGGAAATCGCGCTAGCGGCCGTGGGCAACGGCGTACGGCCGGTGATCGGCACGTCCGGCTACGGACGGGCCGACCTGAGCCGCCTGCGCGCTGAGTGCAAACGGGCCGAGGTGGGCGGGGTATACGCTCCCAACTTCGCGCTTGGCGCCGTGTTGATGATGCGCTTTGCTGAGATTGCGGCCAAGCACTTCGCCACTGCCGACATCATCGAAATGCACGACTCCGCTAAGAAGGACGCGCCGTCCGGCACGGCGATGGCGACCGCCCAGCGCGTCGGCGCAGCCGGCCGTTTTCATCGCCACAGCGCGGCGACGCAGGGAGCCGAGTGTGCGCAAGGCGCCACCGTATCCGGAGTCGGGGTCCACAGTCTGCGTCTGCGGGGCGTCATAGCCCATCAAGAGATCCTGTTCGGAGGGGACGCGGAAACGCTGTCCATTCGCCACGACACGTACTCGCGAGCGTCGTTCATGGGTGGAATGCTCGTCGCCGTCCGCGCGGCGCCGAAGCTTGCACGCTTGGTCGAAGGCATCGAGGAATTGCTCTGACGTGCGCCGGCCGCTGGTCGTGGCAGTCGTCGGAGCCACCGGGTTGGTCGGCCGGACGCTGCTGCGCTTGCTCGAAGAACGAAGCTTCCCGCTGACCGACTTAAGGCTTTACGCAAGCTCCGACTCGGACGGCAAGGCTTTGATTGCGTGCGGCCGGCGCTGCATCGTGCGGTCGGTGCGCGCTGCGCCGGTCGGCCAAGCGGGTTCGCCGTTTTCGGGCAGCCACGTGACGTTTTTCGCGGCCGGGGCTAGCGTCAGCCGGCTGCACGCGCGTTCGGCCGCGGCGGCGGGGTCGCTCGTCATCGACAAATCCGCCGCCTTTAGGCTCCATGCGAACGTTCCGCTGGTAGTTCCTGAGGTGAACATAGCCGCGGCCCAAGGCGCCGCGCTGATCGCTAACCCGAACTGCGCGACGATTCCGCTTGCGCTCGCACTTGCGCCGGTAGCGCGCGCGTTCGGTTTGAGCTGGGTCAGCGCGTGCACGTATCAAAGCGTCTCCGGTGCTGGCCGCGCCGCGCTGGCGGAACTGGAAGCGCAATGCGCGGGCGCCGATTCAGTCAGAGTGCTGCCGCGCCGGATCGCCGGCAACGTGTTTCCCGAAAACGGCCCCTTCGATGCCGATGGGAACTCGGAGGAAGAAGCCAAGATCTCAGCTGAGCTGCAAAAGATCCTTGGGCTGCCGAAGTTAGCGGTGTCAGCGACCTCGGTGCGCGTTCCGGTGCGCATCGGTCATGGCGAAGCGTTGTCGTTCGGCACGCTTGAAACAACGTCGCTGGGCCGCGTTCGAGAGGTCTTGCGCTCGGCTCCCGGGCTGATTTTCGCCGAAGGCGATGATTATGCGGCGCCGGCAGACGTCGCCGGCACCGATGAGGTCGTCGTCGGCAGACTGCGACCCGACCGCGCGCATCCGGGCGCTTTTATGTGTTGGATCGCAAGCGACAATCTGCGCAAAGGAGCCGCGACCAATGCAGTCCAGATCGCCGAAGCGGCGCTTGGAGTCCCATTGACGTCTGCCAAATGAGCGCCGCTGCGCCGCGCGCCAAGACCTTGGTCGTGCAGAAATTCGGCGGCTCGTCACTGGCGACCCCGCAGGCGCGGCTGATGGCGGCTAAGCGCGTGCAAGAGGCGCTGGCGCGCGGGCAGGGCGTCGTGGTCGTCGCTTCGGCCATCGGCAGGCACCCCGATCCCTATGCGACCGATACGCTGCTGGGATTAGCTGCAAACTCCAGAGCGGGCGCTAACGTCGACTTGCTGCTGTGCGCCGGGGAAATAATAGGCGCGAGCGTGCTCGCGGATCAACTGACGCAATTGGGTATCTCGGCCCAAGCGATGACCGGCGGTCAAGCGGGCATCCTAACCGACGCCGAACATGGTGAGGCCAACATCCTAGAGGTCGATCCAGCTGCGGTGCTCGATCTGCTGAAGCGTGGCACCACCCCGGTCGTCGCGGGCTTCCAAGGAAGAGCCCGAGACGGCCGCATGACGACGATCGGGCGCGGGGGCAGCGACCTCACGGCCGTTGCGCTTGCAGACGCGCTTGATGCCGGCGAGCTCGACATTTTCACGGATGTCGACGGCATACTGACGGCCGACCCGCACAGAGTGCCCGGCGCGCGCACGATCGCCGAATTAAACTTTGAAGAGCTTACGGAGCTCGCGGTTCATGGAGCGCGGGTCATGTACGACCGCGCGGCTAAGCACGCTGGCGATGCGTTGCAGCGGCTGAGCATCAAGGGTTTGAACAGCGGCGTCGGCACTACGGTTACGGCCGCTCGGCGTGGCGATGTGAGCTGGCCGGTGACTGCTGTGACCGCAGCCAGTGGCTTCACGTTCCTACACGCCGCGCCCACCGCGGCGCCGATGGATGGAGACTTGGCATGCCACATATTTGGCGCGCTCGCCGAGGCCGGGATAAGTCTAGACTGCATCAACATCAACGCGGCCGGGGTGTTCTTCTCTTTACGTGAGTCGGTGGCCAATGAGGGCCGAGCTGCGCTGCACTCGTTGCCGCTTTCGCTCAGCGAGCAAAGCGATTGCGCCAAGATTGCGCTAGTCGGCGCAGGCATGCGCGGTGTGCCCGGCGTGATGTATCGCGTGGTGCGGACGCTTGTGGATGCAAGCGTCCCGATCATTCACAGCACCGATTCGCACATCACCATATCGGTGCTCGTCCCGTCATCGCTGGCCATGACGGCCGAACGCGCGCTCCACGATCACTTCGCGCTTGGGGCGGACGTAGCGCAGTGAGCATGCGCTTCGGCAGAGTGGTCACGGCTATGATCACGCCGATGCACGAAAATGGGTCGGTTCATTATGAGGAGGCCTTTAGGCTGGCCAGCTGGTTGTGCGATCGCGGCACGACCGCGCTCGTGGTCTGCGGCACGACCGGCGAAGGCCCGACGCTCGACGACGACGAGAAGCTCCGGCTTTTTCGAACGCTCGTCGATGCGGTCGGCGAGCGAGTTCCCGTCATCGCCAATACGGGGAGCAACGATACTCGCCGCTCCATCGAGCTGAGCAAACGCGCGCAACAGTGCGGAGTAGACGCTTTGCTGTTGGTCGGGCCGTACTACAACAAGCCGCCCCAGGCCGGGCTGATTGCTCACTTCCGTGCCATCGTCGATGCGGTGCCGCTTCCCGCCATGATCTACAATATCCCCAGCCGCACGGCGGTCAACGTCAGCGGCGACAGCATGCTCGAGCTGGCCGAGCATCCCCAAATCGTCGCCGTCAAAGAGTCTAGCGGCGATCTGGCGCAGATCACCGAAGTCGCGGCGCGCGCGCCGGCCGGCTTCGACGTCTACTCGGGCGATGATCACCTCGCGCTGCCGGCCGCGGCAGTGGGCGCATGCGGCGTCGTCAGCGTCGTCAGCCACGTGGGCGGCGAGCAGCTGGCCGAGATGTATGCGGCATTCTTCGGCGGCGACATCGGGGCCGCCGCGGCGATCCATCAGCGTCTAATGCCGCTCGTACGGGCGATGTTCGCCACCACCAACCCCATCCCGGTCAAAGCGGCAATGTGCGCGCTCGGCTTTGCGGCGGGCCGCTGCCGGCCGCCGTTGTGCGAGTTGTCGGCGGAGCAGCAGCGATCCCTCACGACGACCCTCCAAGCGTGGCAAGGTACGAGCGCCGACGGCCAAGGGTCCACCTGAAAGAGTTGAACGTACTTGGGTGTCGTGTGGACTGCGTCGATATGGACGCAGCGGTAGCGCGCATCTGCGGTTTCATCCAAGCCGGCCAGCCGGCTGCGGTCGTGACGTTGGGGGCGGAGATGGCGATGCACGCGCTTGCCGATCCCCAGTATAAAGCCGCCATCAATGCCGCAAACCTCGTCGTGCCTGATACCATCGGCATCATTGTGGCATCGCGGATGCTGGGCCAGCCGCTGCCGGAGCGCGTCCCTGGCATCGAACTCATCGAGCGGCTCTGCGCGTGCTGCGCCGCGCAGGGTTGGCCGGTGTATTTCTTGGGCGCAGCCAAGACCGTGGCCGCTAAAGCCGCCGCGGCGCTCGTTGGCCGCCACCCGAACCTGCGAGTTGCGGGGACGCACGAAGGTTATTTCGCTTCAGCGCGCAGCGCCGAGATTGCAGCTGAAATAGCGCGCACGAATCCCAAGCTCGTCCTGGTCGCGCTCGGCTTTCCGCGTCAGGAGTTTTGGACTCGGGATAATCTCCCGAGCCTTGGGCCGGTCACGTGCATCGGCGTCGGCGGCAGCTTCGACGTGCTCGCCGGGCGCCTGAGCCGGGCGCCGGCCCTTTGGCGGCGAGCCGGTTTGGAATGGCTTTACCGCTTGGCGCGCGAACCGCGCAGGCTGCGCCGCCAGTTGGCGCTGCCGAGGTTCCTCGCGTGCGTGGCATTACAGTCCGCGCGCCGACGACCCACTCAGCCATTACTATAAAATACGGACCTGATGCTGCTAGAGGGGCGAGCATGCAAGGCATGATACTTGCGGGTGGCCTTTCCACACGGCTATACCCGCTGACCCTGGACGTGCCAAAGGCCTTAGTTCCGGTGATGGACCGGCCCGTGGTCGACCACGTCATGGAGTATCTGCACCGTTTCGGGGTTTGCGATCTGGTCATCAACGTGCATTACTTTGCCGCGGCCGTCGAAGCTCACATCGCTGACGGCTCGACGTGGGACGTTCGCATGGCGTACTTGCGCGAGCCGCAGCTGCTCGGCAGCGCAGGAGCAGTCAAACAGGTACAAGAGCGCTTTACGGAGACGTTCGTCGTGATCGGCTGCGACGATGTAACCGCGATCGATCTGCGCGCGGCCGTCGCCTTTCACCGCGATCATAGAGCTGAGGCGACGATCGTCCTCGCCTCCGCCAGCGACGTAACGCAGTACGGAGCGGTCGTCACCGACTCGGGCGGGCGAATCTTGGGCTTTCAGGAAAAACCTGCCAAGGGCACCGAACGCAGCAACCTCGTCAATACCGGCGTGTACGTCTTCGAGCCTTCGGTGCTGCAGAGAATTCCCGCCAAGCAGTTCTACGATTTCGGCAAGCAGGTCTTTCCGGAGATGCTCGCCGCCGGCGCGCGATTTTTCGGGATGCATCAGGACGCCTATTGGTGCGACATCGGCACGCTGCACGAGTATCGTCGCGTCCACGCCGATGCGCTCGCGGGAGCCGTCCAGTTGCGGCCCGGAGAGGGAGCGACAATTTCCGACGGCGTGCTGATCGGGCACAAGGCTGCCGTCGACCCTTCGGCACGCCTGCTGGCACCGCTATGCATCGGCGCCGGCAGTTCCATCGGAGTGGGCGCCGCGGTATCGAGTTGCATCCTGTGGCCCGAGGTGGCAATCGGCCACGGGGCGAGCGTCAGCAATGCGGTCTTGGGCAGCCGGACGGTCGTCGAGGCCGGATCGGTCGTCGAAGGCGGCGAGTACCCCTGCGGAGCGCGTGTCTCGACCGAGTGCAGCGGCCGCACGTTGTAGCCGTTGCCGGCTCCCCTTTAGGCTTTGATCGCCAAGGCGGCGACACGAACGCTAAGCGCGCCGTTACGCTGCAGGACGGCCGTACATGCCGCCGCCGTCGCACCGCTGGTAACCACGTCGTCGACTAACCAGATTTGTTTGCCGGACACGGCGCCCACGTTGGAGCCGGCGGCGAAAGCGGCAACGGCATTGCGCCTGCGTTCGGGTAGGCGCAGCGAACTCTGCGCCGGTCGGTCCCGTTTGCGGCACAGCGCGCCGTCAAGGGTTGGCTTCCCCAGCGCCGCTGCGATGCCGGCGGCGATCGCGTCGGTCTGATTGTAACCGCGTTGCTTGAGCCGGTGCGCGTCGATCGGAACCGGCACCAGCGCATCACCGCCTAGCGGCAATTTCCGGCCGAGTATCACGCCTAGCACTCGGGCAGCGGGGCGGCGACCACGAAACTTCAGATTGAGCACGGCCTGACGCAGCGATCGGTCGTAGGCGCCCAACGCCCATACCGTAGGTCCGCCGGCCCAAGCGCGCCGGCGCAGCGCAGACGCTGCGCGCAGCGCTTGCGCGCAGGCAGGGCATACGTGGGCGCCATGATCGCCGCACGCGACGCAACTGACCGGCGCGACGATATTTAAAAGCCATCGACCGACGCCGCGGTCTGCATCAAAGCCGGCCATACGCTGTCAGCTAACCTAACGTCACAGGTCGCTTCCGACAAGTCGGCCAAGACCGGCGGTCGATGAACGACGTTCAACTAATGCGCAGGGCGTTAGCGCTGGCGGCGCGCGCCAAAGGCAATACGAGCCCCAATCCCATGGTGGGCGCGGTCGTCGTAGCCCAAAATGGTGAAGTCTTAGCCGGCGCTTATCACGAACGCGCTGGCAAGCAGCACGCCGAAGTGGTGGCGCTTGAAAAAACGTCAGAGCGCGCTGCAGGCGGCACGCTCTACGTAACGCTCGAACCGTGCGTCCATCACGGCCGCACGGCGCCCTGCGTCGAGGCGATCGTCGCCGCCGGCATCCACCGGGTCGTCGCCGCCGCCGAAGATCCGGACCCGCGCGTCGCAGGCCAGGGATTTCGCCGCCTGCGGGCGGCGGGCATCGAAGTCTGTGTCGGGCTTTGCCATGACCAAGCGCGGGACCTGAACCGAGCTTACTACCATCATCGCAGCACCGGGCTGCCGTACGTCACTTTGAAGATGGCCCAAAGCCTTGACGGCGCTATCGCTGAGCAGCCTGGTGAATGCCACCGGCTGAGCGGCGAACGCGCTAGGAACTTCGTGCGCGGTCTGCGCTACGACAACGACGTCGTTATGATCGGCGTCGGCACGGCTATCGTCGACGATCCCCAACTCACGGTCAGGCCATATCGCTTCCGAGCGGTTCCGTACATACGGCTCGTCGTCGATTCGGTGGGGCGCCTCCCGCTGAGCGCTAAGTTGGTCATCGAGTCGCACAGGGCAAAGACCGTGGTGGCTTGCACCAAGGCGATCCCCTCCCAGCGGCGCCGCGCGCTCGAAGACGCGGGGGTCGGCACGGTCGTGTGCAAGTCCAGCGACTCGGGCCGCGTCGACCTGGCGGACTTGATGAAGCGCTTGGGCCGGCAGGAGACGCTCAGCATCCTGTGCGAGGGCGGTCCGCATTTGGCCGCCTCTTTGCTGGAGGCTGGCCTGGTCAACGAGCTGCACTGGCTGATTGCGCCGATCATCTTGGGAACCGCGGCCGCCGCTCCGGTCATCGCGGCCGAAACTCCGCTGAGGACGAAGCTGCGCCTGCGAGGGTTGCGACGACTGGGAACCGACACCTGGGTCAACGCGGTTCGCGAAGCCTAAATTATGTTCACCGGATTGGTCCAGGAACTGGCGCCGGTGCGCAGCCTGGAAGACGCCGACGGCGGCAAGCGCCTCGCGCTCCATAGCGCCGAGTTGAGCCGCGCGTGCGCTCAAGGGGACAGCATCGCGATCAACGGCGTTTGTCTGACGGTCGCGCAAATCAGTCCGGAGGCGCTGTATTTCGACATCGTCCCCGAAACGCTGGGGCGCAGCAATCTCGGCGGCCTGCGCGCCGGCGACTTGGTCAACGTCGAAACGAGCTTATTGGCCGGCGCGCCGCTCGGCGGCCATTTCGTGTACGGGCACGTCGACGCGACGAGCGCTCTGCTTAGCCGGGCGCCCGAAGGCCAAGGCTTGCGCCTGTGGTGCGCGACCCCGGCGGCGCTGGAGCCGATGATCGTCGAGAAGGGCTATTTAGCGGTAGACGGCATCAGTTTGACGGTCGCTGAAGTCCGGCCGGGCGCCTTTGCGCTGGCGCTGGTCCCGGAGACGATAAAACGTACAACTTTAGGCTGGAAAGTCGAGGGTGATCTGTTGAATGTAGAGGCAGACCCGCTTGCCCGTTACGTCGCGGCCGCGCTCGGCCGCATCGGATAAACTCATGCCGCTGGCAACGATCGAAGAAGCAATCGCCGACATCAGGGCCGGTGCGATGATCGTCGTCATGGACGACGAGGACCGCGAGAACGAAGGCGACTTTACCATGGCCGCGCAGATGGTAACGCCCGAAGCGATCAACCTCATGAGCAAGCACGGTCGTGGTCTGATTTGCGTTCCCATCATCGGGCGGCGGCTGGACGAGCTGCACATCCCGATGATGGTCCAAGAGAACACCTCGCCGCTTGAGACCGCGTTCACCGTCAGCGTTGAGGCCAAGGGCCGCACGACGACCGGCATCTCCGCATTCGACCGCGCGGCGACGATCAAAGCGCTGCTGGACCCGCACGCCAAGCCCAGCGACTTCGTCTGCCCCGGCCACACTTTTCCGCTGCGTTCGCGCGAAGGTGGAGTGCTGGTGCGCGCCGGCCAGACGGAGGCGGCGGTCGATATCGCGCGCCTGGCCGGCCTTTACCCGGCGGGCGTAATCTGCGAGATCCTGGACGATGACGGTACGATGATGCGCCGCCCGAAGCTGGAACCGTTCGCCCAAGAGCACGGCTGCAAGCTCGTCACGGTCAAAGACCTTATCGCCTACCGGATGCGTCACGAAAAGCTCGTAAAGCGCATCGCCGAGTTCTCGCTGCCGACGCGCTTCGGTGGCTTCAGCGGCGTGGGTTATGAGTCTACGATCGACGGCGCGTGTCACGTCGCGTTGGTCATGGGTGACATCGGTGACGGCAAAGACGTCTTAGTGCGCGTTCACTCGGAATGTCTGACCGGCGATGCGCTCGGCAGCAAGCGTTGCGACTGCGGCGCGCAGCGCGACGCAGCGCTGCAGATCATAGCGACCGCCGGCCGGGGCGTCTTCCTCTATCTCCATCAGGAAGGACGCGGCATCGGGCTCGCTAACAAGCTGCGCGCCTACGAGCTGCAAGACCGCGGCGCTGACACGGTCGAAGCTAATCTGCGGCTTGGGCTGCCGGCCGACAAGCGCGAGTACGGCATAGGTTCCCAGATACTCAACGACCTCGGCGTGCGCGAAATGCTGAACATCACGAACAACCCTCGCAAGATCGTCGGGCTGGAAGGCTATGGACTGAAGATGGTGGGCCGAGTACCGCTGATTATCGATCGCGACAAATACAACTCGGTGTACTTGGACGCCAAGGAGCAAAAGCTCGGGCACATCTTCAGCGCGCCTGATGCCGGCTCGTAGACCACAGCGCTTCGCGGTCGTTCGTGCTCGCTTCAACGATAAGGTCACGGAGGCGTTGCTCGAAGGGGCGCTGCGCGGTTTCGCGCGGCGTCGTCTCGCCCGGTCGGCTATAGACATCGCCGAAGTCCCCGGGGCATTCGAACTCCCTTTCGCCGCATCGCTGATGGCTCGGTCTGGCAAGTACGCGGCGATCGTATGTCTGGGCTGCGTGGTCCGGGGCGAGACGCCGCATTTCGAATACGTCTGCGCGGCCGCGGCGCACGGCATCAGCGCCGTGGCCCGCGACACGGGCGTACCCGTCATCTTCGGAGTGTTGACGACCGACACGCAAGAACAGGCTTGGGCCCGAGCGACCCGCGTTTGGGCGCGCCCCCCCCAGCACATCGGCGCGACCGGCAGCGGCAACAAGGGCTATGAGGCCGCGTTAGCGGCAGTCGACATGGCTTTGTTTCAGCGCCGCGTTTGACGGCCGCGAACCTGGGAATCTAACCGTAGCGGAGGCATCGAATGGCTGGAGATACCAAGTGCGCTCACGACGCGTGCAGTTGCGACGTAGCCCAAGAGCCGGACACGCAAGGATATTGCTGCGAGTACTGCAGCGGCCAAGGCACGGGCGGCAGCGACAGCCCATGTCAGTGCGGCCACCTGGAATGCGCCTAAAACGGCGAGAAGAGAGCGGTGATGGAAGACGGCGATAAGGCAGAGAACGTCGGCAAGCTGGGCGACTTGATCGCCGGAATCAAAGTGGCGATGTTGACGACCGTGGACGCTTCGGGCACGATGCGCAGCCGGCCGATGGGCACGCTGGACGCCGACTTCACGGGCGACCTGTGGTTTTTTACTTCCAAGAACAGCGGCAAAAGCGACGAGCTGCAATCCGACAGCCGCGTTAACGTCAGCTATGCGGCGCCGGACAAAAATAGATACGTCTCGGTCACGGGGACGGCGCGCGTCGTGCACGACCGTCACATGGTTGAAGAACTTTGGAGTCCAGCTCACAAGGCGTGGTTCCCTAAAGGGTTAGACGACCCCGACCTCGGGTTGATCAAGGTCGAAGTCGAAAGCGCAGAGTACTGGGATTCGCCATCCGGCACCGTGACCCAGATAATCGGCCTGGTCAAGGCGCTGGCGACCGGACAGCGCGCCGAAGTTGGCGAGCACGAGCGCGTCGAGCTAAATAAAGACTAAGAGGTCGCCCTCCCGGCGGCGCGAACCGAACTCCATGGCACAGGCGATGGCGAGCACGAGCGCGCGCAAAAAGAGCGATCACTTAATGAAGTGCCAGCGGACGTATTACGCTGCTCCGCTGACGCTCGTACGCGGTGAAGGCGCCTACGTCCACGACGACGCCGGCCGCCGGTATCTTGATTTCTTCGCCGGCATAGCCGTTCTCATCGTGGGTCACGGCCATCCGCACGTGCGCGCAGCGGTCCACGACCAAGTCGATCGGCTCACGCACACGTCGACCCTGTATCTCAACGAGCCTATGCTCGATCTTTCGGAGAAGATAGTTGGCCTCGCGCCGCGAGGGCTCGACACCGTGTTCTTCGGAAACTCCGGCACCGAAGCCAACGAGCTTGCGGCGGTGCTGGCCAGGCACTTCACCAAGCGGAAGAACTTCATCGCGCTCGCGCACGCATATCACGGCCGCTCGGTGTGGACGGTGGGGGTCAGCGGCTTGGCGGGCTGGCGCAACTTCGGCGAAGAGCCGGCGCACGTCGCCTTTGCCCCCAACGCCTACTGCTATCGCTGCCCCCTCTCTCTTGAGTATCCGTCGTGCGGCATCGCTTGCGCTAAAGCGGTTGAGACGGTCTGCGAGACGATGCCCGATCGAGGCGGCGTGGCAGCGCTCTACGCCGAGACGATCCAAGGCGTGGGCGGCATCGTGACCCCTCCGCCGGAGTACTACGGGATCGTCAAAGAGATTTTGGACCGGCATGGCATTTTGTTCATCGCCGACGAGGTTCAGACCGGATGGGGACGCCTAGGCCATAATCTTTTCGGCATCAGCGACTGGGGCGTCACGCCGGACATCGTCACCTCGGCTAAAGGTTTGGGCAACGGCATGCCGATCTCGGTCGTCGTCGCGCGCCGAGAGATATCCGATGCGTATGCAGGCCCCCACATCAATACGTTCGGCGGCAACCCGGTTTCGGCAGCCGGTGCGCTTGCGACTTTGGAAGTGATCGAACGCGAGAACTTGACCGCCAACGCCGCCGTCATGGGTGATCGCCTGCGCGCGGGGTTGACGGCATTGATGGAAAAGCACGCGCTGATCGGAGAGGTACGCGGCCGAGGGCTGATGATCGGCGTCGAGTTGGTATCCGACCGCAAGACCAAGGAGCCCGCGCCTGAAGCGGCGGAGCGGGTGTTGGAGGCCTGTCGAGCCGGCGGCTTGCTCGTCGGCCGCGGCGGTCATTTCGCCAATACGCTGCGCGTTCAGCCGCCGCTTATCGTGGACGCGGCTCAAGTCGATGAAGCGGTGCGTATCCTCGACGGCGCGCTGAGCGCCGCAAGCGCCGAGTACGGGCTGGCATGAACCCGCCGTCCATCGAGTATCGCGACGGCGCATTGCGCCTGATCGATCAGACGAAGCTGCCGGCCGAAGTCGCGGTCGTCGAACTGCGCACGGTCGGCGAAGTCGCAGATGCCATCAAACGCATGGTGGTGCGCGGCGCGCCCGCCATCGGCATCAGCGGCGCCTACGCGATGGCCATGGCGGCGTCAGCGGCCGCCGCTGTCTCCGCCGAGGCCGGGACTTTCCTTGGGCGCCTAGCCGAGGCGGCCCAAACGCTCGTGGCGGCGCGGCCGACCGCGGTAAATCTCTCGTGGGCGGTCGATCGCTTAAGCTGCCAAGCCCGTGCGGCAGTCGAGCGCGGCGATTCGTCGGCCGTCGTAGCCGCGGCGCTCGAAGCAGCCGCGCGCGCGATCCAGGCAGACGATGTTAAGACCTGCCGGCGCATCGGTGATGCGGGGGCGGCGCTTTTGGGAAGCGGCAGTTCGGTACTGACGCACTGCAACACCGGCAGTCTTGCCACCGGCGGATACGGGACCGCTTTGGGAGTGATCCGCTCGGCATGGGATGCGGGTAAGCTCAAGCTCGTGCTAGTCGATGAAACGCGTCCGCTGCTGCAAGGAGCTCGGCTCACTGCTTGGGAGCTGGCCCAAGACGGCATACCGCACACTCTGATAGCCGACTCTATGGCGGCGCACTTCATGCAGCGCGGCCTGGTTTCAGCCGTTTTCGTCGGCGCGGACCGCATCGCGCGCAACGGAGATACGGCGAACAAGATCGGTACGTACGGTCTGGCGGTCTTGGCCCGTGCTCACGGCATTCCGTTCTACGTTGCCGCTCCCAGTTCGACGTGCGACGTGGCGACGCCGACGGGAGCTTCGATACTAATCGAGGAGCGCGCAGCCAGCGAAGTCACCGATATAGCCGGAAAGCGTCAAGCGCCGGCCGGCACCGCCGTCGCCAACCCCGCGTTCGACATCACGCCCGCGAAGTACATCACGGGCATCGTCACCGAGTTCGGCGTCTTGCAAGCGCCCTTCGAGTCCGGAATCGACGCCATCTCGCAGCAGTCGAGGGCGCCGGCCGAGGCGCTCAGCGGGTGAGGCGGACCGGCTATCTAGATTTTCCCCCACCGGGCACCTTAACCGTTCCAAGCGTCGCAGTCATAGCCGGCAAGGAGACGGTTTTGGCCGATGACGTGCTGCAGGCGCTGATCGCTGATGCCGTTTCGGACGAATCGATTCGGGCGCTCAACGTCGATGTCGTGGACATGCGTTCCGGCGACGATCCGCGCATCGTGGCTGAAAAAATCGCGGCGTTGCCGTTTTTAGCTCAGCGCCGAGTCGTCGTCGTTCGCGGCAGCATCGATGGAAAAAAAGATGAACGCGATGGGCTGCTCGAGGTCTGCGCGGCGGTGCCCGCCCACGCCGTCCTGATCATCGTTCACGCCGGCAAACCGATTCGCCCGCAAGGTCGACGCCCCATGGACGAGGCGCAGCAGTTCGCGCAGGCCGCGCCCGACGGCGAGCTCATCGATTGCAATCTGGATGCCAAGGCGTGCGCAGCGTACATCGATAGGCATGCCAAATCGCTGGGTGTGAGCATCGAGCCGGCCGCCCGCAGTCAACTGGCGGCTTGCGAGGATGCGGCGGAGATCCGCAACGTCTTGGATCGCCTTGCGCTGACCGTCGCGAACAAGACCATCCGGCGCGCCGACGTCGCCGAGCATGCGGTTGCGCCCGAAGATGCCAAGCTTTGGGAAGTCAGCGATGCGGTCAACCGGAGCGATGCCCGCCGGGCGCTTGACCTGGTGGAGGAGATGTCCAACAAGATGGGGCCGCTCATCGTGCTCGCCAATGAGGCAAGCGTCATGTGGGAGCTAGCCTCGGGCACGTCGCCAAATGCCTATGCGGCCAAAACCGGGCAAAACGCTTGGCGTTTGAGCAAGATGCAGCCGGTAGCGCGGTCCTTTTCGCCCGAGGAGGCGCGCCGGCGTTCTACCTTTACCATGCGCGCGCTTGAGCGTTCGCTCAACGGTGAACGCGAAGCGGATCAGCAACTCGAGGAATTGATCGTGCGCTTGTGCACGATGAAGCCGAGTATTCGAAGCCGCAGCTCCCGCGCCACATGACAGCGGGTTACTCGTCGCCGTTCTCTTGGCGCTACGGCAGCCCCGCCATGCGCGCGCTTTGGTCAGAAGAGAACAAGCGGCTGATGTGGCGGCGAATGTGGCTGGCGCTCGCAACAGCCCAGTCCAAAGCCGGCCTCGTCTCGGACGCCGAGCTGTCCGACCTGAGGCGCCACGTCGATGCGGTGGATCTCGCGGCCGCCCAGACGATCGAGGATAACATCGGTCACGATCTGATGGCCGAGTTGCGCGTCTACGCCTCGCAAGCCAAGCGAGGGGGCGGCAAGCTGCACTTGGGCGCGACGTCGATGGATATCGAGGACAACGTCGACACAGCGCGCATCCGTGCTTCGCTGTCGCTGCTCGCTCAGGCTATGCGCTCGCTGCTCGCGGCCTTCGCCGACAAGATAGACGCCTACTCGGATCTGGCGTGCATGGGCTACACGCACCTCCAGGCCGCCGAGCCGACGACGCTGGGCTACCGCATCAGCTTGTGGGCTCAAGACGTCGCGTTCGATTACGAGGCGCTGACGTGCCTTGGCCAGTGGCTGCCGGCCAAAGGAATGCGTGGCGCAGTGGGCACGTCGGCCTCTTACGCGGCGCTGCTCGATGGCTGCAGTGTTTCGCCCGAAGATATGGAGCGCGACGTGCTCGCCGAGTTCGATCTGCATGCCGTGCCGATAACGGGCCAGACGTACCCGCGCCGCCTAGACTACGTGGTCATCGCGGCGCTGGGCGCGTTTGGGGCTTCGATGGCTAAGTTCGCGCTCGACGTCCGGGTGCTGGCGAGCAGTCCGTTCGGCGAGCTCGGCGAACCGTTCGGCAAGCAGCAGGTGGGATCGTCCGCGATGCCGTTCAAACGCAACCCCATACTTTGCGAGCGCATAAATTCGCTTGCGCGCCTGATCGCCGCAAACGTCCAAGTAGCTTGGCACAACGCCGCCGGCAACATCTTGGAACGGACGCTGGACGACTCCGCCAACCGGCGCTCGATGATCCCTGAAAGCTTCCTCGCCGCCGACGAACTCGCCAGGCTGGGGCGCAAAGTCATCGAGGGCCTACGGGTGGACGAGCCAGCGGTCGGGCGCAATCTAGCCAGCTTCGGGCCGTTTGCCGCAACCGAGGCGGTTTTGATGAGCGCCGCTAAAGCCGGCGCCGACCGCCAGGAGGTGCACGAAGTCCTGCGCGGGGCATCGATGCGCGCTTGGGAAGCACTCGGCCAGGGCCAGGCCAATCCTCTGCCGCGCTTGCTCGGAGAAGACGCCCAAATTGCCCGCTACATCCACAAGGAAAAGCTAAGCGAGCTTTTGGACCCTTGTAACCATGTAGGCATGGCCGCCCAGCGGGCGCGCGCCTTTGCCGAAAAGTTGCGAGCGTTGAAACCGGTTGGCGGTTCTGACAAGCCGGCGACCGACTTAGGTGGTGAAGTTCGATGAACAAGGGAGCCGAAATCGGGCGCGGCAAGACCAAGGTGCTCTACGCGCATCCCGAGCGCGCCGACGCGGCCGTCGTCGTTCAGCAAGATACCATCTCCGCAGGCGACGGCGCAAAGCGCCACACGATCGCAGGCAAAGGGCGCCTCGCCGCGTTGACGACGGCGCGCATCTATCGCCTGCTCAACGCCTGCGGCGTGCCGACCCATTTCCTTAGCGGCGGCGACGAAGAAGACCGTTACGAGATGTCGGTACGGCGCTGCGAGATGATCCCGATCGAAGTAGTCGTGCGCGGGGTGGCGGCAGGATCGTACGTCAAGCGCAATCCCGGGGTCAAACCCGGTACCGTTCTGGCGCCTCGCTTGGTCGAGTACTTCTTCAAGGACGACGCGCGTCACGACCCTCAATACACCGCCGAGCAGATCGTCGATGAAGGGATCGCGACGAACGCCGAACTCGCCGTCATGAGCGACCAAGCGCGTCTGATTTTCGATATCCTGGCTCACGGCTGGCGCCAGCAGCACGTGCTGCTCGTCGACCTGAAAGTGGAGTTTGGGCGCGCGCGGTCGGCCGACGGCCAGGCCACCGAGGTGGTGCTCGCCGACGTCATCGATAACGATTCGTGGCGCATCTGGCCGGCGGGCGATCAATCGCTCATGCTCGACAAGCAGATCTACCGCAACATGTCGTCGCCTTCGTCCGACGACCTGGAGACGATCAAGGGCAAATATGAAGAGGTCGCCGATATGGTCGGCCGTTTCGCCAAGAGCTCCGGCGGCTTCGTCGGCATCATCATGGGATCGGCCGCGGATGAAAAGCATGCCGGCAGGATACGCGAGGCGCTGACGGGTTTTGGAATTCCCTCGCGAGCGCACGTGGCATCGGCGCACAAGACGCCCCTACATGCCCTTTCCCGCGTCCAACGGCTGGACAACATGCTGGGCCGCGTCGTGTACATCACGATCGCAGGCCGCAGCGATGCGCTGTCCGCTTTCGTCGATGCGGCTACCGCCAACCCCGTCATAGCCTGTCCGCCGATCGGCACGGCCTGGGGCGGCATGGACATCCTGTCCAGCTTGCACGTGCCTTCGGGGATCGCAAGCGGCGTCGTCCTCGAACCTGAGAACGCGGCGCTGTCGGCGGCGAAGATCCTGGCCGTCGACGATACGGTCATGTACGGTCGCGTCCTCGTTTCCCAGCACCGCAACCGCGCAAAGGTCATCGAATCGGACAACCGCATGAACGCTCACGAGGTGCCCGAGACCCCGTCGAAGGCGAACGGCAAAGCCAAACGCGCATGAACGCGGTCGGCGATAGCAGATTGCCGACCGCGGCATACGCCGCCCAGATCATCGAGGTCCAAGGGTCCGACGATCATTTGAGCGCTCTGTTGCAGTCGGAGTCGCTCCGACTGCACCCGCAAGAGCTGCGAGCGATTGCGGCGGCCATCGGCCGCGACCCGACGCGTGCGGAAGCCCACGCGTTTGCGATCCAGTGGAGCGAGCATTGCTCTTATAAGAGCAGCCGGGCTTTGCTCGGCCGGCTGCCCACGCACAGCGCGGACGTCATCGTGCCCGTCGGCGAAGATGCCGGCGTTTTACGCCTAGCCGCGATCGACGGCGTCGAGTACGGCGCTGCCGTCGCTCACGAAAGCCACAACCACCCCTCGCAGGTCGTGCCGTTGGAAGGTGCCGCCACCGGAATCGGCGGCGTTTTGCGCGACGTGCTGTGCATGGGAGCGGAGATTGTCGCAAGCGCCGATCCGCTGCGCTTCGGAACGCCCGAGCCTGGCAGCCACGCCGCCTACGTCGCCGCGTCTGCGGTCGAGGGCATCGCGGCATACGGCAACGCGGTCGGCGTGCCCAACATAGCGGGCGATGTGTTTTTCCATCCGTCGTTTTGCGACAACTGCCTCGTGAACGTCGTGGCGCTCGGCATCGTGCGCACCGACCGCATAGTGCACAGCCGCGTGCCGCCGGACGGCGTGGGCTTCGATCTCATCTTGGTCGGCAAAGCGACCGACGCTTCGGGCTTCGGAGGCGCGGCATTTGCTTCGCTTGGCTTAGACGCCGCAAACGCCGACGCAAACAAAAGCGCCGTTCAAGTTCCCGACCCTTTTTTGAAGAACGTGCTGATGCGGGCGACCTATGCCGTGTTGGAGACGGCGTTCGCTCAAGGCGTCTCCGTCGGACTCAAGGATCTTGGCGCCGGCGGCATCATGGGCAGCACGAGCGAGCTGTGTAGCGCCGGCGGTTACGGAGCGCTCGTCGACTTGGATGCCGTGCCGCAGGCGATCAAAGACTTGCCGGCGTTCGTCGTCGCCTGCGCCGAGACGCAGGAGCGCATGCTGTGGGCAGTACCCCCACAATTCAGCAACGTCGTCTTGGAGACGTACAACGAGCGGTTCACGCTCGGCGACATATCGCGCGACGCGCGCGCATCGGTCATCGGTCACGTCACCGCAGCCAAACAGTACAGGCTGCGGACTCGTGGCCAGCTAGTGGCTGATGTGCCGATCGATGTCTTGACGGGATCGGTTCGCAGCCCTAGGGTCGCGGCGCCCCGCTCGCCCGAGCGCGATGAGGTTGTGCCGATAGCGGTCGACGACGTGGCCGCGACGCTGCTGAGGGTCTTAGCGCATCCCGACGTCTGCAGCCGGCGGCCGCTGATCGAACACTACGACACCGTCGTGCGCGGCGCGACGGTCATCCCATCGGGCTACGCCGATGCGGGCGTTATCATTTTGAAGCGCGGCTTCACAGCGGGCATAGCGCTTTCGGTGGACGGAAATCCGCGCTACGGCAGGCTGTCTGCGAAGATGGCCGCGTCCCATGCGGTCGTCGAAGCCGCCCGCAACGTCGCCGCGGTCGGGGCGCTGCCGATCGGCTTGACCGATTGCTTGAACTACGGCAGTCCAGAAGACCCCGTCTCCTATCGGGCATTGATCGACGGGATCGATGGACTGGCGGAAGCGGCCTATGCCCTACGTCTGGGAACCGGCGATGACCCGCTGCCTTTCGTGAGCGGTAACGTCAGCCTGTACAACGAGTCGGCCGGCGGCACGTCGATCGTGCCGTCGGCGATCGTCGCTTGCATCGGGCGCGTGGACGACATCGGCCGGGTCGTGACCATGCGCTTGACCGCGGCGGACAATCGCCTGCTGCTGCTCGGGCCGCGTACCGCGCACTTGGGCGGATCGGTGCTGGCAGCGCTGGCCCAAACCGATGCCGGCGCATTGCCGCCGCTGGACTACCGCGAAGCCACCGGCACGATCAAGGCGGTCATAGACGCAATACGCACCGGCCTGGTCTCGGCTGCTCACGACGTCTCCGACGGAGGCTTGCTCGCATGCGTGGCAGAGATGTGCCTGGGTGGCGACGGCGATGGAGCGATCGGAGCTCACCTCTTCGAGCCGTACGAGTGGGCGCCTTGGCTTGCTCCGGCACCGGCCCTGTTCGGTGAGGCCGGCGGCATCGTCGTCGAGGTCGCGCCCGAAAACGTGATCGGATTTCAAGCGGTCTGCGAAGCCGAGGGCGCCGATTCCATCGAGCTGGGCATGACCGGCGGAGGCGACCTGTCGGTCGGCGACTCCTGCGACGTGCCGCTGGCGCGCCTGCGCGAGGCCTGGCTGAGCCCGTTGCGCGAGCTGTACGCATGAAGGTCGCGGTCATAGTATTCCCCGGAACCAATTCGGAAACCGAAACGCGCGATGCTTGCGCCGCTGCGGGTCTGGATGCGGTCTGCTTCCACTGGAGCATGCCGCCCGAATCCTTAAGAGCTTTCGACGCCTATGTGCTCGCGGGCGGCTTCGCATACGAGGACAGGGTGCGCGCCGGCGCGATCGCGGCGAAGAGCTCGATCGTCGCAGTCGTCACGGATGAATCGCGGCGCGGTAAACTCGTCTTGGGCATCTGCAACGGCGCGCAAGTGCTCGCAGAGAGCGGAGTGTTAGGAGAGATCGCGATCGCCCGCAATCTGCCGTCCCGGCGTTTCGAATGCAGATTCGTCGACGTGACGGTCGACGGCCGGCCGGAGCGCTGCGCCTTTACCGCAGGCTTGCAGCTCGGCACCCGGCTGCGCATGGTGATGGCACACGCTGAGGGGCGGTTCAGAGCCGAGCCCGAGGTCTTCGACCGCTTGGAGCGCGAGGGCCGCATCGTCTTGCGTTATGCGGGAGAGACTCCCAACGGGTCCATGCATGGCGCGGCCGGTGTCTGCAACGCCGAGGGCAACGTGCTGGCGCTCATGCCGCATCCTGAACGCGCATCCTGGGCGTACAATCTAGCATTCGCAGATGCGGGCTTGCGGCCGGGGAATCCTAATCGCACCGTGGGAGCTCACGCCCTGTTCGGCTGCATGTACGCATCGCTCGGCGGCCTGCGTACGGAAAGCAAACCGGCCGCGTGCTAGGCGGTCCGCTGCGGTCCAGCGTACGTCACTCGGTCGGCAATGATTCTCGCCGGCGCCAAGATCTTGTGCGCTTGGCCGGCGTGGGGCTTCATGATGTGAATGACGCTGGCGCCGCGAGCCGTCGCGGCATCCGCGACGAGTCTGCGATGGCAGCGCCACCAAAGCGTCTCCGCGCACATGACGGCCGTCGCAAGCTCAGCCGCTTGGCCCAGCAAGCCGTCCAGAGCCGACCAGAAATTGTCTTCGAGCATGTAATCTGCATAGGCGCGAAACGCCTCGTTCTGCCAGGCGACGTTGGGGCTGTTCGGGCCCAGGCCGCGGCGCCGACCGCCGAGCTGAGGTCGATGCTCGTACGCTATTCCAAGAGCCGGCAGATCTTTTTCAACCCGCTCGCGCGCGAACTGCGGGTTGGCTTTGGACCCGGGGTAAGCGCGGATGTCCACGAGACTGTCGACGCCGAAAGATCGTAACGCCTCGACGAGATCGTCCGTAGAGCGCCTTCCGTGACCGATGGTATACAGCGTCGTCGGTTGCATGCTTTGACCGAGTCAAACCGCTGGCATTGGCGCTGCGCGCGCGCGCTCCTATCGCGCCATGCAGCGACGGGCCAAGCGCCATAGGGCGGTTCCACCAGGGCGGTGCAACTGGGTAGAGAATGCGGGCGCATGAACGCACGCAGCATGTTGTCGAGCGCGCTCGGCGTCGGCGTTGTCGCCTGCATCTGCTCGAGCCCCGGAGCTGGCAGCCAGTTGGCGTCTAAGTCCGCCGCTTTGCAGATGCTGGCGCATCGCTATTACGCAGCGACTTGGCAAGCGGATCCAGTTTCGACTACCGATCTGGGCTTGCATACCGCCGATGACCGGCTGGCGGACTTCTCGCCCGCCTTCCGCGCGAGCTACGCTCGGAGGCTGCGCACTTTTGCCTTGGAGCTTGCGGCGCTGGCTCCGCCGGCCGACGCGGTCCACGACCGCATCGACTACCTGCTGCTGCGCGCCGACATGGAAGGCGACTGGTGGCGGAGCGCGCGGCTCAAGCCGCTGCAGCGCAATCCCTCGGTGTACGAACAGGAATGCACCAACGGGATATTCTCGCTGCTCAAGAAGAGTTTTGCGTCCAATGACGTGCGCGCCGCCGATGCTGCCGCTCGCATGCGGGACTGTCGCCGGGTTCTGTCCCAAGGCCGTGCCAATCTCAGCGATCCGGTGCGCGAGTTCGGTAAGGTCGCATCCGAAGACATCGCGGGTTCCGGTCCGCTGTTCACGCGCAGCCTGGAGGGGTTGACCGGCGGCCTTTCGGCGGCGCGCAAGCAAGAGCTGTACGCGGCGCGCGACGACGCGCAAAGCGCTCTGCAGGACTACAAGCGCTGGGTAGATGAGCGATCGCCGTCCTGGCGCTCGGGCGGCTTCGCGGTCGGCAAAGCGGAGTACGATTGGTACCTGCGCCGCGTTTTGCTGCTGCCATGGAAGTCGGACGACCTGCTCGAGCTGTCAAGGTACGAATTGGCTCGAGATCGCGGTCTGGAGGCGTGGGAGAACGACCACGCGCGCTTCGAGACCGGCCCCCGGCGCGCCCAGCGATCGTTTGCCGATAAGGCCGCGTTCTTGCATTTCTACGAGACTCAGACGGCGCTGGTCGAGCGCTTCTTGCGCAGCCACCAGATCGTCAGCGTGCCGCCCTACCTGGGGCGCTTCAGGATCGTCGAACTGCCCAAGGCGCTAGCCGCAACTAACCCGGGCGGTTTCATGAACCCGCCCGGCGTGTTCGATAAAGATCTGAGCGGCTTTTATTTCGTTCCCGACTACGACCCGTCCAACACCAGTTTTTTCGCGGCCCAAGCCCGCCAAACGGTCCTGCCGGTCTTAGCGCACGAAGGCATCCCGGGGCATTTCATGCAGCTGTCGATCGCCAACCACAACGCCGATTTCATCCGCCGCATGCATGGCGACGGCGTGTTCATAGAAGGCTGGGCGTTCTACGGGGAGGAGATGCTCATGCGCGCCGGTTTGTACGACGACGATCCGGCGGCTCGTCAGGCGGTCATTCACCTGATGCGCCATCGTGCGACCCGCATCATGGTAGATGTGGCGCTAGCCTCGGGTACCATGTCCTTGACACAAGCGATCGCTATGTTTGCGAAAAACGCCGGCATCGATGCCGCGACTGCTTACGGTGAGGGCACGCGCTTTGCGATGGGCCCCGGTCAAGCCATCGATTATCTGGTCGGCAAGACACAGATCGAAGCGTTGCTCGGCCAAGTACGCGACGCGCAAGGCGGCGCTTTTCGCCTGAACGCTTTCCATGACAAACTGTTGACCTTCGGCTCCATTCCGCTGTCTGCTATCGCTTGGGAGTGGCTCGGGGATCGCAGATGGATAGATACCGTCAGCGAGCCCTTGGCTCCGGCGATGCGCTAGGCTTGGGCGCGCAGCCGCGGCCGCAAGTAGATGTAGCTGTCGAATTGCTCATCGCCGACAACACCGCTTACACGGTCGCAAGCGCGTTGCGCGCGCTGGGCTACCGCACGCTCCTAGAAGTGCGGCGCGCCGAGACGCTGCGCCTGACGCTAGGGGCTGATGCGCCCCCGGTCGAGGCGGTCGTGCGAATGCTCAGCCGCGCGGAGGTCGTGTTCAATCCGAACAAGCACCGGCTGAGCTACAGCGTCTACGACTCGACCGAGCCAAGGGAAGAAACCCGCGCTGTTATCTGGGAAGCGCGCGTGCGGGATCTCGAAGATGAGACCACCGCGTTGACCCGGCTGCTGCGGACGCGCTTCGGCATCGCCCGTCTCGAAGGAATCGAACGCGCCGTCGCGTGGCGGCTATACGATGACGGCGGCGCAGCCCCCAAGCAGCGCTTGGAGTGGGCCTGCGACGCCCTGTTGTGTAACCGTTTCTGCCAGACGGCGACCATCGGGCAACAGCCGCAACGCCGCCCGTTTCCGGCTTAGGAACGGATGCGCCGTGCGTCGAACGCGGGCTTCACATGGAAAAACATCTGCCGCAGCCGTTCACGATCGCGACGCTGGGCAGCCATTCGGCGCTACAGATACTCAAGGGTGCCAAAGATGAGGGATTTTACACTCTTGCCGTAGTGACGCCGCAGAACGAGCGGCTCTACAAGAGCTTCGCATTCGTCGATGACATCATAGTCATCCAGCGGTACGGCGATTTTCCAAGCATCGAAGAAGAACTCAACAGGCGCAAGGTCATCTTGGTGCCGCACGGCTCGTTCGTCGCCTATCTATCTCACGAACAGCATAAGGCCATGACGACTCCTTACTTCGGCAACAAGGCGGTGCTCGATTGGGAGTTTGACCGCATGCGCCAGCGAGAGTGGCTCAGCCGCGCCGGCCTGACTATGCCGCGCCAGTTCACCAAAGCGAGCGACATCGATCGGCCGGTCATCGTCAAGCTCTACGGAGCGCAGGGCGGCAAGGGCTATCTATTCGTCAAGAACGCCGAAGACTTCACTCGCACCGCATCGCATTTGGTGCGCCAACAGTACGTTATGCAGGAATACATCATAGGCGTTCCGGTCTATATCCACTACTTCTACTCGCCGCTGACGGGCAAGCTCGAGATCATGTCGATGGATCGCCGCTACGAGAGCAACGTCGACTCGCTCGGCCGCATACCGTCGGCTGACCAAGAAGGTTGGGACCTTCAGCCGTCCTACGTCGTGATCGGGAACCAGCCGCTCAGCCTGCGGGAGTCGCTGCTGGCCGAAGCCTTTCACATGGGCGAAGCGGTCGTGCGCGTGAGCCGCGAGATCTGTCCCGACCGCGGCCTCTACGGCGCGTTCTGCCTCGAGACGATCGTCACGCCCGAAGCCCGCTTTTATCTCATGGAGATCTCGGCCCGGATCGTCGCCGGCACGAATCTCTTCATCGACGGCTCGCCCTACTCTTATCTGAATTACGACGAGCCGATGTCGACCGGCCGGCGCATCGCGCGCGAGATAAAAAACGCGCTGCTTTCCAACAGCTTGGAGATGGTGTTGGATCAGTCAAGCCGGCTGCTCAGCGCCGGTTCGTTCCCAGACGGCGCGCCCGCGCCGGTCGTAGTTGCAGGGCCCGGCGTGCCGGCGAACTGATGCCGGCTTCGGCGTCGCCGTCGCAAACGCTGGCCGGCTACGACTTCGCTAAGCTGACCGTCTGTTGCATCGGGAGCCACTCGGCGCTCGATGTGTGTCGCGGCGCAAAGCTCTACGGTCTCAACACGCTGGTGGTCACGGCGAGCGGACGGGAGCTCACCTACGCACGCTACTACCGCCGGCGCGCTGACGGCACCGGATGCGTCGATGAAACCGCGCAGGTCGATCATTTCGCCGACGTGCTCAGCACTCCGGTTCAAACGATGCTGCTGGAACGCAACGCGCTATTCGTCCCCAATCGCTCCTACGAGGTGTACGCGCGCCAACGGCACTCGCATGACGTGATGGAGCGGGACATGCTGCTCCCGATGTTCGGCGCTCGGGCCTTGCTGCGCGCCGAAGATCGCGACGAAGCCGACAATCAGTACGCGCTGCTGGAAGCAGCCGGCATTCGCCACCCCGCGAGGGTCAACACTCCAGACGAGATCGATGGCTTGACGATCGTCAAGGTGCCGCACGCCAAGGTGTCGTTCGAGCGGTCGTTTTTTCTCACGCGCGGCTCGGCGCATTGCCGCGAGCGCGTCGCCCAACTGTTGGCAAGCGGCAGGCTGAACGAGGAAGCTTTGGCCGGCGCAGTGTTCGAAGAGTACGTGCTGGGCCCGACGATCAACCTAAATTTTTTCTGGTCGCCGATCTTAGGCGAGTTAGAGCTCTTGGGCACGGACACGCGCCGGCAGACCGACATCGAGGGCGCGCTTGGCCTGCTGGCAGCAGAACAAGCTCAGCTCGGTCCCGACTTTGTGCCGTCGATGGAAGAGGCGGGTCACGTTGCGGCGACGCTGACCGAATCGATGCTCGAGCAGGCTTTCGACATCGGCGAACGGTTGTGCGCCGCAGCGCGGGCGGCTCGGCCCCCCGGGATTATCGGTCCCTTCGCGCTGCAATGCGTCATAGCGGCGGGACCTCCCAAGACGCTGGTCGTCTACGACGTCAGCCTGCGCATCCCCGGATCCCCGGGGACCAAGTACACCCCCTACTCCGGCTACCGTTGGGGCCAGGAAATGTCGGTGGGCGAGCGAGTCGCCAAAGAAATCGCGCTGGCTCGCGATGCGGGCAGGCTCGCCGAAGTCTGTACGTGATCATCGACGCGCCCGAGGCGGCGAAGCGGCTGACGCCGGAGCCGGTCGGGCAGGAAACCGTCCTCATTGTCGATTTCGGAGCTCAGTACAGCCAGCTGATAGCCAGGCGCGTCCGCGAGGAACACGTCTACTCGGAGATCGTCGCCTGGAATACGCCTTGGCCGGAAATCGCGCGTCGGCGGCCGGCGGCGTTTATCCTCACCGGCGGTCCGCAAAGCGTCACGGGTCCGCAAGCTCCGCACCTGCAGCCCGAGTTGTTGGCGTACGGCAAACCGATCCTAGGCATCTGCTACGGCATGCAAGAGCTGGCCTACGCAGCGGGCGGGTGCATCGTGCCGGGCGAGACCCGTGAGTATGGTGACGCCGAGCTGCTCATCGACGACGTGGGCTCGCCGTTGTTCCGCGACGTCGCGCCGCGGTCGCGCGCCTGGATGAGCCACGGCGACACGGTGACCGAACTACCCAACGGCTTTGTAAAGCTGGCACACACCGAAAACAACTCACTTGCCGCGATCGGCGATCCGGACCGCCGCTGGTACGGCGTCCAGTTTCACCCTGAAGTCGGGCACACCCAAGGCGGCCGCACGATCCTGCGCAATTTCTTGCGCGTCGTCGCGGGCCTGCGCGAGCGTTGGCAGATGTCGTCGTTCATCGACGGGGCGCTGAGCGCGATCCGTCACCAAGTGGGCGACGCCAAGGCGATCTGCGCGCTCTCAGGCGGCGTCGACAGCGCCGTGGCCGCCACGCTCGTCGCGCGCGCCATCGGCGACCGGCTCACTTGCGTGTTCGTCGACCACGGCTTGCTGCGCGAGGGCGAAGCGGAGGAAGTCGTCGCCGCCTTCCGCGACGTACTGCACTTGAATCTTATAGCCGTCGACGCGCGCGCGCGCTTTTTGCGGGCCCTAAGCGGCATAGTCGACCCTGAAGCCAAGCGCATCGCCATCGGGCGCGAATTCATCGCGGTCTTCGAAGAGCAGGCCAAGCTGCTCCCCGGCGTGCGATGTCTGGTACAAGGGACGTTGTACCCGGACGTGATCGAAAGCAAGACCCCGCACAGCGCCTCCGGCGCCAAGATCAAAACTCATCACAACGTCGGCGGCTTACCGGAGCGAATGCACTTAGGCCTGGTAGAGCCGCTGCGGCTGCTGTTCAAAGACGAAGTGCGGGCGGTCGGCCGGGAGTTGGGTTTGCCGGACGCGATCGTCAATCGGCAGCCTTTTCCCGGGCCAGGCCTGGCCGTGCGCGTGGTAGGAGCGCTGACGCCTGAGCGCCTGCTGATCCTGCGCCAGGCGGACGCAATCGCCCGAGCGGAGATCCTAGCCGGTTCGTCTCCGGCTCCCTGGCAGTTTTTCGCCGTCCTCACGCCGCTGCAGAGCGTCGGCGTCATGGGCGACGGGCGCACGTACGCCAATCTAGTCGCGATCAGGGCGGTTACGAGCGAAGACGGCATGACCGCCGATTGGGCGCGTTTGCCGCACGAACTGCTGGCGCGCATATCGACGCGCATCGTCAACGAAGTCGCGGGCGTCAACCGCGTCGTCTACGACATCACCGCCAAGCCGCCCGCCACGATCGAATGGGAATGATGGGGTTCGTCGCATGCGCGTCTTAGTCGTAGGCTCCGGTGCGCGAGAGCACGCCCTGACATGGAAGCTGGCTCAGTCTCCGCTTGTAACCGAGTTGTTCGTGGCTCCGGGAAACGCCGGCACCGCACGGTTGGCCTGCAACTGGGACGGGTTTGCGCCCACTGCCGTACCGGCGATCGTGGCGCGCGCCGCCGAGTCGCGCATCGAGCTCGCCGTCATCGGCCCGGAGGCCGCGCTTGCTGCCGGTCTGGCGGACGCACTGCGCACCGCCGGCATCCCCACGTTTGGCCCGGGCCGCAGCGGCTCACGGCTGGAGTCGAGCAAGGCGTTTGCCAAGCAGTTCATGGACCGCCACGGAATCCCGACGCCTAGCTTCAAAATCGTCCATGACGCCAAGCAAGCGGCAAAGCAGCTGGCCGGATGGCAGGGCGGCGTCGCGGTCAAGGCAGACGGTTTAGCGGCCGGCAAAGGCGTGGTCGTTTGCGGTTCGCCGCAAGAAGCCCGAGCGCTCGTAGATGGTTGGTATTCCAAGCGGGGCATCCCCGGCGGCGGAAACACGATCGTGCTCGAGCAGCTGGTGTCCGGCCGAGAAGTGTCGGTCATGGCGCTGACCGACGGCCGCACGCTTATCGAGTTGCCGCCAGCCTGCGACTACAAGCGCGCCGGCGACGGCGACAGCGGACCGAACACCGGCGGCATGGGAGCATATTCTCCGGTGGGCTCGTTGTTGGACGAGGCGGCGCTCGCTGCGATCAGGCGGGACGTGCTGGAGCGGACGGCGGCGGCCCTAAAAGCAGACGGCATCGACTTCCGCGGCTGCCTCTACGCCGGTTTGATGGTCGGGGAAGGCGGTCCCAAGGTGCTCGAGTTTAACGTGCGCTTCGGCGATCCGGAGACCCAAGTCGTGCTTCCCCGCATCGACAGCGATCTTTGCCGGCTGCTCTTGGCAGCTGCGCGCTGCGAGCTCGACCCCTCCCAACCGCTTCGCGTCGCTCCCAAGGCGTGCGTCGGCGTCGTCTTAGCATCGAACGGCTATCCGGCAACGACGCTGCCGGTCAACGGGCTTCCCAACACGGACGCCGTATGCGCCGATGAGGATGTCAGCGCTTTTTGGGGCGTTTCGACGCTGCGTGGCGAGAAGGTCGATTCACCGGGGGGCCGCGCGCTGACGTTCAGCGCGCTGGGTCAAACGCTGGCCGCAGCGCGAAACAAAGCGTACGTGACGGTCGCCGACTATGCCAGGCTTCTGCCGCCCGGAGTCAAGCTCGCGTGCCGCACGGACATCGCAACATCGCTCGGTTGACAGTATGAAGATGTATAGGTTAGGCTAAGTGCAGATGGCACTTCCGCGGCGCGGTACCTGGAGCGGGTATCGGCCCAAACCCCAAGGCAGCGCCGACGCGATCCATGATGCCTGCGGCGTCTGCGGCATTTTTGCGCCCGGCGAGCGCGTGGCCCGAGCGACTTTTTTCGCTCTGTACGCGCTGCAGCACCGCGGTCAGGAGAGCGCGGGCATTGCGATCTCCGACGGTGCGCAGCTTAGTTGCCACAAAGACATGGGCTTGCTGTCTCAGATCTTCACCGAAGACATCCTCGCCAAACTTCCGGGCTATCTGTCGGTAGGCCATACCCGCTATTCGACGACCGGCTCGTCGGTCGTGTACAACGCGCAGCCGCTGCTGACCGCTAGCCCGTTCGGCGAATTCGCGCTGGCCCATAATGGCAACTTGGTCAACGTCACCGAGTTGCGCGCCAAGCTGCCCGACACGCTCGTGCCGACTAGCAATTCGGATTCCGACGTGATCGCCCGGCTTATCGCGTCCGCCCAAGAAGGCGACATGGAGGATCGCATCGCCTGGGTCATGCAGCAGTGCATCGGCGCGTTCTCGATCGTTCTAGCGACCGAAAGACAGCTGTTCGGCTTCCGCGACCCGTGGGGCGTGCGCCCCTTGTGCATCGGCAAGTACAAGACCGGCTGGGTTTTGGCTTCTGAAAGCTGCGCTCTTGCGACCGTAGGTGCGGAATTCATCCGCGAAATAGACCCGGGGGAAGTCGTCGTCATCGATGAGAGCGGCGTACGCTCGCACACGATGCAAACGCAGCATAGACCCGCGCACTGCGTGTTCGAGTACATATACTTCTCGCGTCCCGACACGCTCTACGCCGGCCGCGAGCTGTACCTTGCGCGCTATCAAATGGGCAAGGAGCTGGCCAAAGAGGCGTTCGTCGAAGCGGACGTCGTGATGGGCGTTCCTGACAGCGCGACCGCGGCGGCGATCGGCTATGCCGACGAGTCCGGCGTGCCCTACATCGAAGGCCTGATGAAGAACCGCTATATCGGGCGCACTTTCATCCACCCGGACCAAGAGATGCGGGCTCAGGGAGTCAAGCTGAAGTTCAACCCGCTGATCGCAAACTTAAAGGGAAATCGCGTCGTGCTGATCGACGATTCGATCGTCAGAGGCACGACCACCAAGCAGCTCGTCGCGCTGCTGCGGCGCTCCGGGGCCAAACAAGTCCACGTCCGCGTCACCTGTCCGCCGATGCGGCATCCATGCTTTTTGGGCGTAGACGTGGCGACTTACGACCAGTTGATAGCTGCCAACATGTCGGTTTCCGAGATCCAGGCCGCCATCGACGCCGATTCGCTCGTGTATCTGAGCGAGGATGGGCTTGTCAGCGCGACCGCCCGAGACCGGCGCGACTTATGCATGGGTTGCTTCACCGGCCGCTATCCGGCAGGCATCGACGAAAGGCTCGATGGGCTAGTTCGCCGCACGGTCGAAGCTTAACTCAAAGGCGGCAAGCGCGAGCCGCCTGTCGAGTGCATATGATTTCGAACGTGTCACAGACCCGATGGTGCCCCGTCATATCCATGCGGTGCTGTATCATTGTTATCTGTGTCACAGATTCGACCAGGCGTTTGCGCTCCTGCGCCTTCAAAAGTCGCGGGTGTACGCGCCTTCGGTTACGACGCAGCTGCGTCTGATCGATCGCAATCTCGCAGACAGCGGCGTGCAACTGGCAGTCGTGCTGCTGGCCGAGCAGGTTGGGCGCAGGCCGCTTGCATCCATCGCCGAGCTGGCGGCCCGCACGATTCGCGCTTCGTTGAGGTCGTGAGTCCTCTAGGTTCGCGCCTTTGCTTTGCTAACCGGGCTGCCGTTGGAGCGCCCGGACTCTTGGCGGGGACGGAATCCACCGACTAGCCGCTTATGAGCGGCTTCGTCGGCCTTGTAATGCACGGGACGCTCGGCCAGAAGCTCTGCGAGGCGAACCAGCGGACGCAAAGCCACGCCGGTCGGTCCCTTGGTCAGATGGCCGCCCTCGCGGTCGGTCCACGATGTACCAGCGATATCGAGGTGGATCCAAGGCGTGTCGTCTACGAATTCTTTCAAGAACATCGCGCCATAAATGCTGCCTGCCGGCCGCCCGCCACTGTTCTTCATGTCGGCGATCGGGCTGCGGATCAGCTCGCTATATTCTGGGAACAACGGAAGCTCCCAGTACCGTTCACCCGAAGCGGCCGAAGCCTCGTGGAAGAGATCGACCAGCTCGCGGTCGTTGCTCATGACCCCGGTCGTCGTGTTGCCGAGCGCGACGACGACCGCCCCGGTAAGCGTGGCGATATCGACTAGATGCGTAGCTTTGAGCTTGCGCGCATAGCCTAGCGCGTCTGCGAGCACCATGCGGCCTTCCGCGTCCGTGTTTATGACTTCTATCGACTTGCCGTTGAGCGCTTTGACGATGTCACCTGGCTTGGTCGCTTTGCCGGACGGCATGTTTTCCGTCGCCCCGACGATGCCGATGACGTTGGCCTTGGGCTTTAACCGGGCGATCGCCGCCATCGCGGCGATGACGGTCGCCCCGCCTGCCATGTCACCCTTCATCGCGTCCATGTCCTGAGCCGGCTTGAGAGAGATGCCGCCGGTGTCGAACGTCACCCCTTTGCCGATAAGGCCTAAGATCGTCTTCGATTTCTTATCCCCGGCGTATTCGAGCACTATCATCTTGGGTGGCTCGTCGCTGCCGGCCGCCACCGAAAGAAAAGAGCCCATCCCCAGCCGTTCGAGCTCTGGGCGGTCCAACACCGTCACTTTGAGACCGAGCTTTTTTGCGAACTCGGACGCTCGCGACGCCAAATGCGAAGGCGTCATCTCATTCGACGGCGTGTTCACCATCTGGCGTGCGGCATTGGCCGCTTCGCCGAATATGATGCCCCGCTCGACGCCTGCGCTCAGCTCGTCGATCGCTTCCGGCCGGCTTGCCAACAAGCTGACGTTTTTTAGCGAGTCCGGCTTGTTGTCGCGCTTGGTGCGGTAAGGAGCTGGATCGAAAACCGCCATAATCGCGCCGCTCGCCGCCGCTTCGCCGACGTCTCGATCTGCCACATCGCCCTCGGGCAGCACGATGCCGATCGAGCCAAAGCCCCGTTTGGCCGCCGCGCGCACCGCTGCACCGGCGTACCTCATCACCGATGCCGCATCGAAGGCGTTTCGCTCGCCCAAACCGACTAAGAGCACGCGCTTGGCCTGCAGCTTCTTGCCGGCGGGAAGGATCGACTCGTCTGTGTCGCGGCCTTTGAACTCACCGCCCGAGCGCATGTCCTTGATCAGTCCGCCGAGCAGGCGATCGACCGAGTCAACCATCCCGGCTGCGGGGCCGTCGACGAACAACGGCAGTGCGAGAACATCGACTTGCAGGCGCTGTGGTTTTTCGTATGCTGCAGTCAACTTCATTAGCCGTTTGTAGCCTTTCTTAAGCGATCCTGAGCGTCTGGGCCGAGCCGGCGACAGACGAAAACATACCCGGTCAGGAGGGTTTCCGCTTCTCGCTCGGTACGCCGGCGCCCTGGGCGGGCTTGCATGGATGTCGGTCGTCGGCGTGGCACGATTGAGAAAATTTCGCAGGAGAAAATGCGGTGCACAAAACGCAATGCTTGTTAGCCTGCTCGCTCATGGTCGTGGTCTTGGGTTGCGCGCGAGCCAAAGTAGCCGACGACCGGGGCGCAGGGTCGCCATCGGGACACAGCGGCTCCGCCCTCACGTTTACCGGCCTGGCTGCCGAACCCGATCAGCTCGATCCGATGCTCTCACCTTCAATCGATACCGTTGACTTCTCGCACCTGTTCATGTCCTACTTGGTCGAAGTCGACGACCGCAACCAGCTCGTGCCGGAAATAGCCGCCCGCATCCCTAGCGTGCGCAATGGCGACATCGCCCGGGACGGCATGACCGTGACCTATCGCCTGCGCCGCGGCGTCGTCTGGCAAGACGGTGCGCCGCTAAATGCGAGCGACGTCGTCTTTAGCTTCCACGCGATCATGAATCCCAAGAACAACGTGATCTCACGGGTGGGCTACGACCGCATCCAAAGCGTCACGACCAGAGGGGATAACACTGTCGTCGTGCACATGAAGAGACGGTTCTCGCCTATCCTATCCTATTTTTTCTGCGCCCAGGGAAACGCCGCCATCCTGCCCGCGCACCTGCTCGCCCGCTATCCCGATCTCAACCGCATAGCGTTCAATCAAAAGCCGGTGGGCTCAGGCCCGTATCAGGTCGTCCAATGGCTGCACAACGACCGCATAACGCTGAAAGCCAACCCGCTTTATTGGCGCGGCAAGCCAAAAATCTCCCAGATCGTTTTCAAGATCATCCCCGACCCGAACACCCAGGCGATGCAGGTGCGAACCGGCGAGGTCGATGCGTACCTAGGCGTCGACCCGGAGAACTATCAGCGCGTAGCGGACCTGCCCCAGCATATCACTAAGCTGACGCCGCTGGCCGACATCCACGATCTGCATTTCAACTTCAAAGACCCGATCGTCAAAGACCTGCGCATCCGCCGAGCTGTGGCCCTGGCGATCGATCGCAAGCGCCTGGTGCGCGAAGCGACTAAAGGCGTCGATCTTATCGTGGACGGCGATCAGCCGTCGTTCAGCTGGGCTTACGACGCCCATGCGCCGCACGCGGTTTACGATCCAAAAGCGGCGGGTGCGCTATTGGATGCGGCCGGATGGCATCGGCGCGCGGACGGCACTAGGATGAAAGGCGGTTCGCGTTTGGAGATACAACTTGCGATGGCGCCGGCCGGCGTGACCGCTTCGCGCATCGTGGCAGCGGTCGTGCAAGACGATCTACGCGCCGTCGGCATCGATGTGATCCAAAAGCAGTACCCGATCGGCCTCTTCTGGGGCCAGCCTCAAAACGGCGGCGTGCTTCAAGGCGCCAAGTATCAAATGGCTTACAACGCCTGGTGGGTGCAGGGTCCGGATCCAGACGATTCGTGGAACTTTGCGTGCGACCAGTTTCCGCCGGCCGGCCAGAACTATTACTTCTGGTGCGACCGGCGCGCGGACAGCGCCATGAGCGACGCGCTGGAGACCTTCGACCGCGATCGCCGCAAGAGAGACTACGCCGTCGTGCAAGAGGAGATAGGGGCGGCGGTGCCCATCATCCCGCTTTGGGAGGTGCGCAGAATCGACACGTACACCAGGCGGCTTGTGGGCTTTAGCCCCTCACCCTCGGGCTCGACGTTTTGGAATGCGTGGCGCTGGTCGATGAGCGATTGACGCGGTCGTGAACGCAGACGCATATGCCGCCGCCGGCGTAGACATCGAAGCGGCCGCAAGGGCCGTCCAAAGCTATCGCCGCTTGCAAGGCGCCCGCGCTGACTCGCGGGTGCTGTCAGGCATCGGCGGTTTTGCGGGCTGCTTCGCGCTCGGGTCGTATCGAGACCCGGTGCTGGTCGCCAGCACCGACGGAGTCGGCACCAAAGTGCAGATCGCTGCAGCCTTGGAGCGCTATGACGGCATCGGCGAAGACCTTGTAAATCACTGCATCGACGACATACTTTGCGAGAACGCGCAGCCGCTGTTCTTTTTGGACTATCTGGGCATGCACAGGCTGCGACCGGTCGTAGCCGAGGCGCTGGTCGGCGCCATCGCGCGGGCGTGTGGCGAATATCAAATAGCGCTGCTCGGCGGCGAGACCGCGGAGATGCCGGATGTGTACGCTGCGGAGCGCTTCGAGGTCGCCGGCACGATCGTCGGCGTCGTCGAGCGCGACCAGATGCTCGATCGCCAGACGATCGCCGCAGGCGATGTGATCATCGGCTTAGCGGCAAACGGCTTTCACACCAACGGATACAGCTTGGTCCGCAAATTGGTGCCGGCCGAACGCTTTTCAGACGCGCTGACGGGGTCGGAGGGGTCGCTAGGCGATGCGTTGCTGGCGGCGCATCCCTGTTATCTGCGCTACGTGCGAGCGGTACAAACGGCGGCCACGATCAAAGCGATGGCCCACATCACGGGCGGCGGCCTGCCGGACAACGTGGCGCGCATCTTACCGGACGGCTTGACCGCCCGTTTCACCGCCGCCCGCTGGCCGGTTCCAGTGTTGATGGATCAAGTGGTGACCCAAGGGCGGCTGACGCCGGCCGAGGCGTACGGTACGTTCAACATGGGAGTGGGGTTCTGTATTGCGGTCGGGGCCGCCGAAGCAGAGCCGGCACTGACCGCCGCCCGGTCGGCTTTGGCGCAAACTCCCATCCCGGGCGCGGCTTGGGGCGCGGCGGTCGTCGGCGAGATCGAGCCTGCCCATCCTTGCGGACCGCAAGTCATCATTGGCTAGCTTGCGCATGCCCACGGCCGTGTTCGTGTCCGGCAGCGGAACCAATCTGCAAGCCGTCATCGATGCGGCTGCCGCGGGCGAACTGCTGCTCGATCTGCGCCTGGTGCTTTCGGACAAGCCGGCCGCCTACGCCCTGCGGCGCGCCGCGAGGTCGGGCATCGCATGCGAGTGTTACGAGTTCCGGCCGCTGATAGAGACGCGGCCCGCTTACGCGCTGCGCCTCGTGCGCGCGGTCCGAGCGTCTGGCGCGCGCCTGGTGCTGCTGCTCGGCTGGATGCACGTATTGGCGACAGAGTTTTTGAACGCCGGTTTCGAAGGGGTGCTCAATCTCCACCCGGCCTACTTGCCCGAAGATCCGTCCCAAGACGTCGTGACTTTTCCGGACGGCAGTTCGAGCCAAGTGTTTCGCGGCCCACGCTCCTTGCGCGACGCGCTCGCTGCCGGTGCCAAAACGGTCGGCGCCTCGCTGATCCAGATCACGCCCCATGTGGATCGCGGGCCGGTCCTCGCGCGCGAGGCGCTGCGCCTGGGGGCCGATGATGACGAGGAACGCGCTCTAGCCCGGCTGCGTTCGGTCGAGCGCGAGGTCGTGCGCCGAGGGATCTCCCGCTGGCTGGCAACGCGCGGCATCGGTGTCTGAAATGAGCGCGCAGCGGTTGCGCCGCACTAAAATCATCGCCACTTTGGGTCCGGCTTGCAGCCGTCCTGACATGGTGCGCAGGCTGATCGACGCGGGCGTCGATGTATTCCGGGTCAACTTCTCGCACGCCGCGCACGAAGACCTTAGCGGATGGCTGCCTATCGTGCGTGACGCGGCTGCGCAGGCCGGACGTTTCGTGGCGGTCTTGGCTGACCTGCAAGGGCCAAAGCTGCGCATTGGGGAGTTGGAAAACCACGAGCCCGTGTGCCTTGAAGACGGCGCTCTCTTCGAGATCACGACCAGTCCCGTCGTTGGGACATGCGTGAAAGTCTCGACCGCCTACAGCGCGCTGCCCGAGGACGTCAAGCCGGACGACCGCATCCTGCTCGATGACGGCGCGCTCGAACTGCGCGTTCGGTCCACCTCGGTGGGGTCGGTCAAGACGGTGGTCGTGCACGGCGGCAAGCTCGGCGAGCACAAAGGCATGAATCTGCCGGGCGTCGACGTATCGTCGCCTGCCTTGACGGACAAGGACCGCGACGATCTAGCTTACGCGGTACGCCTCGGCGTCGACTTCATAGCTCTTTCGTTCGTGCGCCGGCCCGAAGACGTCGCGGTCGCGAAGGCTGCCGTTGCCGATGCCGGCTCGGACACGCCCATCATCGCCAAGATCGAAAAGCCGGAAGCCGTCGATCGCCTGGATGACATTTTGGACCAGTGCGATGCGGTGATGGTGGCGCGCGGCGACTTAGGCGTCGAGATGCCGCCCGAGCAAGTTCCCACCTTGCAAAAGCGCATAATACGCCAGGCCGGCGTGCACATGATTCCCGTCATCACCGCCACGCAGATGCTTGAATCGATGATCCATGCGCCGCGTCCGACCCGCGCCGAGGCGTCGGACGTCGCCAATGCGATCATCGACGGCACCGACGCCATCATGCTGTCGGGAGAGACCGCAGCGGGTGAGTATCCGCTCGAATCCGTCGAGACGATGGTGCGCATCGCGCGCGAAGCCGAGGCTAGCTTTCCGCCGCACCGGGAGAGGCGGATGCATCGCGTCGGCAGCGACTCGCATGCTATCTCGCGGGCGGCGTGCAACATCGCGGACAGCATGGATGTCCGGGCGATCGCCGCGTTCACTCGCTCGGGCTTTTCGGCCCGCATCGTCAGCAAGGACCGCCCCCCGGTGCCGATCTATGCGTTTGTTCCGGATGAGACGATCGCCCGGCGGTTGGCTCTGGATTCCGCCGTTATTCCATGCGTCATAGATTTCGGGCGCAGCACCGAGGACTTGATGCAAAACGTCGAGACCGAGTTGTTGCGCCGCGGCGTCGCGCGTCAGGGCGATGCGGTCGTCGTCGTCGGCGGCACGCCGCTGGGCATGCGAGGCCGGACCAATCTCCTCAAGATAGTGCGGGCGGGCGAGACCGCTTCGCCGTGAAGACGCGGGACGGCACCGCAGCAGCGAGGAGCCTTGGCGCCCCGACCTAGCGCCTTTCCTGCATGCGGCGGACGACTCGCGTGGTCAGACGGGTCGGCGCCAGGCGCGCGGCGAGCGCGAGCAGCCGGTATCGTGCGCCCGGAACGACCAACCCCTTACCGCGCATGAGCCCGCGGTAGCCGGCCTGCGCGACCGTCGGCGCATCCATGACCCGACCGCGCAGCAGCTTGGAGTCTTCCATCCCCGCCCGGCGCTGGAAGCCGGATGTCGTCGGACCAGGGCACAGCGCGGTCACTGTGATTCCGCTGCCCCGCAGCTCTTCAGCGAGCGCACGCGAGAACGACAGGACGAACGCTTTGCTAGCGTAGTAGACCGCCATGAGCGGCCCGGGAAAGAAAGCGGCGGTTGAAGCGACGTTAAGAATCTTCCCGGCTGCGCGCCGGCGCATACCCGGTAGGAACAGCTTGGTAAGATGTACGACCGCGCTGACGTTGACCTCGATCATCTCCAGTTCGGTCTTGAGGTCGGTCTGCGAGAAAGCACCGTAGGTGGCAAACCCGGCGTCGTTGACCAGTGCGCCGACCTCGATGCGCTCCACGCAAATGCGCTCGTAGATCGCTTGTGGCGTCGCCTGATTGGCGAGGTCAGCCGCGATCGTCAGGACCGCGACGCCGAAGCGCCGGCGGATGCGATCGGCGGCCGCTTCGAGGGCGTCGCCGCCGCGCGCCGTCAGCACGAGTCCGTACCCATCCGCTGCGAAGAGACTAGCCAGCTCCTTGCCTATGCCGCTCGAACCGCCGGTGATGAGAGCTGTCTTGGCGATCATCGATCTGCAGACCACGAGAAGTTAGGATCGACGAACAGCTTCTCGGGCGGGACGCGCGCCGCATCGCCCCGATAAAAAGCCGCGGCTGCGATCATCGCGGCGTTGTCGGTGCAATATTGCAGCGGCGGCACCAGCACTGCAATGCCGGCCGTGCGCCCGCGGCGGTCCATTTCCCGCCGCAATGCAGAGTTGGCCGCGACGCCGCCAGCCAGCGCGATGGTGTCCACCGAGTGGCGCTGTGCCGCAGCGATCGTCTTGGCGCATAAGACATCGACCACCGCCGCCTGAAAACTGGCTGCAATATCGGCCGCCTGAGATTGGGAGGGGTGGGGGTGGGCGTCGAGATGGTAGCGCACGGCGGTCTTGAGGCCCGAGAAGCTGAAATCGTCCGTGCCGTCGCGGAGCAGACTGCGCGGAAAACGCAACGCCTCGGCATCGCCGGCGCCAGCCAGCCTGTCCAAGGCGGCGCCGCCGGGAAAGCCTAGCCCCAACATGCGCGCGACTTTGTCGAACGCTTCACCGGCGGCGTCATCGAGCGTCCTGCCTATGACCTCATGTGCGCCGGACGAGCGGACGAAGATCATGTCGCTGTGGCCGCCCGATACTATCAAGCACACAAACGGCGTGCGGGGCGGCAGGCGCGATGGCTCGCCCGCATCCTCTAGGTAATTCGCGAAGAGGTGGCCATGCAGATGGTTGACGGCATAGACGGGAAGGCCGCGAGCATAGGCGATGCCCTGTGCGGCTGCCACGCCCACCACTAAGCTGCCCGCAAGACCGGGGCCGCAGGTCACCGCAACGGCTTCCAAGCCATCGAATCCGCAGCCGGCCTTGCGCAACGACAATTCGATGACGGCGCCGAGCATCTCGGCGTGTTTGCGGCTTGCGATCTCCGGCACGACCCCGCCGTACTCGCGGTGGAACTCATCCTGGCTTGCGAGCACGTTGCTCTCGACCCGGCGCCCATCGACGACCACCGCCGCTGCCGTGTCGTCGCAGGACGTCTCTATGCCTAAGATGCGCATCACGCGCGGGCTGAGACTTCGGCTGCCAACTCGGCGGCGAACTGATCGGGTTTCATGACTTGTTGCTCGCCGCCGCGCGTGCGGACGTTGACTTGGCCTGAGGCCGCTTCGCTCTTGCCCACCACCAACATGTACGGCACCTTGGCGGCTTGGTGCAGCGCGATCTTCTTCTGAAGCCGCTCGTTGGACCGGTCGACCTCCACCCGAAAACCGGAGCCGCTAAGCCGCGTACCGATTTCTTGAGCGTACTCGAACTGAGCTTCTCCGATCGGCACGACCGCGGCCTGAACGGGCGCGAGCCAGACCGGAAAGGCCCCGGCGAAGTGCTCGATCAGAACGCCGAAGAACCGCTCCAACGAGCCCAGCAGCGCGCGGTGAATCATGACCGGCTGGTGATCCTCCCCATCCGCGCCGCGATAGGTCAGTCCGAAGCGTTCGGGCAGATTGAAGTCGACTTGAACGGTCGAGAGCTGCCATTCACGCCCGATGGCGTCGCGCACCATGACGTCCAACTTCGGGCCGTAAAAGGCTCCGCCGCCAGCGTCGATCTCGTATGCAAGGCCGGCCCCATCGCACGCAGTGCGGATGGCCGTTTCGGCCCGCTCCCATATGCGCGGGTCGCCGAGCGCGTTGGTCGGCCGCGTAGAGACGAACAGCCGAAACTCACGGAAGGCAAACGCGCGTAAGACGACGAGCGCCGCATCGACGGTATTGGCGAATTCAGCGCCCAATTGCTCGGGCGTACAGAAGAGATGGGCGTCGTCTTGGGTGAAACCGCGAACGCGCAGCAACCCGTGCAGCGTGCCCGAGCGCTCGTGACGGTAGACCGTGCCGAATTCGGCCAGGCGCAACGGCAGATCGCGATACGATCGCGGCCGCGATTTGTAGATGAGGATGTGGCCGGGACAGTTCATCGGCTTGATCCGATAGCGCTGATCGTCGACGTTCATCGGCCCGAACATGCTGTCGGCGAAGGACTGCAAGTGGCCGCTGGTCTCGAACAAGCCTTCGTGCGCGAGGTGCGGCGTGTAGACCGGTTCATAGCCGCGTTTGCGCAGCTCTGCGCGGATGAAGTCCTCGACGACCGCGCGCACCCGGCCGCCGTTGGGATGCCAGAAGACCAGACCGGGGCCTGCGCCCTCCTCGACGGAGAAAAGGTCGAGCTCTTTGCCGAGCTTGCGGTGGTCCCGCTTCTCGGCCTCTGCCTGGCGACGCAGGTAGTCGTCGAGCTGCTCGCGGTCCGGGAAGGCGGTGCCGTAGATGCGCTGCAGCATCGGGTTGTGCTCGTCGCCGCGCCAGTATGCGCCGGCGATCGAGGTCAGCTTGACGGTCCCCACTTCTTTGCTCGAAGCGACATGACCGCCGCGGCATAGGTCGGTGAACTTTCCGATCGTGTACATGCTTAGGCGCTCGGCCTCGGGTATGCCGGCCAAGATATCGAGTTTGAAAGGCTGGTCGCGCTCGCGGTAATAGCGCTCGGCCGCTTCGCGGGTCGTCTGCTCTCCGACCATGACTAATTCTTGTGCGATGAGTTCGTCGATGCGCCGCTCGATGCGCGGCAGGTCCTCGGGAACGAACGGCGGCGTCTTGAGGAAATCGTAATAGAAGCCGTTTTCGATGGCCGGACCGATCGCCAGCTTGACATCATCCCCGAAGATATCTATGACGGCATGAGCCAGCAAATGCGCCGCAGTGTGGCGCAAAGGTCCAAGGTCGGAATTCATCGTTGCGCGTTTGGCGCCGAAGCTATGCTCGACCTTGCCGGCGCAACGGCCTAGCCGCTGACTGGCTTAGAGTATCCTGCGGCTGAGCGATCGCATGAAGGCGACATCATCAGGATCGATCGCTTCGCAAAGCAGCAGATCATCACCGGCGATGATGGCCGCCATGGCGGCTTCGCGGCTCGCCGACTGTAACGTGTTAGTCCCCCGTATATGTAGGTCGGCGAATGTCTGCATGGCAATATGATGACGCAGGTCCCCAAACGTTACCGGTTGGCCGTGGTCTCGCCACGCCAGGCGTGCAGTCGGGGCGCAGCCGGCTCAGATGGACAACGGCGCCAAGCCCGCCCGGCGCAGCCGCGCGTTCAATCGCGGCAGCTCGCCCGTTTTCAAACGATTCCAGCGCGTGAGCGCGCCGCCGAGCGCCGAGCGTTGCTGGCCGTACGCTCTCGTGGCGTCCTGAGTCGGTGCTGCGTCCGCGCTTTCGACCGCAGCCAGCAGGTCGCCAAGCGAGGCCTTCAAAGCCATCAATGTCGCGGCCGCACCCAAAGGGCCTGGAGCCGCGGCGCTCTGACCGGCGATCGCGGAAGCCTCGCGCGCGAGGCTTTGGGCTTGCGCCGCTAGCGCGCCACGGGTCGTAACCGGTGCGAGGCGGCCAAGCTGTGCCCGCAGCTTTTCAACGCTTAGGTAAGTTGCAGCGGCCTGCGATTGGGAGCGCTCGATCGACCTCGCGATGTCGAATTGCCTTTGGAGATCGACGTCGGATGCGCTCACGCGCGGATCGCGCTTGACCATCAGCTGACGGCGATACGTCCGGCCGCCGACGCTCATGGTCACGGTATAGCGCCCCGGCGGAGCCCACAGCCCGGCGGGCGCCTCGCCGCCGGCTGCAGGCGCGGCGGACGGCGGGGCGTAGTGCAAGTCCCAAACGAAACGATGCATGCCGGCATACGCCGCCGGCGGGGCTTGAGGCCGGATCCAAAACTCCGGAATGTCCAGCTTTCGGGCATCGACCTGCTTGGGGGCATCCGCGCTGGAATAACGGCGTACCAGGCGGCCACGATCATCCGTTATCCTCAGCACAAGTGCGCCGTCGGCGTTGGCTTTCAGGTAATAATCGATCAAGGGGCCCTGGGGCGGATTTTCGCCCGCGGGCGTTTCGGGAGGCAGCGGCGTGCCCTCGTCGGATCCTGGCCGAACGCGCACGGCGGCCTTGGGCGCGAAGAGATAAGCGCGCGGCAGTGCAGGGAGCGCGGCGATCTGGCGCAGCGGCGTCACGTCGTCCAGGACCCAAAAGCCGCGGCCATGGGTTGCGACTACCAGGTCGTCGTCGGCGACAGCGATGTCGCGGATCGACGTGGTAGGGAGGTCCAACTGCAGCGGGCGCCACTTGTCGCCGTCGTCGAACGAGACGAACATGCCGGTCTCCGTGCCGGCGTATAGCAAGCCCCGCCGCGCCGGATCCTCTCTAATGACATTGACGTAGCTGCCGGCCGGAATGCCGCGGGTCACAAGTCGCCACGACCGGCCCGCGTCGTGCGTACGATAGATATAGGGCCGCAGGTCGTCGAGGCGGTGACGGTCGACCGCCCCGTAGGCGCTGCCGCCGTCAAAATGGGATGCATCGATCATGCCGACCTTGCTCCAAGGCCCAAGCGCCGGGGGCGTGACGTTGCGCCAGTGTGCGCCCCCGTCAGCGGTGACGTAGACAAGACCGTCGTCCGTGCCTGCCCAGATGGTGGGTGCGCGCAGCGGCGATGGGGCGATGCTGTACACGACGCCCCGGCGCTTGGCTGCGCCGAGCTTGTCCGCGGCCGTCGGCGCATCGAGGTTGGCGGGCACTCCGGGGTCGGGGCGCGTGAGATCCGGGCTGACGATGTTCCAGGTGCTGCCGCCGTCGACCGTGCGGAAGAGCCGCTGCTGTCCGAAGTAAAGTGCGTGCGGATCGGCGGCCGAAAAGACCAGCGGTAAGGTCCACGTCTCGCGCCAAGAGCCTGGATGGGCCAAGGCCGCCCTGACGTTGAGCGCCTGCCCTGTCCGCTCGTCGTAGCGCTCGACGACCCCGCCGAACGCGCCGCCGAACACGATGCCCGGATGCAGCGGGTCGGGCGCGATGTAGCCGCTTTCTTCGCCGGCGGTGATCGGGCGCCAATCGTGCGCGCTGATGCCGGCGTGATTGCTGCGGCTCGGTGCCGCGATCGCGCCGCTGTCTTGCTGGGCGCCGTATATCCAGTAAGGAAAGCGCCGGTCCGTGGCGACGTGGTAGAACTGCGACGTCGGCTGGTTGTACCAAGAGCTCCAAGTGCGTGCGCCGTTGACGCTGACGATCGCTCCCTGGTCGCTGCCCAATATCATGCGCTGCGGATCGTTAGAATCAATCCAAAGGCGATGGTAATCATCGCCGCCGGGCGCCCCCTTGATCGCGATGAAGCTGCGTCCGCCGTCGCGCGAGCGGTACAAGGACGTGTTGGAGACGTAAACGGTGTCGGCGTCTTTGGGGTCGGCCGTCACTTCGCAAAAGTACCAGCCACGTCCCCAAATGCGTCCTTCGGCGTCGACGCGCTGCCAGTTCGTACCGGCGTCGTCAGAACGGTAAAGGCCGCCGGCTTGGGCGTCGACCGCCAGGTAAACTCGGTCGGGATTGCTAGGCGCCACCGCGATGCCGATTTTGCCAAGCCCGCGCTGGGGCAATCCGCGGCCCAGGAGGTGCGTCCAGGTGTCGCCCCCGTCCGTCGATTTATAGAGGCCGCTGCCCGGACCGTTTGACGGCGGGTAGACGTTCCAGGGCGGCCGGCGCGTCTGCCACAACGAGGCGTAGATGATGCGCGCGTCGCGCGGATCGAAAGCCAGGTCGCTGGCGCCGGTGTTAGCGTCTTTGTACAAAGCTCTGGTCCAAGTCCGGCCCCCATCGGTCGAACGAAATACGCCGCGCTGCGCGTTTGGGCCGTATGCATGACCTAACGCCGCGACGAACAAGCGCCGCGGATCGCGAGGGTCGACGATGATGCGTCCGATCTGCCGGCTGTCGTCTAAGCCGATGTGCGTCCAAGTCTTGCCGGCGTCGGCAGATTTATACACGCCGTTGCCGTAGGTGATGTCCGAGCGCATGTCGGCTTCGCCCGAGCCCACGTAGATCGTGTTCGGGTCCGAGGGCGCCACGGCGATCGCTCCGATCGATGCGATCGGCTGGCCGTCGAAGATAGGCGTCCAGACGCCGCCCGCATCCGTCGACTTCCAGACGCCGCCGCCGACCGCGCCGAAGTAGAAAAGGTTCGGGTTATTCGCAACGCCGCTTACGGCCAGCACCCGCCCGCCGCGAAAGGGTCCGACCAATCGCCAACGCATGCCGGAGTAAAGGTCGCCGCCCGAAGGCGCGCTCTTGGCGGCCGCCGCGCCCGCGGCGGCGCAGAGCAAAGCGATGGCCCACAACAAAGATCTGAGGCGCAACACGTGCGGCTGATTGAACGCGCAGCGCCCAAACGCCTGGGCTGGCCTGGTGGACGCCACATAGGCCGGCCGGCTCTTAAACCGCACAGTCGTGCGGGAGCGATTAGACGCGATAAGGAAGCTCAACTGTTCACGTCATGCTGAAGCGGCCCTATCGGTTATCCTGACCCAAAACTACTGGCACCGAACGTCTTGTTGAGCCGTAAGCGCGCGATCGTCATCGGCGCGGGCATCGGGGGGCTGACGGCCGCGGCGCTGCTTGGCTCGCGCGGCTACGACATCAAGGTCTTGGAAAAATCCGATCGGCCGGGCGGCCGCGCCGCCCAGGCTGCGTGGCAAGGGCATACGTTCGATCTCGGGCCGACGCTGTTGTTCATGCTCGACGTTTATAGAGCGGCGTTTTCGGCGTGGGGCGCAGACTTCGACCGCGAGGTTCCGACCATCCGGTTACGACCAAACTACCGCCTCAATTTCCCCAACGGCGATATCTTGACCGTTTCCTCGGTGCTGTCGGAGACCATGCGGTCGCTCGAAGAAATATCGCCGGGCTCGAGCCGCGGTCTGCTTCCCTACTTGGCCGGAGCGGCTAAGTCGTTCGAACTCTCGCTCGAACATTTCATCGGCCGCCCCGTCAAAAAGGCGACGCAGTTTTTGGCGCCGCGCGTCGTTCGCGCGCTCATCGACGCGGGCGCTTTCAGATCGCTAGGCAAGGCGGCCGCGCGCGCTTTCGCAAATCCCGGGCTTGCAAACGCTTTTTCGTTTCAATCGATGTATCTGGGGATGTCCCCGTTTCAAAGTCCCGATCTTTATCGGCTACTCGTGTTCGCCGAGCTCGGCCAAGGAATATACTACCCGCGCGGAGGCATCGGAGCGCTGTGCCGAGCGCTCGAGCGAGCGGCGGTCGCCAACGGCGCAAGCGTCCAGTATAATACGGATGTCACCTCGATCGATTTAGGTGCCGACCGCGCTTGGGGCGTACGGGTCGGCCAGGAGTTTTATTCGGCGGACGTAGTGGTCGTCAACGCAGACCTCGCTTACGCCTACGCCCATCTGCTCTGCGAGCGGCGGCACCGCTCCGGACGCATGCGTTCGACTCCTTCCGCGTTGCTGATCTATGCCGCCTTGACCGAGCGCTACCCTGACCTTGCGCATCATGAGTTCTTGATGCCCCAGGATCTAAAGTCCACTTGTGACGACATTTTTCACTTGGGCGTGGTGCCGCGCGATCCGGCCGTCTATCTCGCGGCTCCGAGTGCCTCCGACCCCTCGGTGGCGCCTGCCGGCGGCGAGTCTTTGTACGTTCTGGTGCCCGTTCCCAATCTTCGCAAATTCAGCGGATGGCACCGCACCGAAGAAATAGTCGAAAGGATCCTCAGCACAGTGGAGCGTCGCCGGCTGCCCGGCTTACGCTCGCGGCTGCGGTTTTACAAGACGCGCACCCCGCTGGAGTTCGAGCGGAACCTGCATCTGCACGACGGCGCCGCATTCGGCTTGTCGCACGATGTTTTTCAAATCGGGCCGTTGCGTCCGGATAACCGGCATCGGCGCTACCGTAATGTCTACTTCGTGGGCGCGAGCACTCGTCCGGCGACGGGCTTGCCGATGGTGACGCTGGGTGCGATGCAGACGGCCGAACGCATCTTGGAAGAACATCCTGTGCATGCTTGACGTGGAGCACAGTCAGCGCTGGTGCGCCCGGACGATGCGCGCGCATGCGACCAGCTTTTACTTTTCGACGCGTCTGCTTCCGGCCCTAAAGCGAGAGGCCATCGAGGCCCTCTACGGGCTGTTTCGATTTATCGACGATGCCGCCGACGAGCCCGGCCCGACGCTTAGCGAACGCCGCGCAGGTTTCGTCCGCATCCGCGCGGACATCGACGGGCTGCCGATGTCTTCGCACCGCACCGATGCGCCCTGGTTTATGGCGGTTCGTAGAGCTTTCGAGCGATTCCCGATCGATATCCAGGACGTGCGCCGGCTGGCGAGTGGGTGCGAGAGCGACCTCGAACCGCAGCCTATCCGGACCATGCGCGATCTCGAGGCCTACTCCGCTTCGGTGGCGGGCACGGTCGGCCGCTGCACTCTGCCCGTCCTGGGCCTGCGCGACGACGACTCCCTGCGGCGCGCCGAGCGTTTGGGCATCGCGATGCAGTACACGAATATACTTCGCGACATCCAAAAAGACCGCGAGATGGGGCGTCACTACCTGCCGACCGACGCTTTTCCCGAGGTCGCCTTGTCCGAGCTGATGGCCATCGTCGCGCAGAGCGCCCGCACGTATTACCGGGAATCCGAAGTTCTGGCCGCGCGGCTTCCCAACGATGGCTCGCGCGCGGCCTTGCTTATAACCAGCTCGGTCTACGAGGGAATACTCGACCGGCTCAGGCGCAGGAAGTATGACCCGTCGGGCGAGCGGGTCTACGTTCCGCTCGAAAGCAAGATGCTGCTAGCTGTTCGCTCGCTTTGCAGATCTTACGTCGGTTTTTGAACCATGATATAGAGTACCGCAAAAATCGCAAGCGTCAGACACCAGCCCACGACATTCCAGACGGTGAACAAGCGCTTCGTCTGCGCTGCGCTGTTATCGCCTAGGCGGTGCAGCTTGAGTTCCAGTGGAAGCAGGACGCACAACCAGACGGCGCCGGCTCCGCTCACCAGCACGAGCGCTGAGCGCGTCCATGCCGTGGTCCACAGCGGGATGTGCTGGTTGAGCGCGAGGACTATCCCGCTTACCACCACTGCCGTGCCGAAGGTCAGCGTGAATATGATGTCGGTGAACAGCATCTCCCTAACGGCGAAGGCCCGCAGCTCGCTTCGGCCGGAGCCAAACGCGCGGAGGCTCCAGACGCCCGTAACGACGAAGTTTCCGAGCCATATAACGGCGCTTGCGATGTGCGTCGTCTTTAGCAGCTCCATGTTCCGGTCATGTTTGGCGCCGCAGCCATGAAGTCCGCCGCCGTGGTCGGCGCGGGCTTTGCCGGGCTGACCGCGGCTCTCAAGCTCGCCGAAGCCGGCGTCGTCGTCGATGTCTTCGAGGCTTGCGATAGACCCGGAGGGCGCGCACAACGGCTGGTCTCCGAAGACGGCCGGTTCACTTTCGACATGGGCCCGACGCTCATTGTGATGACCCAAGTGCTGCGCCAGGTTTTGGGCGACGAATCGTTCGATGCGTTGCGGCTGCGGCGTCTGGAACCAGGCTACAGCGTGCGATGGCCGAGCGGCGAGCGGTTCGACATGCATTCGGACATCGCGCTGTGGCTGGACAACGTCCAGCGCTTCGAAGGGCGTCGTTGCGCTGCGCGGGCATTGGATTACGTCGCGCGCGTGTACGAACAGTATATCGAATCGCGTGATAACATACTGGCGGTCGATTTCAAAGCGGCTTCGATCATCGGGCAGTTGCTGCGCTGGAGAAAACTGCGCCCGTGGGCGCTTGGCAATCTGCGCAAGTTCACGCAAGAGTACTTCGCCAACCGGCGAGTCGTCGAAGCGTTGACGTTTCAATCGCTGTATCTGGGGCTATCGCCGCAGCGTTCGCCCGCGATCTATTCGCTGCTGCCGGTGGTGGAGATCGTCGATGGCCTATGGTATCCGCCGGGCGGCACCGCATCGATAGTCGACGCATTCGTCGGAGCTTGCACAGCGCGGGGCGTGCGGATCCACTACAGCTCGCCGGTGAGCAACGTGCCGTTAGGCGAGCGCCGTGCGGCCGGAGTGGTCGTCGGAGGCCGGCTGCACCCCGCGGACGCCGTCATAATCGCGTCCGATCGGGAGCCGGCTTTGACCGGATTGCTGGCCGAACGGCCGCGGCGTTCGCGTTTGCGCTACGGCCATTCCGCGATGCTCACTTATCTCGGCATTTCGGGTAGCGTCGACTTGCCCCACCATAGCGTGTTGCTGCCCGACGACCCCTGGGCGGCTTACCGCGAGCTGGACGAAGGCGTGGTGCCCCAGCGGCCGCCGGTCTACGTCTGCAATCCCAGCCGCAGCGATGAGTCGCTTGCGCCCAGCGGTTTTTCGACCCTGTTGATCTTGACGCCGGTTCCAAACCGGGCGGCCTTGCACGAGTGCGACGAACGCGCCGTCTACGAACGAGCGGTCGACATCCTCGAGCAACACACCGGCCCGATTGCCGGCCGAATCGTCTATCGCCGCACGCGCGGGCCCGCGCAGTTCGAGCGGGAGCTGGGGCTTGCCCACGGCGCGGCGTTCGGTCCCGACCACGGGCTGGGCCAGATGGGTCCGTTGCGCCCGTCGATCGGATACTACGGGGCACCGAACGTTGCTTTCGCAGGCAGCGGAACGCGGCCGGGGTCTGGTGTTCCGTTAGTCATGATGTCGGGCCGGCTGGCCGCCGAACGCATCATGCAAACGGCCGGATGAGGCCACGCCCCAGTTGGTCCAAGGCTCACCGCATCGGCGGGTTCGAGCGGTCTTTCGAACGCTATGTGCGTTGGCTGGTGAGGCGATCGTTCGCAGGCGTCTGGCTGAACCGGCGAGCTGCGCGGCTGCCTTCGGACGGTTACGTGGCTATCGCCAACCACAGCTCGTGGTGGGACGGGTTTATCCCTTATCTGTTGCACCGCCGGCAACTACCCGGGTCGCCGTTCGGTTTGCTCATGAGCGACCAAGAGCTTCGGCGGTTTCCGTTTTTCCGTTGGGCGGGCGCCTTTTCTATCGATAACTCTTCGATGCGGCGAGCCAGAGAGGCCGTGGTCTATGCGGGAGAAGAGGCGCGCAGGGGCGTGGGCGTGTGGATGTTCCCGCAGGGCTGGTTCGCCATCGATTGCGAGCCGCGGCAGTTCAGCAGCGGCTTCGTACATGCGGCCCGCCGAGGCGCTGCGGCGATCGTGCCGGTGGCGCTGCGCTTCACTATGCTCGAGAAGCAGCGCCCGGAGGTGTTCATCGATATCGCGAAGCCGTTGCGCGACATAGGGCGTGGCACGGCTCGCACCGCGGCCAACATCGTCTGCGACCGGCTGCGCAGCATCGACGATGCGTTGCGTGCGCGCCATGTGGAGGCCGACTACGTCAGGTTCATTACCGGCGCATCGGGCGTCGACGCCGGCTTTTCGTCCTTGCTGAAACGCTTGCGAAGATGATCGTCGCGATCGCGTGGGCGTGTTCTGCCGTCGCAGTCGCGGGATTGCTGCTCGAAGTCGTCAATCTCGCGGAGTTCTCAAATTTGCGCGGCGGCGCGCGCTGCGAGGGAAACGTCGTCGCCTGCGTTGCGATGCGAAACGAAGCGCCAAACGTGCGCGGCTGCATCGCCTCGCTGCTTGGCCAGGAGCAAGTAAGCGCGATCGTACTGTGCGATGACGGCTCGACCGATGAGACGTTCAAGCTGATGTGCGCGGCCGCGGAACGGGAACCAAAGATCCAGGTCGTACGCGCTGCGTCAGACGGCGCTGGCTCTTTGCGGGCGTTCGGGTCTAAGTCGCGCGCACTCGCAGGCTGCGCGAAAGTGGCGGCCAAGATGCCGCACACGCATCTGTTCTTCAGCGACGCAGACGTCCGGCTGCATAACGGCGCCATAACTTCCCTGCTCGCGCTCGGCGTCGAGCGCAACGTCGAAGCGGTCAGCGCCTGGCCGAAAGTGATCGCCACTTCGCCGTGGGATGCTATTCTCGCTCCCGTACTCGTATTGTTTCTGCTTCAGGCACTGCCGCTACGGGCGGTCCGCGGACGAGATCGGCGTTTTGCCGCTGCCAACGGGCAGCTGTTTCTGATCGACCGGGCCGCCTACGAGCGGTGCGGCGGTCACGGAGCCTGTCCGGCCGAAGTCGAAGACGTCGCTTTGGCGCGGGCGCTTCGCAAGGCTGGTGCGCGCATCGCGCTTGGCAACGCGGCGCAGGTCGCGTCGGTTCGGGGGTACGGTAGCTTGAGCAGCAACATTCGCGGATACGGTCGATCGCTTTACTTCGGGGCCGGGCCGACAGGAACGCTCGCGTTTTCGTTCTGGCAAACGTGCGCGTTCGTAGTCCCATGGGTGATTCTGCCGTTTGCGCGGCGGCCGGCGATTGCCGGCGCCGTCGCCTCGTTGACCGCGCGCTTGCTGCTCGAAGCGCGCATGCCGATCTCACTGGCCGGAGCGCTCGCGGTGCCGCTAAGCGGCTTGTGTGCCGCTTACGCTGCTTTGGCGTCCTACTTGGTTGGGAAGCGGGGTGAATTCAGTTGGCGCGGGCGGCCCTTGTGAGCGATTCGCGTAAGACTCGAACCGTCGTCTGGCTGCGTCGAGATCTGCGCCTTCGAGACAATGCGGCGCTCGATGCGGCCAGGCGCCTAGGCGATGCGTGCCTTGCGTTCAATCTCGATCCCGCTTTGCTGGCCGGCGATCGCATCGGCGCGCCGATCGTCCAGGCTTTTTTCTCCGCACTGGCGGCTTTACGTGCCGAGCTGCGCAGCCGCGGCAGCGATCTGGCCTTGCTTCGGGGGGACTTCTCGGCCCAGCTGGTGGCGCTGGCCCGCCGCCTCGGTGCGCACCGAGTTTACTACAACGAGGACTATGATCCGGCGGCGATCGTTCGGGATCGGCGAACCAGCGCCCATTTGGCGGCCGCCGGTCTGGAAGTCCGAGCTTTCTTGGATCACGTCTACTTCGGTGCCGATCGGCTGCGCAACGACCAGGGCCAAGCGTATCGCGTGTTCACGCCTTACTGCCAAAAATGGCGGGCTTTGCGCGCAGCCTCGCCGATTGCGCCGTTGGCATCCGAAGATCGTTTGGACGACCACCTGCTGGCGCGCGAAGTCATCGCCGAGACGTTGCCTGTTCCGCGGCCCGAGGATTTCGGCTTCGGCTCATCCGAGCGTTATCCAGTTTGCAGCGAACAGATCGCGCTCGGCATGCTGGAACGGTTCTTGCAGCCCGGCGGTCCGGGCGAACGGTACGCCGACTTGCGGAATCTTCCAGCGGTCGATGGAACGTCGCGCTTATCCGCGCAGCTTCGGGCCGGCACCATCGGCATTCGCACGTGCGTTGGGCGTGCGTTCGAAGCTGTCCAAAGGCCCAAAGCGGCGCAGATCGACGTGTGGATCAACGAGTTGGTCTGGCGCGACTTCTACCAGATGATCCTGCGGTCGTTCCCGCACGTCGATGGGGAGCCGTTTCTGCACGCCGCGCGAGATATCGCATGGGACCATGACGAAGCGATGTTGCGCGCATGGTGCGCCGGAGAAACGGGCTATCCAATAGTCGACGCCGCAATGCGGCAATTGAATCAAACCGGATGGATGCACAACCGTCTGCGGATGATAGTCGCTTCATTTCTGACCAAGCACTTGCTCATCGACTGGCGCAGAGGCGAAAACTACTTCGAACGGCACCTGGCCGATGCGGATCTCGCGCAGAACAACGGCGGATGGCAGTGGAGCGCGTCGACCGGAACTGACGCCGTCCCGTACTTTCGCATATTCAACCCAGTGCTGCAAAGCAAAAAGGTGGACCCGGATGGTGTCTTCATCCGCGCAATGCTGCCGGAGTTGCGCGGGGTGCCGTCCAAACACATCCACGCCCCGTGGAACATGCCGGCTGCCGTGCAGTCGAAGTCCACAAGTCGAATCGGCGTCGACTATCCCGCGCCCATCATCGAACACTCCATCGCGCGAGCTCGGGCGCTGGCGGCTTTCGGACCGGTGTTAGCCAAAAAGTCCGCACGGCCACGTCCAGGCTTATAGGACCGTCTAGCTCTCAGTGCGCTTCCAGGAAACGCCTGCCGTCGAAAAGTACCATTGCACGACCTGCGCCGCTTGAGCGCATCACTGGCTAGTTCCACTTGGAGACCGTTTTCGTGCGCCACAGCCTTTTCGCCCTAGTCCTAGCAACGGCGCTGGCGTCTCAACTCGCGCCCGCGCAAGCGAGTCCTGGCGGCGATCGCCTCAAACAGATACTCACGATACAGATCGCAGTTACTCTGAGGCAGCAGCCGCAAGTGGCGACCTTCCTCGGAGACTACGAGCACGACGCCGACCTAAGCACCCCTGGCCATGCCGGGCTGATCGCCGCACAGCGATCGCTCGATGAGTTTGAGCACGCGCTCAACGGCGTCGACATGAAAGGCGCAACGCTCGGCGAGCGCAACGACCTGCGTCTGTTGCGTGCTCTCATCGCGGGGCAGCGGCGTCAACTCGCAGAGGCGCGCGCGGGCAAAGACGCCGGTGGGCCGCCGCTCGAAATCGTCGGCGTGATCTTCACGATGATCATGCACAAGGACGAACAGGATCGCAACGTGTGGTGGGACCACGCAATCTCACGCATCGAGAAAGCCCCCGCCTGGCTTGCCGCCGAGCGCACGCTAATAACGCGCCCCGGGCGCCTTCAGGCCGAAGTTGCCAGCAAGCAACTGGCCAATGCGCCCGGTCTATTCACCGGTGTGCTGGCCGGCATGGCGTCGACCGAGCTGAGCGGTCCCCGCAAAGCCCGCTTCGACAAGGCCTCGAAGGCTCTGGTCGCATCGCTGACGGAGTGGAAATCATGGCTTGACGCCAACGCCCCAAACTGGCCGATGAACTACGCGATGGGCCGGCCGGCTTACGACAAGATGCTCAAGGACGAGCTGCTATTGCCGTACGACGCCGACGGGATCGCGGCGATCGGCCAAACCGTTTTGGCCGGCGCGACCGCCCAAGAGAGCGCGGTGCTGGCCGACGCAAAAGCTAAGGGCATCGACCTCAAGGATGTCAAGCGGGCCGCCGCTGTCGGAGGCGGCACCACGCCGACGACAAAGGACGAGCAGTTCGCGTTTTTCCAGAGCGCACTGGATACGCTCAATACGTTCGTGCGCGACAAGCATATCGTTACGATTCCCGATTACATGGGGACGATGAGGATCGTCGAGACGCCGCCGTTCCTGCAGCCGATCCTTCCTGGCCCCTCGATGGACGCACCGCCGCTGCTTTCCAAACACAAAGACGGCGTCTACTTCGTTCCGCCACCCGATCCGCAGATGACGCAGCGTGCGGCAGCCGGCGCTATCTTTGAGGATTTCGACCGCGACCGAGTACTGATGACCAGTGGCCATGAAGGCATCCCGGGGCATTTTCTGCAGCTATCGATCGCCAAGCACAATCCCGACCCGATCCGCCGCTTCAGCTTCGACAGTGTCTTCGCCGAGGGCTGGGCTTTCTACGAAGAGCGGCTGCTCGAGCAACAAGGCCTCTACGGCGCCGACGGCCTTGACGGGCGCTATGCGGTGGCGCAGTTCGAGCGCCTGCGCGGGGCGCGTGCGGTCGTCGATGCCAAACTGGCAACGGGCGAGTGGCCGTTCGACCAAGCACTGAGCTGGTTCAAGCAGAACGCGGGCGTGGACGACGATACCGCGCTCGGCGAGGTGAGCCGCCACGCCCTCAATCCAGGGCAGGCGTTCGACTACGCCGTCGGGCGAGCCCAGATCGACGACCTGTTGGCCAAGTATCGCGCGCGCAAGGGACCGGCGTTTAACTTGCAAGCGTTTCACGACGACTTGTTATCGCACGGCACCATACCGCTGTCGGTCGTGGCCGCCGAGATGCTAGCCGAGTGAAGACGCCGCGCCACCGCAGGCTAGAGTCGCGTTATCTTGCGCGGCGCGCCGATGGTCATGCCCGTGCGGGCGTGCGCACGTTTTCCGTCGTCATCATCGGCGTGATAATGGCGGTTGCGGCGATCGGCCGCCCAACAGCCGCCCAAGCGCGGCATATTGAATTGTCCGACTTGCGCCGCATCGTCGGTCTGAGCGATCCGCAAATTTCGCCCGACGGCAAACGCATCGTCTTCATCATTTCGCGCACCAACTATGCCAAGGATCGTTACGACAGCTCGTTGCAGCTTATCGAGTTACAGACGCTTCAAACGCGGCAGTTGACGTACGACCGAGAGGGCATCGGTTCGCCGCGCTGGTCGCCGCAAGGCGATAGGCTTGGCTTTATCGCGCGCAGCGGCTCGGGCAAAGACTCGGCGCAGCAAATATTCATCATGCCGTTGAACTGCGGCGATGCCGAGCAAATCACCCACGCCAAGAATGGAGTGCAGCAGTTCGAATGGCGCCCCGACGGTAAAGAAATCGCTTACGTCGCCGCTGACGAACCCATCGACAAGAAGGCGATCGAAAAGCACAACGATGCTTTTGAGGTAGGCGACAACAGCTACCTCACGACCGCCGCGCCGACGCCTTCTCATCTGTGGCTGGTGGCCTCCGACGGCGGCCGAGAACGCCGTCTAACCCGGGGCTCTTGGAGCCTGCCATCGAGCGAGCCGCCCAGCGCGCCCGGGTCTCCGCTCTCCTGGTCGCCCGACGGCAAGTACATCGCGATTACGCGGCTGCCCAACGCCGTGTACGGCGACAGCGACTTGTCCGTCGTCGAGATCATCGACGCGAGCAACGGCGCCACCCGCAAGCTCACCGACCATAACCGGCTCGAGGGCTTTCCGCTTTTTTCTCCGGACGGTTCTAAGATCGCCTATTGGTATCCGCGCGAAGGCGACCCGGCTAACATCAACGCGATTTACGTGGCTTCGGCGTCCGGCGGAGACGGCGATGACGTCACCCATGCGCTCGACCGCCATATCGTGAGGGCGATGTGGATGCCTGACGGCAAGACACTCCTCGTGGCGGCGCACGAGGGGACGCGCGCTGCGCTGTGGCTGCAGCCGCTCAACGGAGCGGCCCGACCAATCGATACGGGCGACGTCAACGCCAACCAGTTCTTTTGGCTCGATGCTGCGCTGGCGCGCGACGGCGCACTCGCCTTTACCGGCAGCAGCCCGCATCACCCGAGCGAGCTCTATTATCTCAGCCATGCCGGAGCCGCCCTACAAAGACTGACGGATCTTAATGCTCCGATAGCTGCGCTCGACCTCGGCAAAGTCGAGGCGGTGCGCTGGGCCAGTCCTAACGGCTTCGAAGAAAACGGCGTGCTGACGTATCCGCCGGACTACGTCGCCGGGCGTAAGTACCCGCTGGTGCTCGTGATCCACGGCGGTCCGAACTCAGCGTCGATCACATCCTTCGGCGGTTTGAGCCAACTGCTTGCGGCGCGCGGTTACTTGGTGTTTCAACCCAATTATCGCGGCAGCGACAACATGGGAAACGCGTATTGGCGCGCCATCTTCAACGACGCTGGTGCGGGCCCGGGCAAAGACGTGATGGCGGGCGTCGAGGCGGTCGAGAAGATGGGCATCGTCGACGAATCGCGCATGGCGGTGTCGGGCTGGTCGTATGGGGGTTACATGACCTCTTGGATGATCGGTCATTACCCCATTTGGAAGGCCGCTGTTTCGGGCGCGGCGGTAAATAACCTAGTGGATGAGTACGACCTCTCGGACAACAACGTGACGGTGCGCTACGGATTTGCGGGCACGGGTTCGCCCTGGACCAGGGGCGGCGCGCAGCGCTACCTGCAGCAGTCGCCGATCAGCTACGCCAAAAACATCACCGCACCGACGCTTATCATGAGTGACACGGGCGACGAGCGGGTGCCGGTCACACAATCGTACGAGATGTTTCGCGCGCTGCGCGACAATCGCCGCACCGTTTCGTTCATCGCCTACCCGGTGGCCGGCCACTTTCCGGGCGATCCGGTACGCTCCGAAGACGTCGACCGGCGCTGGATCGCTTGGATCGCGCGCTACTTGCGCTGAGAACCTGAGACTAGCCCTGCGCTGCGGCCAGCCGGCGCTGCAGATCCTCAATCTTATGTGACTGCAGTTCTAATGATCGACGTGCTTCTTCCGCGTCGAGATGATCGTAGGCCGCTGCGGCGGCTATAGCCAAGCACTGCAGCAAAGCGATCTCGTCAGGATCCAACTGCTGTCCATCGACGTGTCCGCCATAAAGGACGATGGCGTGTAACGACTGGCGGATGAAGATGGGAACCGCCAGAACCGGCATTCTGTTGTCACTCGGTAATGCGGCATCCGCCGTGCCGGGATTCAAACGTAAAGGTCGGCGCTCGCCCTGCACGAGGATGATGATCCGATCGTCATTGGTCAACCGGGAGGCGTCCGTCTCCGCCCAGCCCAGCGCTGCTTGGCGCTCGAACGCGCCGCCATCGGTCCGCCGAAATATCGCGGCCGAGGACAGTCCCCATGCGCCCATCGGCTCCCGTACCATGGAACGATCGATGACGGTGCGGGATTCGGCGTGCGGCAGGCCCGCGCTGATCCGCTCTAGGTGAACTTGGGCCTCATGTCGGCGCCGGAATAGAACCCTTTCCAAAAAGCGGTCCAAAGCTGCATGCACGCTATTGAGCCAAAAGCCGATGCCGATTGCGGCCGCGATGTCGGCGACCACCGCCAGGCGCGTCTGCTCTAAGACGCGGCCCACAAAGAATTCTATGGACGTGAGAAGTGCCACGATGGCAGCCGTAAGGACGGCAAAAACGAGCGCGCGGCTTATTACGAAATTGACGTCCAAGACCCGGTGCCGCAACACGGCGTAGGCGATGGCTAACGGTATGGAGATGGTCGCAAGCTCGCCCACTATTGCCAGCGTCATCTGCGCGGCTGACCCAGAAGGGTGAAGAACCGCGCTCACGACCACTATGCCGAGCGTCAGCGTAAAGGTCGCGATAACCCACTTCACCCTTTGGCGTTCGGCGCCGCCCGCCGAAAAATACGTCGAAAGGAACGCTAACGCGACGACGACGGCGATGATGGGGCTTAGCGCGCGCAACGCCGGCACGAACCATGCCGGCGGCGATTGAGCGCTGAACAGATCGAACCAATCTCCGCATAGGTTCAGCACGAAAACGAGCGCCGCGAACGGCACCGCCCCACGATCGAGCCAAACGCGCCAGCCCCGGGGAGCGCCTTCGGGAAAGCGTGCTGCGAAGATCAACAACCCGCCGACAAAAGCCGCTGAGAGCCCAGCCAAAAGAAGTCCGCGGGCTAGGTTAAGCGTTTCAGGCAGCGGCGGCGAACTCAAGCCGGCGAAGATGCCTGGATTACAGGCCGCGACAAGCAGAAAAGCCCAGGTCGTTCGGCTCGGGCGCAGCATGACGAGCGCACCGGCAACGACGAAAAACGCAAGGCTGTTAAGCGCCCCAAGCGCGATGGCGAAGGTACGCTGAGCCGTCAAAAGGGGCGAACTCAAAACGATCCGGACCCGGCGCAGCTCTTGGCCGTGCCGCACCGATAGAAGTACCGGCTCACCCGGAAACGCGTAGTTGTCGGCAAAGACGAGGGCGCGCTGCGCTTGGGACATGTATTTTGCGACCAAGACGTCGCCAGGTCTGATTCCGGCTTGGGCTGCGGGTGAGTTTGGCACGACGCCGGTGATGGTGAAGCCGTCTTCGAACTGCAGGCCGAGTTGGCCGTTCGGCCGCCTTATGTGAATCACGGTAGACGCGAAAGATGCGGCGCTGAGCACTCCTACCAGCGCCACGACAAGCAAGCGAACCACAACTGACGATTGATGCGCACCGTGTGAATCGATCACGCCGTCGAACCCCCGTCGGTGACTTAGCTCATCAGGCTAGCTGTACGATCTTCAGCCTAAATCATTCGGAAGCCCGCATGCTCGCAAACAAGGATTTGCGCCGGTCCACGGCACCATAACTGGGTCATGAAAGTTTGTTTAGCCGTCGCCCTGTCCGCTATTTTTTCAACCGTACCGCTAGCCGTAAATGCCGCGGACGCCCCCAGCGCCACGCAAAAGCTCATCAGCAAGATGCAGTGGCGCAGCATTGGCCCGTATATCGGCGGCCGCGTCGTTGCAGTTGCCGGCGTGCCGGGCGACCGAGACATTTTTTACATGGGCGGCGTCGAAGGCGGCATCTGGAAGAGCACCGATTATGGTCAGCAATGGCTTAACATCAGCGACGGCAAGATTCCGGGCGTTGCCGACAGCATCGGCGCGCTAGCGGTAGCGCCGTCCGATCCGCGCGTGGTTTATGCGGGCACCGGCGAGGCCGACATTCGGGGTGACTTCGATACCGGGGAGGGCATCTACAAGACGACGGATGCGGGCAAAACGTGGCATTATGCGGGTCTGCGCGATACCCACATGACCAGCTCGCTCGCGATCGATCCACGGGATCCGAACGTCGTGTACGTCACGTCTATGGGCCACGTCTTCAAACCAAACTCTCAGCGCGGCGTCTTCAAGACGACGGATGGAGGCAAGACGTGGACTAAGGTGCTCTACGTGGACGATAAGACGGGCGCCAACGTGGTCGTCATGGATCCGCGCGATCGCAACGTGCTGTACGCCTCGATGTGGCAAGCACAGCGTACCCCGTGGGGACTGACGAGCGGCGGGCCAGGCAGCTGCCTGTTTAAAACGGTCGACGCGGGGGCGCACTGGGCCAAGATTTCGGACCGCCCCGGCTTTGCGCGCGGAGTGCTCGGCAAGATAGGCGTAAGCTTGTCGGCGAGCAATCCGCGGATGGTATACGCGATCGTGCAAGCTCACGACGGCGGGGTTTTCCGTTCCTCGGATGCGGGCGCGACTTGGAAGCGCGTCAACAGCGACATGAAACTGCGTCAGCGCGCTTTTTACTACATGGGCATCTATGCCGACCCGACGAACGCAAACGTCGCTTACGCGCCCCAGGTCGACGGCGTCTTTAAGACGACTGATGGCGCCAAGACGTGGACGGCCATCACGCCGCCCGGCGATCATCACATCATCTGGATCGATCCGCGCAATCCCAAGGTTCTGCTCGAAGGCGACGACGGCGGCGCCACCGTGTCGGTGGATGGAGGCAAGACCTGGAGCACTGAAAACAATCAGCCGACCGGCCAGTATTATCACATCGCGCTCGACGATCAGTTCCCGTTCCACGTCTACGGGGCGGCCCAAGACGAAGGCGCGTTCGAAGGGCCGAGCGCCTCGAACGAAGGCCTAACGCTTGGCGCATGGCATAACGTCGCATTCGGCGAGAGCACCTTCGTGGCGCCCGAGCCCGAGAATGCCAACGTCACGATCGGCAGCGGCTACTACAGCGCGCTGATGCGTCTCGACACGCAGACGGGCGAGGCAAAAAACGTCAGCCCGTGGCCAAAATATATGTCGGGCGCAGCCTCAAGCGAGACGAAATACCGCTTCGGCTGGACGCATCCGATCTTTTTCTCGCCGGCCAAACCGCACGAACTACTGGTCGCGGCGCAGGTGGTATTCAAGAGCGACGACTACGGGCAGACGTGGAAGCGCATAAGTCCCGATCTGACGCGCAACGACAAGAGCACTGAAGGTCCGAGCGGCGGCCCCGTCGATCTGGACCAAACGGGAGCCGAGACGTTCCCTGACATCTCGTCCCTCGCCGTGTCCCCGCTGAGCGCGGACGTCATGTGGGCCGGTTCTGCCGACGGCCTGGTTCACGTGACGACCGATGGCGGCGCGAAATGGCAGCCCGTCACGCCGCCGGGCCTGCCGCAGTGGGCGCAGATCAGCAGCATCGAGCCCTCGCGCGTCGATCGTGCCACGGCGTATTTAACCGCGTCGCGCTACATGTGGGACGACTTTCATCCCTATGTGTTCAAAACGGATGACTATGGCGCGCACTGGACGCAGATGATCCAAGGGTTACCGGTCGATCAGTACGTGTTCGCCGTGCGCGAGGATCCGCGCGAACCGCGGCTGCTGTTTGCCGGGACGCGCGCCACCGTTTACGTCAGTTTCGACGGCGGCCGGAAGTGGCAGCCGTTGACGTTGAACCTGCCGGGTGTGCAGGTACGGGATATTGCGATCGACGCTCGCCAAGGAGACGTGGCCGTGGCTACTCACGGGCGGGCCTTTTGGATCCTCGATAACCTAAGACTGCTTGAACAGATCGCGCACCAATCGCAGCCCAACGCTGCAGATGCCCAGTTATTCGCGCCCGAGACGGCGTGGCTCTCGCACGCGTACGGCGCCGCAGGGTTCCCCATTCCCAATCTCGGCCAGAATCCGCCTTATGGTGCGACGGTGTTCTTCAACGTGCCGCATGACTACAAGGGCAGAACACCTGTAACCCTGTCTTTCCTGGATGCGCAGGCAAAGACGGTGCGCTCCTTTACCCTCCACTTACGTGATAAGCATGAGAAGAAACCGTCGCGGCAAGCAATGGCAGGGATGGATCACGTTCACCAACTCGCGCGGGAGTTGCACTCCCTGACCGAAATCGATCCGGGCGTGAACGCATTCGTCTGGGACATGCGTTATCCGCCGGCAGCCGAGGTTAACGGCTTTCACCTGCCGACTTCCGATGATTTTGACGACGGCGTCAATGGTCCGACGGTTGTGCCCGGCGCGTATACGGTCGTACTGAACTACGGCGGTAAGGAGGTGCGTCAATCGTTTCGCATCGCGCTTGACCCGCGTCTGCATCCGGATACGCAGGCGCTCGGCTCGCGTTTAGCGCTGGCGGCACGGATCAGCAGCACGCTAAACGATTTGGACGATGCGATCAACGCTGCGCTGGCGGCCCGCGGCTTACTTTCCGGGGCCAAGCGTGCGCAGATCGATGGCCTGCTTGCACAGGCCGTGCAAATGGGCATCCTTTCCAGCGAAGGCGACTTGCTCCACGAAACCAAGCTGCGCGATTACCTCGCATTCCTCATGAACGAGCTGGACATGGCCTACGACAAACCGACAGCGGCAGAAAACGCGATATTCGAAGAGCTGCAGCCCCAGGCTGCGTCAACCGCCCAACGGTTGCGCACCCTCGCTGCCGGCACCAAACCCTGATTCAAGGCCCCCAACACCTCGATTACCGAGCGCCGCCGCATACGAGGTGCTTGTAGGAAGACCTCGGCTGCCGGGGAATGCGTCGGCAACGCTCGGGGGGAGACCTAAGTCAAATGCGCCGCGCCGCGCAGTATGCATTGATCACGATTCTGCTGGCGCTCGGCCCAGCGGGATGTGCCTTCCGCGGGCCAACGCTATCTAGTAACGCTACCGCGGCGGCCGCCATCGCGCCCAACACTGGCTATGCCCAAGCGGCGCTGATCGCGCAGTTGCGCCGCCACGTCAAACACGTCTTTGTCATCTATCAAGAAAATCACTCATTTGACGAGTATTTCGGCACCTATCCAGGCGCGGATAATCTGGCGAGCGCTCAAGCACGCGCCAATGGTTTCCGTCAATACGATCCGATGGGCAAGCAGTGGGTCACGCCGTTTCGAATCACAGACCCCGACACAGACAGCCCAGCGCATTCACGGCCGGCCCTGATCGCCAAGATGAACGGCGGCCGCTCGGACAACTACATAGCTCGACAGGAGCAAGACAGCAAAGGCTACGAGGCATCAGATGCCCGGGCCATCGGCTTGTTGACCATGTCGTATTATGACTGCGATACGATTCCATTCTTGTGGAAATACGCGCACGCGTTCGCGCTTTACGATCGTTTCTTTCAAGGCATGACGGGGCCGTCTACTCCGGGCAACATCGAAATAATCGCGGCGCAAACCGGTCAGACCCAGCGGGCGCGGAATCCCAGTTCAGCCGTCAGAGACAACAAGGGTCCGGGCGTACCGGTCGTGAGCAGCATCGACCCGCCTTTTGGGCCCTATCCAGGGAAGCCACAGCAACCAGTCGAGATCGATCAGCGCTATGCTACGGTCTTGCTGACGCTCAACGGCCGCAACGACGTACGTGCGACGCGCGACACGGCCGGGGTGCGTCGCGATCTCGCTCTAATGGGCCGCCAAGGACGCGCGCCGATCCCTTGGGGCTGGTATCAGGAAGGCTACAACGGCCCGAACAACGATGCGGCGCTCGAGGGTTACGAAGCGCATCATAACGCGATCCAGTACTTCGGCTATATGCGTAAGAACGACGTCTTTTGGGACCACGTGCACGATGCCAAGACGCTGCTCTCCGCGTTGCGGCTCGGTACTCTGCCCGAGCGTTCGGTCGCCTACATCAAAGGCGGTTCCCACAATCATTTTGGCTGGCGCCCGGCCAATAAGGATCCGTTCATCCAAGAGCACTTTTTGGGCGACGACGATCACCCGGGAGCCGACGATTCGGACCGGCATATCGCGCAAGCGTTCGTCGCGACCTTCGTCAACGCGATCGCGCGCAGCCGGTATTGGAAAGACTCAGCCATCATCATCACTTGGGACGACAGCGGCGGATTCTACGATCACGTTCCGTCCGCCCAATTCGAAAGCTGTCCGGATGGGAAGCCGTGCGGCGACGGTCCGCGCTTGCCGTTCATCTTGATCTCGCCCTACGCCAAGTCTGGCGCGATCGTGCACGATGCGAGCGACACGGCGTCGGTCGTCAAGTTCATCGACATGCTTTTCGGATTGCCGGCACTGTCCTCGTTGCCCGACGAAAAGCCGTACATGCCGCAAGGCCCGCGCGATGCAAGCGCGCGTTTGAGCGATCTGACCAGCGGCTTCGACCTGCAGCGGTTGAACGGCGGGAGAGCTGCGATTCCCCCTGGGGCTGCGGTGATCCCGGACGCCGCCGTCACGATTTTTCCGCCGCGCATGAACTGCAAGTCGCTTGGCATCCAGCCCGTGTCTTTGCCCGGCGCCGGCCGTCCGCCGCCGCCAGGCTACGCTCCGCGTGCGCGCAAGTACGTTCCTTAAGCCACTAAGGCGATAAGACGATGCATCTCGTTCCGCTAACGCCGCCGGCGCACGGCGAGATCTTCAGCGGCTTCGATTATGTAACGGCCGACGCTCAGTCGGCCCGACAACTTGAGCGAGGTCGCGGTGATCGACGCGCAAGCACGGATGTGCCCGAGGGCGTGCACACGTTGGCCCTTGACGACACGACCGCGCACATTTGGATCGTTTGGGACGACCCAAAGGGCGACTTCATCCAGGGCTGTCGCTGCAATCTTAAATCATTTGTGAGCTGAGCAGACAAACTATGATTTACTCGTCGATTCGCTTCATCCGCTTCAGGGCCGCTTCTTTAATGCTGCTGTGCTTTAGCTTGGCAGCGTGCGCAGGCGGGTCGGTGCCTGCTCCCATGCCGCGGCCAACGCAAAGTGCTGCGGTGCCCACCGCGGCGATCGACGCCATCGTGAAGCAGACGTATCCCGGCTCTTGGGGAGTCGAACTAGGTATCTACAAAAACGGCATCCCGCTCTACGAGCACGGCTACGGTTTGCGGGATCGCGGCCTGCCGGATACTTTCGTCCCAATCCCAAATTTTTGGGGCCTCCCCCAACCGGACACTACTTACAAGATGGTGCGCGGCGCCTTCGCGCCTGACGCGAACACGATCTTCAACATGGCTTCCGTCACCAAAGAATTCACGGCTGCGGCCATTTTGCTGCTGCAGCAGGATGGAAAACTGTCTCTCAACGATCCGCTCTCGAAATACTTGCCGAGCTTCCCCAACAGCAATGACATCACGCTGCTGTACCTGATGCAGCACCGCAGCGGTCTAGTCGACTACATCAACCTTTTCGTGACGCAATATCCGGATTTTGCGCCGGCATATCAAGCCTTTATGAATAGCGGCCAAACCGACTACACTGCCACCGTCAACCAGCTGGCGACATATCCTTTGGACTTTACGCCGGGCACCCGATTCGAGTATAGCAATTCGAACTATTTGCTCTTGGGCTTGATCGTCGCCCAGGTCAGCGGCGAATCGCTCGGCGCGTTCTTGCAGCAACGAATTTTTACGCCGCTTGGGATGACTCAAACGCATCTCGGCGGCTACGGACCGCCGCCTGTGCCGGATATCGCCCTTGGTTATCGAGACCCCGGCAGCGGGCCCGTGCGCACGTGGCAATGGAACCTACTCTGGTGTGCGGGTCCCGGGGGTCTGACGTCAACGGTGCGCGACATGGAGAAGTGGGACCAGGCAGTGCGCCGTCCGGGCATCTTCACCCAAGCGACCCTCACGCAGATGTTTACGCCGAGCCCGATCGCAGCTTCGTACGGCGCTTATGCAGCCGGATGGTTCATCAGCACGCTGAGCGGTCATCCGTACATTTGGCACGACGGCGCGATCGGCGGCTTTCAAACCATGAACGCGACGATTCGCGACGTCGGAATCGACATCATAATCTTGACGAACGATGGACTCGGGACGGATCCGTACTTCATCGTCCCGCAAATATTCTCGCTGGTAAACGGCTAGCCGAGAAACAAGACCCGGCCTCCGGGTGTGGTCCGGACATCCGTACTGACTGAGTGGATTCTCCGTACCGGTCGATTGCAAAGCTCCGTGCCGGCACGGATTTTCGCCGGCCGCAGATAGCCTACCATTGAAGCATGAAGCGAGCCGAATCATCGGCCGCTGAAGTCAAAAAGGTGAGGCAAACAAATCATGCGAGACAACGCTCAAAAGCATACCCCCGAGCTCGACGAAAACGAAGAGGACCGGCGCGTTACGTTCGTCCGGGTGCCCAAGGGGGCAGATGCCTCGATCTTCGGCGGCTGGGGCGTCAAGATCTAAGAGGATATCATGTCAACCGAACGGGCGTCGCCTGGAAGCCGCGCCCGTTTACCTTCGGTTCGGCCTAGTGAGGCCAGCAGCGGCGGGAGTCAGGCAAACTGGGCCTGGAGCATGTCGTTAGACATATAGCTTACAAAGCCGCGAACGTGCGGATGAGCGCCGCAATGGCCGCTCCGTTAAGGCCCAGGACAACACGCCTTCAAGCGTGACACACGCGCCCCTTGGCCTGCCGAGTGGCCCCAGACAGCTGTGTTAACGATCGACGGGCCGTTTCTCGCCTTGTCCGCATTCTGGCGCACCGTGGTACCAGTAGGAGAGGAACGGTTGCCGATTCGAAAGTCCGAAGGGGCTTGGCTTGCCGACTTCGTGGTCGAATGGAAAGGTGACTCGTGTTCATTACCGTTCTTCTGCTTTTGTTAGCTCTCGCTTGGGCGCTTAAGCATACGAAATGAGTCGCCTGGTCGTTGATACGACAAAATAACGCTTTGGATGGTGGGCGCGAGAGGTCTCGAACCTCTGGCCTCTACATCCAGTAACGCGCCTTCAGTCCGAAGCGAGCTAACGCTCTTGCCACAGGGCGCTCATGGGGATGGCCCACATGTTCTTCCCAAAAGGCAATGATTGGTCGCCGCAGTGTATGACAACACCACGATGAAACCGTGCACCGGCTATTTCGGCTAAGGCTCGCAGACCTCGGAAATCGTCAGATGTAACCGTCCTTGCGGCTTTGGTTTCGACGCCGACGATGTGTCGATCCGTGCCTTCTATGACAAAATCGACTTCTTGCTGCTCACGCGTCCGGAAGTGCATCAACGTAAACTCATTCGCTTCTTCAAAACTGATCAGCCTAAGTAGTTCGGCGCCCACGAAATCTTCCAATAGCAGACCGACCTGATTATCAAGTGTCGATATATTTAGTAAGTGCCCATATAGTCCTGAATCATTTATTAGCACCTTCGGAGAGCGTATTATCCGAGCGTCAATACTTATTGCCCAAGCTGGTAACTCGCTTACAAGAAATGTCGAAACCAGCAGGGCCACATATCGAGCCACTGTCCGACTAGGAATAGCCGCATCGCTGGAGAGGGTTTGGTAGTTACGCGGACCTCCCGATCGGCTTGCCATCGCCCTGAGAATCTTAACGATCCCTGCTTCATCTTCGATGTTGCTAATGCTCTTAATTTCGCGATGAATGACCGCGTCTAAGTAAGATCCGAACCACGCATTGCGACGCGCTTTGCTTTCGCGTGCCACGACTTCCGGGTAGCCTCCCGTCAAAGCCCTTTCAATGATGGCATTGCGCGATTCGACGCTCGTCCAAGCAGGTCGCGCACCAGAGAACGCCCATGATAGAAAGGATGGGTTAGTGCCTTCGATTTCGGATTGTGCAAGCGGCCACATGCGCAACAACTCGATACGGCCCGCTAATGACTCGGACACGTGCGGGATCGTCATCACGTTCGTGGAGCCTGTTAGTAGGAAGCGTCCTGGTCGGCGGTCGGCATCAACTTCGCGCTTTACCGCGGTCAGGAGTCGCGGTTCCCTCTGTACTTCATCTATTACGGTCCAATCATCTGACCGCAAAGACTCAAGGAATCCCTGGGTATCTGCTTGTACGGCCGCCAATGTCGAGGCATCGTCTAACGAAAAGTAGCGCGTAACCGTCGCGCTTGACTCTTGAGGCCCGAACTTGATCGGTCTATCTGGGGCTGTCTGAGCGGCGCGTTCCGCGAGCGTTGATTTCCCAACCTGACGGGGACCTGAGAGCAGCACTACAGGCGTATCTGCCCTGGCTGCCTCAAGGTTGCGAGCGATTTTGCGTTGATACAGAGTCGTCGCCGACCGCCGCATTCTAGCCATACGCTGGCCGCAAAGCCGTCACGACATGGCTGGTTTGCGCTACGGTATGATTCTCCTGCTCGACGATCGTTCCAGACCAGCAACGATACGGATCCAAGAATCGCACCAAACTACCGATCTCTACCAGCGTCGGCAACAAAGCCTTCTATGCCTGTTCGATCGCGAGGTTGCGCAACAGATAGGGGAAGGTCGGGTGCTCTGCGTTGCGTCGGGTGGTGATCTTCTTGCGGTATAGCGCCTCGATGCCCATCATATGCATCAACGTCGCGACGGCCGACGCCAAAGCCACGGGCTCGCAGCATATCGCGCAGCATGCGTGCGCCGGCAAAGGGGTATTCCAGGTGCAGTGGATCGATGATTTGCATCAGCGCCAAATCCGCCTCAGGGACGGCCTTGGGCTCGTAATACAGACAGCCACGCGAGAGATCGAGTAGTTCAGCCTGCCGCGTGAGCGGCAGGCCGTGCTTGCGATCGGTCATCGCTTTGCGCTCGCGTCGTCGATGCGACCAAGCGCGCCGGACAAAAAAATGAATCTTGAGCGCTTGCCTCCCGATTTTGGCGTGCAGCTCCTTAAGATCGGGGCTGCCATTAGCGGTCTTGGTGCCCTCAAAGGCCTCGGCAGCACTCTCAAGCAAGTGCGTCTTCCACTGCGCGATCTGGTTGGGGTGGACGTCAAACTGCTTGGCCTGCTCGGCGATGGTCAGTTCGCCCTTGATGGCGGCGATGGGCTTTAAAGGCCGCACAGTGATTGCGGCCGGACCGTCGTGACATGATCGCTCCTTTCGAAGGGTTTCTTCACCCTCCGGGGAGCGGAATCATCACTTAAACGAGTGCCCGACTATCCGAGGCCACCTCTAATGGAGGGATGATTTAGCCCGAGGCCGAGTTTCCATCGGCACATTCGAAAAGTACGATGAGATCATCATCAAGCACCTGATTCCCAAGTTGGGCCACTTTATGCTCGACAAGCTGAGGCCAGAACACATTCAGTCAGCGTACACGCGCTGGCTCAGCGAAAGATAGGTTGGACGGTCTCCCAGGTAGGCTACCGGCGTCAACGGTCGGAAATACCATGCAGTGCTTCGAGAGGCGCTTCAAACCACTCTGAAGTGGCGCTTGATCGTAAGCAATCCGGCGAGCTTAGTTGACTTGCCTCGCGGTAAGCGGCGCGCGCCACGCGTTAAGCGAGATAGATGCTGCAAAGCTTTTGCAATCTTCTCAGCAATCTAGAATGCACTTGCCGATTCTCGTGTTGCTGACGTGCGGACTTCGTAGAGGTGAGTTGCTAGCGTTGCGGTGGCAAGACCTCGAGTTGGACCGTGGAATAATGATCGTTCGTCGTGGGATGATCAAAACGCGGACCGCTGGCGTAGCGTTAAGGAACCCAAGAGTGGTAAAGCGCGAGCCTCGCATTACCGGCCTGGTTGTAGATAGCTTGCGAGCCCATAGGGAGACACAAGAGGCCGAACGGCGTGTTTTCGGAGTGGGGTACGTAGATCACGACCTGGTCTTTGCCGCGTTTGATGGCAAGCCGTGGAAGCCGGACTCCTTTACGCAACTCTTCCGTAGGACCGTCAAGTACGCCAAACTGCCCAATATGCGGACACATACCTTACGTCGGACCGCAGCGACGTTCATGGCAAGGCAAGGCGTGAACCCAAAAGTGGCTAGCGCACGGCTTGGTCACAGTACTGTGCGTCTTACTCTTGACGTGTACAGCGAAGTGGCCCCAGATATGCAAGAGGACGCCGCTTCTATAATGGATCAGACGATTCGCTCGGGGATGCGGATGCTGCGGGAAAATGGTGGCAGAATGGTGGCATGGGGCGGAAAAGGCCCGTCTCCGGGATCCGACCATTCCGACAAACCCTTACACAATAAGGCTCTGGATGGTGGGCGCGAGAGGTCTCGAACCTCTGACCTCTACAGTGTCAATCAAAAGATGCCGGCACCGCCTCGTGTCAAGACGTGACGGGGCGGCCTAAACAGTCGGACGATATGTACCAACTGGTTCACTCCGACCCTGGAAGCCGCTGCCTGACACAGAAAAATGGTGGCAGACATGGTGGCAAGTCTATCTGCTTTCGCGCTTAAGATCGCGCCCCGCCAAAACCTCAACGCTGGCTCTAAACGCATCGCTCGGCGCCCACCAATTTCGTCGCGCCCCTGCCAACGAGATGAAACCGTCAAGCGCCCGCTTTAGAATGCCTTTGGCAAAGGGACTGCCCCGCCGCCAAGAAGCCCGAACTTCCGTGTGTCGCATACGAAAACAGGGTGGTCGAGGACTGAGCTCAGAATGAAGCTCTCCCGTTTCGGATAACATGTTAAGCGAGACCTATAGTCTGCGGCGCACCCGCCAAGAAGCGCTCAGCGAGCGCCCGGAGCTTATGGCGTAGCTCCACGTCGCCGCCTCTGCGATGACGGTAATGGTAGCTCGATGGGCCGACGCCCAGGAGCCTGCAGGCACGCCGCTGGCTCACTCCAGCTTGGCTGAGGGCTTGGACTGCAAGCCGTTTATCGGCTGGGCTGAGTACTTTATTGTCAGCGCATTGTTCAACCCCGCGATGTCCAAATGCGTTTCTGCCAGCAACTTCTTAAGGC
>JALYUR010000087.1 GCA_030853635.1 Vulcanimicrobiota bacterium | reverse complement strand
GCGGTGAAGAACTACCCGGCTTCGCTGTTCTTTGCCGCCGGCCAAGAAGGGGGCATACTGCAAAGCGGGCGCTACGACGCGGCCTTCTATTCTTGGGTCAGCGGCTCCGACCCGGATGACTCATCGCTCTACCGCTGCAACGCGTTTTCTCCAGCCGGCCAAAACGATCTGTTCTGGTGCGATCCTAAACTCGACGCCGCCGAGGTGGGCGCTCTGTCATCGTACGACCCGGCGGTTCGCAAGAAGTACTACGCCGTCGTGCAGCAAGAGCTCGCGGCGCAATCCGTAACGATCTTTATTTACTTTCAACGCCAGATATTTGTGACGTCGCCAGATCTGCACGGCTTCGTGCCCGCACCGGCCACGTCGAGCAATTGGAACACCTGGGAGTGGTCGATTTGAAACCCGCCTGCCGCGCCCTCGCAGCTTTAGCTCTTGTCGCCGCGTTGACCGGCTGCACGAAGATATCGCAGAACACGTCGCCTGCGGGCGGCGGAGGCGGCACGATACCGGGCGTACTGCGCTACGGCGAGCTGGCCGAGCCCGACAGTTTAAACGCGCTTTTGTCGACCCAGCTTGTCGTGACCGACGTTTTCTACCTCATCGATTCCTATTTTTTTCTGCCCGACAACCGCGACAATCTAACGCCCGAGGCGGCGCTAGAGGTGCCGTCCGCCAAAAACGGCGGCATATCGCCGGACGGTAAGACGCTGACCTTTCACCTGCGGCACAACATGAAATGGCAAGACGGGGCGTCGCTCAACGCCAAAGACGTCGTCTTCACCTTTCACGCTATCATGAATCCCAACAACAACATCCAAGTGCGCACGGGCTACGACCAGATCGCCGACGTCGCCGCCAAAGACGATTACACCGTCATCGTCCGCATGAAGGCCGTATTCTCACCGATCATCGCATACTTCATGAGCCCGCAAGGACAATACCCCATCATGCCGGCGCATCTGCTGGCTCGTTATCCCAACGTCAATCATCTGCCATTTAACGATAAGCCCATCGGTTCCGGACCTTTCAAGATCGCCGAGTGGGTGCACGGCGACCACATCACGCTGGAAGCCAACCCGCTGTACTGGCGTGGTCCGCCGAAGCTGAAGAAGATAATCTACAGGTTTCTTCCGGATAACAACACGATCGTCACGCAGCTGCGCACGCACGAGATCGATGCCTGGTTCCGAGCGGACCCGAGCAAGTACGACGATGTAAGGGCGCTGCCGGATCACGTCGTTCTCAAGTCGCCGGAAAACTTATTCGGCCACATCGACATGAACACCCAAGACCCGATTCTCAGCGACGTGCGGGTGCGTCAAGCGCTGGTCTCGATGATCGACCGGCCGCGCATCATCCAAGACGCCACTTCTGACGTCTTCATCCTCAACGACAGCGACCTGGCCGTGTTCAGCTGGGCGCTGGACAAGAGCGTTCCGCATTTCGGCTATGACCCCGGGCGGGCCAGGAAGCTGCTCGATCAAGCCGGCTGGATGCCCGGCCCTGACGGCATTCGCCGCCGCAACGGCGAGAAGCTGGCGCTGCAGTTCTCCTACATCAGCGGCAACGTGATCGCCGCCAAGATCGCCGCCATCCTGCAGCAGGAAGCCAAGGCCGTCGGCGTCGCCATCAGCCAAAAAACGTACCCGGCGACGCTGTTCTTCGCCGCCAGGCAATCCGGCGGCGTCCTAAACTCGGGCAAGTATCAGCTGGCTTATTTCGGCTGGGGCGCCGGCGTCGATCCGGACGATTCCTCGCTTTACCGCTGCAATCAATTTCCGCCCAACGGCCAAAACAGCTTGTTTTGGTGCGATCCCAAACTCGACGCGGCCGAAAAGGATGCGCTGTCCACCTACGACCAGGAGCAGCGCAAGCGGGACTATGTGATCACTCAGACCGAGCTGACGACCCAAGTGCCGACGATCTTCCTGTTCGCCGAGCAGCGCCTGGACGTGATTCCCAAGGCGTTTCACGGCTTCATCCCGTCGCCGGCTGAGTCGGCGAACTGGAACGCCTGGCAGTGGTCGATGGACTAACGCTTTAGGGCAGATAGGCCAAAATCCGGCGGCGCAACTCCTCTCCGCTGACCATCGCTTCGCGCAGCAACAGCTGCTGCGGCGCGGGAGTCAGCCGGCTCAAGTCCCAGCGTTCGTGAGGCAGCAGTCCGAAGTAACCGTCTAGCACGGCGCATTCGGCATGCGTCAGCACGTGATCGGCGTCGATGCGCACCGCGTAACGCCCGGCGATGAACGCCGTCATCGCAAGCAGGGCGTCCAGCAGCGCCGAGGTCAGCGGGGCTGGGCCGAAGTCATGCGGCGTGGCATCCAACATGCACAGCGCGCTGACCCCGATCGCAAACGAATTGCGCCCGCGGGTGTGCGTCGCGTACTCCATCTCGGGCCCGAGCGGGCGCATGTTCTCGCGGACGTCATGGGTTTGCTGCGCGAACAGCGTGCCGCTTGCGCAGCCGACGACGAAGTGGTAAGCGGAAGACGGCTTGTCGTACGGCCCAGCCGACCAGTGCAAGTACAGGTTATCGATGCGGCCGCCTGGCAGATCGAATGCGCTGAAGCGGTCCGCCAGCGGATGTGCCGAAATGTCCAATCAGATCGCAATTGCGCGCGGCGGCGCCGCGTTCCCTCGTAGCGCCCGCGCATCGGGGGCCATGCGCGGGTTCCCCGACATCAATGACCGCAGTCACACAAGCGGTCGGCAAACCGCAAGGCCGCCGTTTCGTCGATACAAAGAACAGGCCAGACAAGTCTCATCGACGGCACTTGCTCTCTCGTCATGCGGAAACGAACGACATTAAAGCTTATCGGCGGCAACGCGCTTTTTCCATCATCGAGACGCTAATGGCTATGGTCGTCTTGATGATCGGTTTCTTGTTTTGGGGCAGCGGCATGAT
>JALYUR010000086.1 GCA_030853635.1 Vulcanimicrobiota bacterium | reverse complement strand
TCTTGTCGCGGGACACGGTCAGCACGCCGAAACGCCCGGGCGGCGTCGTCGCGGTGACCGTGGCCAGCGTGCGCTGCCGGCGATGATACGCGATCAGCGACGCGATGTTTACGTCGCTTACGCCATCGCCGTAAGTGAAACAGAAATCTTCGTCTGCCAGATACCGCCTGACGCGCTTGAGCCGCCCGCCGGTCGCCGTCGTATCGCCGGTATCGACTAAAGTGACGACCCACGGCTCGGCGCTGTTTTGGTGCACGGTAACCGCGTCGTTGCGCATGTCGATCGTGATGTCCGACATGTGTAAAGCGTAGTTGGAGAAGTATTCCTTGATCATGTAGCCGCGGTAACCGCAGCAGATGATGAACTCATCGATTCCGTAAGCGGAGAACGACTTCATGATGTGCCACAGGACCGGCTTGCCGCCGATGTGGACCATCGGCTTGGGCTTAACGAGTGTCTCCTCGCTCAGGCGCGTGCCTATGCCCCCGGCCAAAATGACCGCCTTCATACCATTGTTATATCGTCAATGCGGCCGCCAAGAGTTCATAGCGGCCGCTGATTTTAGGCGTTTGGCGCGGCTGAGGCTCATGCACGCCGCCCTGCTGCCGATGTCTTTCCTAGACTCCTGGTGGATGCGCTGCGCGTTTTGGAGCTCGAGCCATCAAAGTTTGTCCTCCCATCGCAATCGGCATAATGGCGTACAACGAAGAGGCCAACATAGGCCATCTCTTGGAGAGCGTTCGTCAGCAGACCGCAGCCGAGCGGATAAAGCGGATCATCGTGGTTGCCAGCGGATGCACCGACCGCACGTGCGAGATCGTCGGAGGCTACGCCGATGACGATCCGCGCATAACGCTGTTGATCGAACCGTCCAGAGGCGGCAAGGTTCTCGCTATCAACGCATTTCTGGCCCAAGCGACGGAGCCGATACTGCTCGTGTCTTCGGCGGATATCATATTCGAGCCGGATACGGTCGCGCACCTGACTGCTCCCTTCGACGACGACCGCATCGGCATGGTGGGCGCTCACCCCATCCCGATGAACTCACGCGATCACTTCGCCGGTTTTGCAGTCAATATGATGTGGCAGATGCACCACGAAGTAGCCTTGGAACAGCCGAAGATGGGCGAACTCATAGCTTTTCGCAACGTCTTCAAGGGCCTCAACCCCCGTACGATGGCCGACGAAGTGCAAGTCGAATACGGCATTCGCGCCGTAGGTTATGAGGCGGCCTATGCGCCGAATGCGATCGTCCACAACCGGGGCCCGGAAACGCTCAAGGAGTTCATCGCTCAGCGCACGCGCTGCAACGCTTACAACTTGCAGATCAATCGGGAGCAGCGCATACCTGTTTCGACCATGCAGGCCGGACCCGTCCTCAAAGCGATGTGGGAGAGCGTGCGCCGCCAACGACCCAGGCTGGACTGGCTGGTCGCGGTCGCGTTAGTGGAGTTGTACTGCCGGGCCAAGGGCTGGCTGCAGTATCCGCAGTTATGCTCGCCTCGCCACCGCCTCTGGGCTCCCCAAGCGACTACGAAGGGCCTGGTGGTTGCGCCCGACTCCCCCGCACATGTGCCGGTGCAAGCGCTCCCGGCGGAGCTTTCGTATCACGGCGGCCCTCGATAGCTGGGCATCAAGTCAACGCCTTCTATGCGCATCAACGACTCGCCGTGGGCGGAAAACATCAGTTTGAGAGCGCCGCTTGCAACGTCGCGCGAAAGCGCCGACCAGTCGACGTCGGATGGGCTGCGGCGTAGGTAAGCCGGGTTGCGATCCGCGACCACATAGCGATAGCCCCGGCGGCGAGCCTCCGCATAACGCGCTACGGGCGCCAAGCTCCAGTCGATATTCCATACCGGTTGGTAATAGGGGTTCGCCCAAGCCATCGATCTCGCGAAGTAGTAATCGCGAACGTCGTTGAGGTCCAATACCTTAGCCGTCGGAGCCAAGTGACGGGCGGCCCACGATGCGACATCGTAACTCTCCAGACGATCGCTGAGGTAACCAGCGCCGGATTGTTTGCCCGTAAGGTAGCGGGCTCCGGGAACGATGCTAGCGGACGCCGCATTTACGTCGGCCGGCACCCAATCTAGCAGCACGCCGCAAAACGAAAGCGCGATAAGGCATAAAGCCCCCACGCGCTGGATGCGCGCGCTCAGCGCGTACGTTCCGACGGCGACGACCACCCCGTAGACGGCTGCACCCGGAATCACGAAGCGGTCTTGACGGCTTTCGACGAACCAGCTCAGCGTCAGAGCGCCCGCGGTTAGGGCCAAGAGCCGAAGCCCTGGGATGAGCGCTGCGCCCATGACGAAGAACAAGACGCCTAGCCGCAAGGCAAAGCCCGGATCTCCGCAGTACTGGCGTGGCGCCGTGAGCATACGCCAAGGCAGCGCCAGCGCGTCGCGCACGGTCGCCGGACCGCCGCACCAGTGCCGCGTCATAGCCACATAGCGAGCTGCGAATTCGCGCACGCTTTGCGATTTGCCCAACGTAGAGCTTAAGAACGGATACAGCGGATCGCCCGTCAGCACCAAGGACCGTAGATACCAAGCGCCTGCGACTGCGACGAACGCGCCGGCAAAGGCTGCCGCCGCCGGGCCGGGCCTGCGTCTAGCCAAGATCACCAAGATCGCTGCGCTGAGCAGCCCGTCGACCAGGCCGGGATACTTGACACCGGCGGCCGCGCCCGCGCAGAGCCCGCAAATCAAGCCGATGCGCGCTGACTCAGCAACTCCGCGCGTGGCCACGCTGAGCGAAGCGACGACGAGCATCGCGAACGGAACGTCGACGTAAAACGAAGGCGCGAGCCACAGCCACAAGCCGCTCGACCCGGCCAACATCGTCGCCAGCGGCCCGCACGACGTGCGGTAGCGCGCTGCCAGCCCGCCGCACAACAGCGCGAGCACTATGCCCGCTCCAAGCGTGACGAAGGATGCGCCGGCTGAACCTGCCAGCGCGTACGCCGGTAAGGCGGCCGCCTCGCCGAGCAGCGGAAAGCCCGTCTGCGTCATGCCCGGATCGAAAGAAAACGTGCCGTTGACCAGCGCCGCGGCGGCGACCGGCAAGTGGTACGCGATCGGATCCCACGACACCGACGGCAAAGAGGCCCCGAGCGCTGCGGTCAGCACGGCGAAAGCAAACACGAGCCAAGAACACTTGAGCATGAGATCGCCGCGGCGCCAAGCGCTCAGCTGGGCGATGACAAAGGCCCCAAGCGCTCTCAAGTCGGCGGCGTTCCCCCGGCCGCGAGCGCCGATAATAATCACGAGCAGGACGGCCAGGCAGGTAGGCCGCAGGCCGTGGAAGGCGGCCAGGACTGCGACGCCGCTGCCGACGACCGCGTAGCCGCACGCAGCGCCAACGGCAAGACGCAAACCGCGCGTCTCATCGTCAAGCGCAGAGCCGACGAGCAGCTTTCCGACTCCCACCGCCGCGAACCATGTCACCGCCGAAGCCGCCGTGCCGGCGATCAACCGCGGAAGAAAGGCTGCGTCGTCCAGAGAGTGCATCCGTCTTCTAGGTATCGGCTTGCCGTGGCGCGATGCGGTTAGTGCTCGAGCGCGGCTTGCATCTGTCGGAGCGGTGCCTTCATCCCAGTCCACCACTCGAAAGCCAGCGCGCCTTGATGCAGCAGCAGCGGAATGCCGTCGCTGCGCCGGCCACCCACTCCGGGCGGAATGGGCGATCCACGGGCGCCGTAGTTCAGATCGAAGATAAGCGTATCCGGGCGGATCAGATTCAGGACCTCGCTCGGCGCCTGCGCAGCGGGCGGCAACGCGCTGACGACCAAGTCCGGCGCTACGCTGGGAGCCGTTCCGATCAACGACGCGGTAGTCTGGTTGCGCGACCAGCAGTCGATGCGGACGGCGCCTTCGAGCTTAAGCGCTTGGCCGGCCGCTCGCGCGGCCGGGCCGCTGCCCAATATGAGCACCTTGCGATTTGTCGCCTGCCATCCCCAGAGATCGCGCAGAGCTCGCACGAGCCCCGCTCCGTCCGTCAGGTGACCGCAAAGGCCGGCCCGTCGACTGCGTATGGTGTTCACCGCGCCTGTCGCTTTGGCCGTTTCAGTTAGGGCGTCGCATAGCGGCGCGGCGAGTTGCTTGAGGGGTGTCGTCACGTTGAAGCCGGCATAGTCTTCGGCGCGCAGCCGGCGGATAGCGGCGGCCGCAGCGTCTGGCGGAACCTCGATCGCTTCGTAGCTTGCGTTCAGGCCGCAAGCACGAAACGCGGCCGCGTACATACGTGGCGAAAGGGAGTGAGACACCGGGTCGCCGATGAGCGCATAGCGCGCCGGCCGCTGCATTGTCTATCTGGGCGGCGAGTGCCGCCGCAATCGTCTTACGATCGGCGCTTCCAACATGCGCAAGATCTTTGTCGTCGGGAACTCGCGGCTGCCGATGGGTCTGACCAAGACGGCGCGCATTCCTACGAGTTTGCCCCCCAACACGTCGGTGAACAACTGGTCTCCTATCACCATGCTCTGGCGTGGGGCAGTTCCAAGCGCGCGCAGAGCGCGGCGAAACGATCGTGGGAAAGGTTTGACGGCGCCTTTGACGATCGGGATCTCCAGCAGCTTTGCGACCGCGTGAGCTTGGCGCCCGTAGTTGTTCGTAAGAATGCAAAAGGCCATGCCCGCGCGGCGCATCTCCGCGACCCATAGCTGCAGCGACGCCCGCAGGTCGGCGGTGTGCCAGGGGACGATCGTGTTATCTAAGTCTAACGCGATTCCGCGGATGGCCCAGCGGCCGAGCAGTTCTGCGGAAACATCTTCGACGCGATCGACCACCGCATCCGGAATCAAGCGGCCAAACGCCGTCAGCGGGCACGGACTCGAAACGGTGCGGCTCTTAGACGATGGACGGTCTCCACGAATCGCACGGTCACCGATTGGCTGTTCATGATGATCGAATGCGTTCGCGCGCCGTTGCCGAAGAAGCGCACCCCGCGGCACAGATCTCCATCGGTGATTCCCGTCGCGACGAACGTGACGTCATTGGTCTTGACGAGATCGTCCATCGTCAAGACGGTATCGACTGAATCCATGCCCATCTCGCGCGCGCGCATGATCTCCGTCTCATTGCGCGGCTTCAAGCGGCCCATAAATCCGCCGCCCAGGCATTTGAGCGCGGCCGCGGCGAGGACGCCCTCGGGCGCGCCTCCGGTGCCCATCGCGACGTGGATGCCTGTTCCATCGATCGCGGTGGCGATCGCCGCATCGACGTCGCCATCGGATATCAGCTTGATCTTAGCTCCCGCTCGGCGCACGTCATCTATCAGCTCCTTGTGCCGAGGCCGGTCTAATATGACCACGGTGATATCGTCGATCGGTCGCTCCATCGCGTTTGCGACGACTTGCAAGTTCTCTTTGACGGGGGCGTCGATATGAACGAAAGCTGCTGCCTTTGGACCGACCGCTATCTTCTGCATGTAGGTATCGGGCGCGTTGAGCAGTCCGCCCTTCGAGGTAACCGCTAATACGGCGATGGAATTCGGCAGGCCGTTGGCGACAAGATTGGTACCCTCGACCGGATCGACGGCGATGTCCACCTCGATGCCTCCGCGGCCGACTTCCTCGCCGATGTATAGCATCGGTGCTTCGTCGCGCTCGCCCTCGCCGATGACGATCCGACCGGTGATGTCCATGTCGTTTAGAACATCGCGCATCTTTTCGACTGCGGCGCCGTCGGCGAGGTCACGCTCGCCTTTGCCCATCCAGCGTGACGCCGCCAGAGCCGCGGCTTCGGTTACCTTGACGAAATCAAGACTGTCCATCGCACTCTTTCCAACCGACGTGGACGTCGGAACCACGTAGGAGATTTCTGTGCGCCAGCCCTCATGAAGACAAGTCTGCCCAGCGCGCGACCGTATCGCTCACGGTCTGCGCATGGGCGGAAGAGCCGGTCGTCAGACTTCGATTCGGAATGTCGCCCCCCGATGCGTTGCGCTCGTCCGTCGACCAAGAGCCGCGCGTGTACTTGTACTCCACTTGGGTGCCTGCGGTCAAAGCCAATGTAGTCGTCCACCGGTTGGCGCCCAGCGGCGTCATGCGAACCGCGTTGGGCGTCCAACCGCGCGCGTTGGTAGCTAGGTAGACCGCATCGGCAGCAGGCGTGTTCACCGGCACCGTAACGACGAACGTCATTGCGACCGCCTGCGCCGGCGCGCCGTTATCCAAAAAGGGCGAGCGCGATGCGCGCAGCGAGAAGGCCGTGCGTTCCTCGAGGTCGGCGCGCAACAGCAGGTACGCCCCCAGCTGCAGCCCCTGCGCTGATGAAGCCGCGCCGCCGACGAGCTTGTAGGCTTTGCCCGACGTAGTGATCGCGTACCCGTCCTCGAGCGCGACAAGGCGGGTAACTACGGGCACGTATTGAGCATCGACTCGGGCGATCGCCGATTTAGGGCCCAGCGTGATGCTTACCGGTTCGCCCGGCTCGAGCCCGCTAAGCGCCAGGTCCTTCCACGCGCCGCCGACGGCGCGCTCGCGCGCCGTCGCCTTTGACCCAAGCACCAGCGTTTTGAGCGCGTCGCCTTGCTGCAAGGTCAACTGCGCCCCGTTTGCATCGGCTCCCAAAGCGACGAATACGCCCGATTGAGTTGGCGGCGCCGTGCCGGCAGATTGCGCCGCCGGTGCGCCGAGCGCAATCCAAAGCGCTACAACGATCGGCACCGAGCGCGCGAACATGTTCGGCCATTGTCCGCGGGCTCTCAAAACCCTGGAGGAGAGGGCGCTAAAACGCGATGGCGAACGCCGACGCGGAGTGGATGCAGCAGCGACGCAGCCGCGGTTCGACGGACACACCGTCGCGACCGGCGGCCGCTTTCATTTCTCTCTATCCGCGCGTGGCTATTCCGGCGTAGCGCTCACGGTCTTCGCCGGTCTTAGCGCCGGAGTCTTCGCGTGGTACGTTGCCGCCGTCCACCGCCACTTGAGTCCCGCGACATCGGATCTGCTGCTCGCAGCGTTCCTGGCTGGGTGCGCTCTCGTCGTTCCGGCCGCCTGGATCGCGTATAGCTGGTTCGTCAGCCGCGCTTTGCCCATGCCCTTCGACGACCTGCTGGTGGCCGATGCTTACAGCTTCGCGCCGCTGCTGGTGCTGTGGCTTTCTCCCTTGGCCATGCCTGCATCGACGGCTGCCCTAGCCGGCGTCGTGCTGTTGGCCTGCATCGCGATTAAGGTCGGGGTGCTCGCGCGGCATTCGACGATGGTGCGTTCCGTCGCGATCGTATTCGTGGCCACGCGCATCCCCTTGTTCATCATCGCACCGCTCGCCGGCATAGTCATCGGCCAACGCCAAGGGCATCACTGGAACGCGGCGCACGGCATCCTCCTGGATGTATGGGGGCGTTGGGACGCACAGCACTACTTGATGATCGCGACTGCCGGATATCACGGTAAGGACGTCGCATTTTTTCCCCTCTACCCCTCGATCATCCATGCGCTGGGCGGTTTCATGGGCGATCATCTCATAGCCGGGCTTGTCATTTCGAATCTGGCGTTCTTCATCGCCTTGGCTTACCTGTACGCGCTCGTCAAGCTTGAGTTCGGCGAAGACACTACGGCGTTCCATGCCATTTTCTACATCGCCGTTTTTCCGACGGCGATCTTCTTCTCCGCCGTCTACACCGAGTCGCTCTTCTTGGCGCTGACCGTGGCGTCGGTGTTCTACGCGCGCCGGGGTAACTTCATCACGGCCGGCATTTTCGGCGCCTTGGCTTCGTTGACGCGCATCGAGGGCGTCTTGACCGTCGTACCCCTTGCCTACGAGGCAGTGCGAGCGTGGCAAGAGCGGCGCGGCACGACGCTGGCGCGGGGCATGGCCGGCGTGGCGATCGTCCCAGCCGGACTCGGCGTCTACATGCTGTATCTGTACGCCCTGGTCGCCGATCCGCTGTACTTCATGAAGATCCAAGATAATTGGCATCGCCACCTAGCGCCGCCGTGGGAGAGCGTCACCAACACGCTGCGCCAGTTGTTCGGCCAGCCGCTGTCCTCGAGCTTCGCGGTGAATCTCAGCATAGAGCTGGCCTTCACCGCCGCCTTCTTAGCGCTGTTGGTCGCCGCGTTTTCGACCCTGCGGCCCTCCTACGCGTGGTATTTCGCAGCGTCGCTGCTCATGCCGATGTGCACGGCGAGCCTCATGAGCATGCCGCGGTTCGTCTTGGTCATCTTTCCGGCGTTCATGTTGTTAGCGCTGTGGGGCCGCAAACCGGCGGTCAACTCGGCGATCGTGTCGCTCTCGCTGCCCATCCTCGGTTTGTTTACGGTACTGTTCGCCGACTGGTATTGGCTCGCTTGACCGTAACGCGCGTCGGCATGCGGCGCGGCGTCAAACAGTTTTTGAAGTTCGCTATCGTCGGGCTGTCCGGCACTGTCGTCAACTTCATCATTTACCACTCGCTGTTGCACTTCGACCTGCATATTTGGCTTGCGTATGCGGTCGGCTTCATCATCGGCGGCGTGAACAACTATTGGTGGAACCGCCATTGGACGTTTCGATCGAAAGCAGCCATGGGGAAGGAGCTTGGCCAGTTCATCTCCGTCTCGGCCGTGGCGTTGGCCATCAGCGAGGCGGTCATTATTTACGTCGAACACGTTCTGCCGCGCGCCTTGCATCATCGTAACTCGGCCGCTTGGCTCGTTGCGACCGCCGTCGGGACCGGCTGGAACTTTTTCGTCAACAAGTACTGGACGTTTCGCCACGTCCATCGCCACCCAGTCGACCAGACGACGTGACGCCGGCCGGTCGCGCGGCAGCGGCGCTCGCGGCCGTATGTCTGCTGGCGCTCGGGCTGCGCGTCTATCACTTGAGCGACCCGATACTGGACCATCCGGCGTGGCGCCAAGGCGACGAAGCGGCTATCGCTCGCAACTTCGCGCAGCTGCAAAACGATATTACCTATCCGCAAACGGACTATAACGGACCGCCCCCCAACTACGTCGAGCTCGAGCTGCAGATCATTCCGTACCTAGCCGCCCAAACTTACCGCATGTTCGGCATCCATGAGTCTTTCGGCCGGCTCTTTACGATCGCGTTCAGCTTGGCGACCGTGTTGGCGCTCTACGCGCTGGCTTACGAGCTTTTTAGCCGGCGGGCCGCGCTCTTGGCAGCGCTTTTCTTCGCGGTCGCGCCCGGCGCCGTCTATTACGGGCGGACCTTCACGCCAGAATCAGCCATGCTTTTCTTTTCGACCGGCCTCTTGGTGTTTTGGTGGCGCTGGACTGCCCGGCGGCGCTGGCCCGACTTCGCAGCAGCGGTCGGCATGGGCGCGCTGGCCTGGCTGTCGAAACCACCGGCCTTGGTGGTCGCCGCTCCGCTGCTGGCGATGACGCTGTGTGCCGGCCGACGTCGAGCGTATTTGGACGTCTGGCTCTACGTCTTCATCGGGTCGACGTTAGTGCCGTTCTTCGTCTACTTCGGCCACGTCGCCCGGATCGCCGAATGGCACTGGGCCTCGGGCATAACCACCAAGCACGTGCTGCCTGCGCTGCGCGCCGCGCTCAGCTCGCCTACCAGCTTCGGCGGCAGCATCCAACGAGCGCTCGGCTTGTTGCGCATGCTGTCGACGACAATTTTGGGGCCTGCGCTTTTTGGCTTGACCCTGATCGGCCTTTTCGCATTACCGCGTGACCGTCTGATGCGCGAACGCGGCTGGATCTTCGGCGCGTGGCTGGGCGCTCTGACGATATACGGCTTCGTCGTCGTCAACGTCGAGCGCGTCGATTACTACCTGATCCTTTTCGTTCCGTTCGCAGCATTGCTGGCAGCAGGCGCGGTGGACAACCTCTGGCGGTATCTGTGGCCGACAGGCGTAATGCCTGCGTCGTCGCTGGCCGGTCTGGCTCTGGCGGGCCTGATCATGATCTACACGAACATGCTCGAGATCCATCCGTACTACAGCTGGAGCCGCCCGGTCTACTCAGCCGCCAAAGAGCTGCGTGCCAAACTCGCCCCCGGCGCGTTGGTGGTCATGGGGCACTACGATCCGGCGGTTCTTTACACCATCGGCCACAAGGGCTGGCAGGAGGACGCTTTGGCCTATAGCGTCCACGATATGACGAGCGCGATAGCAAAGGGCGGCCGTTACTTCGTCGCCGTTGAGGTGCCTCGATTCAAAGCAAACCAGCCGCTTTACCGTTTCATGCAACGCTACCGGCGCGTGCCGGTGTCGTCCGGCTGGCAAGTGTACGACACCCGGCATTTCGCGGCCGGTTTAGGGAATCGGCAGCAGGTTCGGCGTCTCCGTCTGAATCGGCGCGCGCGACTTTGACGCGCCCGATGCGACCAGATTGCGATAGACTGCCAGCCGCAGCATGATGCGGTGCATATCCTGCTGGAGGGCGTACGACTCGATGATCGCTTTTTGCAGATGGGCGGTGTCGTAGTCGTAGTCGAAGGAGCGGAGCTGCTTTTCCACGTCTCTCTTGGTGGCATCCACCGCTTTGAGCGATTCGCCAAGCGAAGCGCCCACCGACGCATACAGCGGGTAGTTCGCGATCACGATCTCGCGCCGGATCTTCGCCTGATCGATCTGGCCTTTCAACGCCTGGGTGGCGGCGTCGTTAGGCGCATACTTAAGCGCCTCGGCCACTTCGGATTGCGCCTGGTCCAGCTTGGCGTTGATGAAGTCAGCGCCCGCATTGAGGAAAAGTACGTGCGCCAAGCCCTGGCGCGCGTGAGCGTTTGTAGGCGCAAGCGCAAGCGCGAGCGCATATTCTTTGCGGGCTTCCGTCAGATCGTGATTAGCCATTGCGGCATCGCCCTGAGCGTTGCGCAAGCTGACTATCCGCCGGCTCAAAGGCCCGGCGCACCCGCAAAGCAATAGGCCCGCGGCGGCGCACGCCAGGAGGCGGGACCTAGACATGATGGAACGGCCCCCCATATAAGAACCTCGCCACTGCCGCGATGAGCGCGGCGGCCGGATGCAGCAAGAGCTGAGAGAGCAGCGTACCGATCACGGCCGTCAAGACGAGATAGAGCAGCATAGCTTTGACGTCTTGCTCGGGGCGCACGCCGATAGCTGCCTGGTCCGTGATGAGAGCGGCGGTGGGGTCTACGATCAGAGTCAAGGTTATGGTGGCAACGCCGGTAATGAGGCCGGAAAGCGAAACAGCCGTTACCGCGGCCTGCGGGGAAAGGACTCCCGCATCAAGCGCCGCGAGCGGGCCGGTGACCCAAAAAGCCAGCACGATCATGTTCCAGATCAAAAACCCCTTCGGCAAAGCGCGCGCGCTCAAGGTCAGCATCGCGGGTCGCGGCATTCGGAACTCCGCTATCACCGAGCCGATCACGCTCGGACGCCCCAAGCGCGACATCGCGCGCACCAACGAACCCGAGCGTTCGAACGAACCGATCCCGCGTTGTAAGACAAGCGCCGCAGTTGGGATCAGAGCGCCGCCGATGATAGCCCCAAGCGTGGCCGCGAGCATCAACAGGCGCATATCGTGCTCGAACCCTGCGCCGCCTCCTCGAACTGCGCGCGCATGGTCGGCCAAAGTGGCGATAAGCGGCTGATAGACGAGCGACAGCAGCCTGCCGGTGGTCGCGAACAAGTTGAACAGCGTCAGACCGGTGGCTACGCGCTGCGTCCGCACGCCGGCGAGACGAGCCGCTCCGGTGCCCATCTGCAACGCCTGAGCGCACATGTAGAGCAGGGCCGCGACGATCAGATATGTGCTGAGGCTCGCCGAACCGCGCCCCATTGCGGCTACTAGGCCGACTGGGCCAACGAGTCCGGACTCGTCTCGAAGCGATCATCGACCGGTCCGAGCACGGTCAGCGCCAATCGATGCGGGTCGAACGCACGGCGCGCGGCATCGTCGACTTGGTCCTTGCTGACGGCGTCTATGAACTCGGTGATCTCCTCGATGGGCACATTTCGGCCCAAGTTCAACACCGACCGGCCCAGACGCAGCATGCGCGTGCTCGTGCTCTCGAGCGACAACAGCAAACTGCCCTTGAGGTGCTCCTTGGCCCGATGAAGCTCGTCATGTTCCACGCCCGATTCGGCGACGCGTCGCAGTTCCTCGCGGATCAAGCCGACCACTTCTTGCGCATTCTTCGCTCGCGTCGAGGCGGCCACCGTGAACAGGCCGCCGGTACGGTAGATGTTGTGAGTCGAATAGATGCTGTAGGCGAGGCCTCGTTTTTCCCGGATCTCCTGGAACAGGCGCGAAGCCATACCGCCGCCGAGGATCGTGTCCAACACCGCCATGGTATAGCGCCGGTCGTCGCGCGCGCTGACGCCCTCGGCCCCCACCAGCACGTACACCTGCTCGCAGTCTTTTTGCTTGACGACCGACGCGGGGATAAACACCGGAGCCAAAGCGTCCGGCGGCCCGCTTCCCGGAGCGAGGCTGCCGAGCAGTCTTTCGACCTCGGAGGCAAACGCCGCATGCTCGACGTTGCCCACGGCCGATACTACCACCGACTCAGCCCGGTATTGGCGCGCCATATACTCGGCGATCGCTTCGCGGCTGACCGCTGCCACGGTGTCGGCATAGCCGATAGTGGGTTCGCCCAGCGGGCTCCCTCGCCACACCGACTTTAAGAACAGATCCTGGCTGACTTCGTCGGGTGAGTCATCGTACATCCGGATTTCTTCCAGGATGACCTGCTGTTCTTTATGCAGCTCGACCGGGTCGAAAATAGAATGCACGAACATGTCGCAGAGCACTCCGATGGCCAGCGGCACGTGAGCGTCAACGACTCGCGCGTGATAGCAGGTGGATTCTTTGTCCGTAAACGCGTTCAGATGGCCGCCGATGGAATCCATCAGTTCTGCTATCTCCCGCGCGCTGCGGGTGGGCGTCCCTTTGAACAACATGTGCTCTATGCAATGGCTGATGCCGCGCAATGACGGATCTTCATGCGCAGATCCTACACCGACCCACAAGCCGATGGCTGCGCTTCTGACCGAAGCGATGCTTTCCGTCACGACGCGGACGCCGTTGGCAAGGGTAGTCATGCGATAGCCGTTGTCGTTCATCGCCGCTCCCGCGCAAGACCGCGCCGCCAGACCGGATCCCAATACGCTTTGCCTAAATCGCCCAGCGGTCTGCGCGCGGCTGTTGAGAAAACGGTTCTGTTCGTCGGCACAGCATAGTCTCCGGATACCGTAGAGTTGACAGCCGTAACGAGCGGAACCACGGCCCACAAGTCGACCTCCCTCAATCCAGGTCCAACCGCAAAAGCTTCACTGATCATCGCCCGGACATCTGTGAGGAACGCGGCGGCGGTTACTGGGCGATGGAACTTCACTCCCGACAACATGATACCGGCCACGCTGAGCGGCGCCGCTTTCAATACGCGGACCTTCAGGATCTGCTCGGGATACGTCCGGCTGAGGAGCTCGGCGGCGATGGCTTCTGCGGCGATCGGATCGTTTCCCTCGATGCGTCGGCGCGCGATGTTCTTGAACCGCACAGGCGCCGGCGCGGCATCGGCCGCCGCGGGGCCAAGCTTACCCAACACCTTTTGAAACAAAGCGATGCCGCCGCCACGCCGCACACGAAAGCGCGGCAACAGCAGGCGGTCTTGAATCCCGCGCGCATCGCTAGTGCGGCCCGGCATGGTGGTGACGGCGAAATCGTAGCCAGCGGCGCGGACCGCTTCTCTGACCTGTCCGTCCCACCGCCCCGATGGATAGGCAAAGGCCGTCACCGGCGCACCCGCAATGCGAGCGAGGATGCGCTTCGGCGTAAAAACTTCAGCGCGCAGACGCGCTCCGCGAAGCTGCGTCAAGTCCGGATGATGAACGGTGTGAGCGCCGATTTCCATGCCGGCGACGGCCAGCGCGCGCAACTGGGCTGCGGTCATGTGCGCGCTGCGCCCGACATAGCCGGTGGGGACGAAAAAAGTGGCGCCGTCGCGGTAACGCTCGAGCAGCGGCACGGCAATCGTCGCGGCGTCCGCATAGCCGTCGTCAAAAGTAAGCGCGACGCGGCAGCCGCCCGCAGCCGAGCGGTGAGCGCGCGCGAGCGCGTCGAGCGAGAGGGCGCGACAACCCCGCCGCCGCAGCCACGCCAGTTGGCCTGCGAACTCAGTCGGAGTCACCGTCAGCATGCGCCCGTACGGTCCGGCGGCGACCTTCCAGCACACATGGTGATACATGAAGATAGCGCTGACGGCCGGGCCGGCGTAGGCGGGTCCTGCCAAAACCAGCGCCGCTGCCAGCGCGGCGACGCTAGTAAGAGCGCGCAAAATAAGCATCCGCGACCGCGGGTTCGCCGCAATACGCGCAGCGCGCGCCGGGGGAGGCGGCGCCGACGATCACCCGCGACACCGCGCTCGTCTCAGCCTTGAGCGCGGCCTCGCAGTTAGCCGCCTCGCACCAAGCGGCTAGCACGAACCCCGCCTGCGCCTTGAGAGCTTCGACGAACGCAGCGCGATCCGCGATCCGCGGAGAACGCGCATCGCGGTCGGCCCGCGCTCTGGCCAGTAACCTGGCTTGGATCTCGGCGAGCAGCGAGCCGACCTGCGCGACGACTTGGCTGCGCGGGACTGACGACTTCCCGGGCGTATCGCGCCTAGCGATCGTCACGCTGCCAGCGGCGATGTCGCGCGGTCCGATCTCTATGCGCAGCGGGACGCCGCGCATTTCCCACTCGTTGAACTTCCACGGCGCGCTGTGCTCGGCGCGATCGTCGAGTAACACGCGCGCAGCCGGTTCCAGCTCAGCGCGCAGTTCGCGCGCCGCCGTCAGCACCGATTCATCACCCTTCTTGG
>JALYUR010000028.1 GCA_030853635.1 Vulcanimicrobiota bacterium | reverse complement strand
TTACGAACTGCGTGTAGCGGCGCGTTTTCCGGTCGTCATCTCTTTCAAAGCGTGCGCCGCCTACGTCAAGCATCCCGGTTCGAGCTCCGTCCGCGAAGACACGAGCGTCATAGCCGGCTACCTAAAGATATCGAAGACCCTGCGCCAAGAGCCCAGCTTGGATCAAACCGCGCGGGCCCGGGTTGACCTTCTGCTTGCCAGGCAGATCGACGCTAAGCTGCTCGAGATCTGCGTGAAGTCGATCGTTCACGGCGATGAGCAGGTCGCTTGTGACGCGGCGCGCATGCTCCAGACGAGGCTTCGAAGGGGCTTGGTCGGCTCATGCTTTCGCCTGGCGGTCGGGGCATGTTTGCGCTGGCGGCTCTTGCGAGCGTTGCTAAGCTGGTCAGAAGCGGCGCGCTTAGCAGTGCGTTCGTACAAGGCGTCGCGTGCACTGGGTGCATTCGCGTCGATCGGCCTGCGGCCGAAATGGTACGCACGCTACCTCACTGAGTATAAGGGTAGACCCGTCGTCGGATGAATCGGCGATATTTCGCTTGGGTCGCAGTCATGCTTGCGGCCGCCGCGCTCGGATCTTGGGCGGCCCGGCTGCTTGCGGCTCACTCCCTTCCGCCACATGGCGTGCAGCAAAACGCCTTTTTGACCGGGATGCACATGCCGATTCCGGTTGTCCAGCTCGCGTCCAACTGGTACGTACTGCTGTGCGTTTGGCTGACGGTCGGAGTGATTTCGTTTGCCGGGTCAAAAATGAGCGCGGACTTGTCAGACCGTCCCTGCGCGCTTTGGGGCGTCTTAGTCGGTTACGCGGCCGTGGCCGTCTGCCTGACTTTTTTCTCGATCTTTCAATCTATCGATCTTTACTATTATGCGCTCTATGGCAAGCTGTATGGCGTTTACGGCGTCAACCCGTATGCGTTGACTTCGGCGCTGCAGACCAACGACAGGGCGATTCTTGCCGCCTTGCCCTTGCTGCACAACCCCCCGTTCAGCGATCCGTACGGGCCGGCGTTCACGCTCCTAGCAGGCATTTTAGGCCGCCTGGAAGCTCACCGCACGCTTTGGTTTTCGGTGTGGAGCTGGCGAGTGACCGCCGTCCTGAGTTGCGCGCTCAGCCTGCTAGGAGTCAACCGTATTCTGCGTGTGCTGCCCGTCAACGAAAGGGCCGGGCGGTTGGCGCGGTTCGCCTTTCATCCGCTCGTCCTTTACGAAAGCGGCATCGGCGGACACAACGATTGGCTGATGGTCGCTCCTTGCGTCTGGGCTTTCGCGGTCGTCGACGGCATGCCGCTGATCGCGGGGCTGCTGGTCGGCTTGGCGATCGCTTTCAAGTACGTCGCCATCTTCGCGCTTCCGTTCTTGGTCCTGCGTGCCGCGCGCAAAGGCCTTGGCGGAGCTGGCCTGTTAGCTTGCCTGGCCTTGTCAGTGCCCTATCTTTGTTACCGGCCCTTCGCCGAGCGTTCGTTGGCCGTTACGAGCATCGCCAAAGTGCTCAGCTCCATGTCGATGTCGCTGTCGGGCCAGCTGGCCTTGCCGTTCTTCCATGCAGGAAAGGCGCAAGCGCCGATCAGCGCTATTCTACCGCCCATCCCTTACTTCGGCATGGTGACGTGGCCGCGGCTCATCCAGTTGGTCTTCGCCGCCGGCTTCGCGGCAGTGCTGATCGCATCGATCTTGCGCTACCGCCGCCGCCAATCGTACGCCCACGTCTTCGCCACGACGACGGCGTTGTTGTGGGCGCTTCCCGCGCTGCATGCGTGGTACCTCACTTGGCTCGTGCCGGCGGTCGCATCGACCGGCAGGTGGGCGACCTACGGCTGGTGGTTCGCCGCACTGAGCCTGCTGGCTTACGCACCCGAAGGGGTCCAAGCGACGCCTTTGAACAGCGCGCTCTTCGCGATCATCGCCGTCGCGATGCCCATCGCCCCGCTCGGCTTCGCGTTGAGGCAAACCGCTGGGCCTCGCTGCGCTGGGGAACGCCGGCGCCTTGCCGATACCCTAAGAAAGACGGCAGAGCGTACTGCGTGACGCGGGTCATAAGCTGCGCCACATTCCAAACACGCTGTAAAGGCACTCTAGCTTGACGACGATGGTAAGCGAACTCCTCGGCCTGCGCATGGATGAGTTAATGCGCGTCACGATCGAGCGCGGCGCGTCCGACCTGCACATGTGCGTCGGCTTGCCGCCCATGCTGCGCATCGACGGCCGGCTTTCGCCTACGGAATTCCCCAAACTCACGCCGGACGACATGAAGCGGCTGATCTACAGCATCTTGACCGACGCGCAGAAAGAGAAGTTCGAGAAGAACCTGGAGCTCGACTTCTCGCACGGACTCAAAGGGTTCGGACGGTTCCGCATCAATGCGTTCAAGCAGCGCGGCGTCATCGGTTCGGTTCTCAGAGCGATACCATCCAAAGTACCGCCTCTGTCGACCCTGAACTTGCCCTCGGTCATGGCGGACTTGGTCAGCCGCCCGCACGGCTTGATCCTCGTGACCGGGCCGACCGGCTCGGGTAAATCGACCGCGCTGGCCGCGATGGTCGACGTCATCAACTCGACGCAGGCCCGTCACATTCTGACGATGGAGGACCCGATCGAGTACCTCCATTACCACAAGATGTCTATGATCAACCAGCGCGAGATGGGCCAAGACTCGTACAGCTTTGCCAACGCGCTGCGGGCCGCTCTGCGCGAGGATCCGGACGTCGTCTTAGTCGGTGAGATGCGCGACATGGACACGATCGCCACTACCCTGACGATCGCCGAGACCGGCCATCTAGTGTTTGCCACTTTGCACACCTCCGACGCCGCTCAGAGCATCGACCGCATCATAGACGTCTTTCCGGCACACCAGCAGCAGCAGATCCGAGTGCAAGTCTCGTCGGTAATCGAAGCCATCGTCTGCATGCGCCTGCTGCCGCATGCTTCCGGCGTCGGCAGGGTACCCGCGACCGAGGTGTTGATGGCGACGCCGGCCATCCGCAACCTCATCCGGGAAAATAAGACTCATCAGATCCACAACGCCATCGTCACCAGCCGCGTGCTTCACATGCAGACCTTTGACATGTCGCTTCGGGATCTGGTGCGCAAGCATATGATAACGGCGGAAGAAGCTCTTAACGCCTCAATGCATCCCGAGGAGCTGCGTAAGCTCATCGAGGGTGTGTGATAACCGCATCGCAAGGGGAGAACGTCTCATGCAAATGTCCTTAGTCTGGCTCTTGGTCCTGCTCGTCATCCTCATCGTGGGCGAGAACACAAAGCTTTAAATCAGGGAGAATCCCCTTACATGCCTAGCTTCGCATATCAA
>JALYUR010000006.1 GCA_030853635.1 Vulcanimicrobiota bacterium | reverse complement strand
GAGTCCTGAGGCGCTTCAACGAAGTGAGGACAGTTTTCCAACTGATCTCCTTCGGCAACGTGCTTGATAGGCGGCGGCCATTTTCTGTGGCTTCGGCAAACTACTGCGCCGCGCTTGGGCGCGGCTTTTGACGAATGGTATGAATGAGCCATTTTGCCCTCCGACCGGCAGTAAGTCCCGGTCGTTCCTTGACATAACGGTATACTCGTGCGGCGGGATTGTCAAGAGAGTTGGCTGCGGCTGACGGCGGTCAGCTAGCGGGTTCTGCCAAATCGAGCGCGAGAAACGGTGACGATATGAAAAACAGACAAATTTTTACCGCAACGGTGTCCGCGTTTGTTTTTCCGGCGCTTGCCGCATTATCGGCCACTAGCGGCGCGGTCGCGCATCGAGCGCTGGGCGCCGCGAGCTCGGCGCCTGCGGCAGCTGTATCAATAATCTTTCGCCGCTGTGCGGTCACTATATCGGCGGGCATGGGTAAGCAGGCTGCGCGCACCGATCTGCATGGCCCCGGCCTAGTGCTGGCCGGCGGCGGAGGTCTTCAAATGCCGTCCGCGGCGTTGCCTTGGATGCGCCGCACGTTGGACGGCGGGAGAAAAGGCCGCTTCGGCAACGTGCTAGCGATCGCAGCCGGCACGGATCCGGGCTACGATCGACCGTTTTACGAGCGCGGCGGGTTTGCGTCTGTCCACACCGCTTTGATACCGTCGTGCGCCTCACGTGCGCAAGTTGATTCCGTCGCTCCGCTCGTGGACCGCGCCGACGCTGTGTTCTTCGCGGGGGGAGATCAGGCGAATTACGTCGCTTGGAAGGACACGCGGTTGATCGCTGCGGTAAAGCGCCTCTACGCCCGCGGCGGGATTGTAGGCGGCGGCAGCGCCGGCCTGGCCATCCAAGGCCAGGTCGCATTTGACGCAGTTGTCGAAGACCGGCTCAACCTCGAGACGCACACGACCGACGCGGTGCGCGACCCCCTCGAGCGGCGGCTCAGTTTCACCAAGGACTTGTTCTCCTGGCCGGCGCTCCGGGGCACAATCACCGACACTCATTTGGTCGTCCGGGACCGCCTGGGCCGATTGGCCGTGTTCATGGCTCGCGCTATTCACGACCGTTTGCTTCAATCGCCCGATTTTGGATTAGGCATCGATCAAGCCAGTGCGGTCGTCGTGGACTCAAGTGGGACGGCAACGGTGCTGAGCCGACCCGGCGGTGGCGGCGCATACCTGCTGCGCGGCGGTCGAGCTGCTCGCATGCGGCTCGGTGCGCCAATTTTGACGACGATTTCAGTAACGCACATCGCCCGCACCGCTGAACGCTTTGATCTGCTGCATAAGAAAAGCCCCGAGCCCTGGTATCGTTTGGTCGTCGACGGCTCGAAGCGTCCGCCGTACAGCCACAACCCTTATTAGCCTGTCGGGAACAGCGGCTGCGCGACTGGCTGAACCGCTTGAACTAGTGGGTAGTTAAAATCGAAAGTAAGCCGGACGGCTGCGCCTTTTCCAAGGGCCGCGCATGGAACCGTCAACGTGAGCCGCCGCCAAGAGCAGCGAAACGATGGGTTAAGGCAGCAGGTCGCCAACGTCAAAGATCCCAACGGCGCGACCGTGGTGTTACGACAATTTCCGAAGGGCTAAGGGATATTCTTTGAGCCCGGGTCGCCGCCGTCTGCGCGCGTACGCCGAGGCCGCATCCTCGGCGATCGAGCGCCCGTAGGACGCAATCAGGTCACATGGAGAATCCCGGATAGTGTCTGCGCGACCGCACTTTTTGTTTCGGTCACGCTCTTTGGTTTAGAAAGTGAACAAATGGCTGCTAAAAAGGAGGGCAATCCCTCAAAAAAAATAGACGATCTTATTGATGGCTTGACTGACTGGCGCGGTAAAACAATCGCTAACATACGTAAGATTATCCACGGGGCAGATTCGAAGGTTATAGAAGAATGGAAGTGGATGGGAACCCCGACGTGGTCGCATGATGGCATTTTCGCCATTGCTAATCCTCACAAGGGCAAGGTCAAGCTGACCTTCTCCCAGGGTGCACATCTACCTGACCCAACGAAGTTCTTCAATAATGGCCTCAGTGGCAAACAACGGCGTGCAGCTGACTTCTACGAAGGTGACAAGGTAGATCCACGCGCCCTAAAAGCCCTTGTCCGAGCTGCCATAGCCTATAACGTAAGTAAGCTAGAAAAGAACTAGCCACGGCCCGGCGATGACACATTCCGATCAGACATAAAACCGCTTCGCATTAATTACCCGGTAAAGCCCCGCGCAGGTACCTTTGCTGATGCGGAGCCTGCGGCCGTTATCTGAGCTCGGGCCCACGAGAAGCGGCTTGGAGCTGTTCCCGGCGGCGAAAGAAAGGCTTACCCCATGGCGGTTTTGGCGCCTTGCGTCGAATTACCGAACGTCGAATTGCTAATCGCAGAAGATCATTAGATCGTGCGCCATCTGCCGCCTGCACCACTAAACGGCGGACAACAGATGCGCAACGCCGCGTCAACGAGAATCTGCCGGGGCGAGCAGCAACGAACCTTCGAGTTGCAGCAGCGCGCGCTTCTTCGCAAGGCCGCCCGCGTAGCCGCCGAGATCGCCGCCCGTGCGCAAAACGCGGTGGCAAGGGACGATGATGCAGATCGGATTGCGCCCTAGCGCGCCGCCTACCGCCCGGGATGCCGTCGGCTTGC
>JALYUR010000124.1 GCA_030853635.1 Vulcanimicrobiota bacterium | reverse complement strand
GGTTGTTGAAGTCGGGCACCAAGATGAAGTATGCGGTCGGCGACATGGCCGTCAGCGGGTAGACACCATCGAGCCGGGGTTCGGCTGCCTCGGAGCCCACGATCCAAAAATTTGATGCGCCCCCCGCGACGCAACGCGCCTGCACGCCTTTGAGTTCAAGCACCGGCCCGTCCGGCGGCGGCGCAGGCTGGGGGCTTGAGAGCAGCCGCGCTGCGACCTGTTTGGAGCTGCGGCCAAGGTGGGCGTTGACCCAGTCTTGCTGCGGATCTTTTGATTGCGCCATTAAAGCATACTCCCAAATCACCTAAAGTCCAGGCCGACGTCCAGGGCCGGCGCGGAGTGCGTGAGCGCCCCGACGGAAATGACGTCGACTCCCGTGAGCGCTATGTCTCGGACGGTCGGTAGACCGACACCTCCGGAAGCCTCGGTGAGGGCGCGCCCCCGCGCCAGTGCCACCGCCTGACGCATCACATCCAAAGGCATGTTATCGAGCAGCAGCGCGTCGACGCCTTCGCGCAGGGCTTCGGCGACTTGATCCAACGAATCGCATTCGACCTCCACGATGACGTCGGGTCCGTTGCGGGCGCGCGTGCGCCTGAGTGCTTCGCCAAGCGAGCCGACGCATGCGATGTGATTGTCTTTGATTAGTACCGCCTCGTGCAGGTCGAAGCGATGATTGGCGCCGCCGCCCGCCCGGACGGCATAGCGCTCCAACGAGCGCAAACCGGGCGTCGTCTTGCGGGTGTCGACGATGCGGGTCGGCAGGCCGGCCAATGCCCGGACGTACGCGCGCGTCAGCGTCGCGATGCCGCTGAGCTGACCCAAGAAGTTGAGCGCGACGCGCTCGGCCGTCAGGATCCCGGCCGCGGGCCCTTGCACCCGGGCGACCGCCGTGGTTTGGTCCACGCTGGAGCCGTCGGCGGCTGTCAACTCGAGTTCGATCCGGGCATCGACTAATGCGAAAGCGCGCGCCGCGATCGGCAGGCCGGCGAGCACGCCGCCGCAGCGCATGACGATGTCCGCGTACGCAAGCGCGTGGCCTTGGACGGTTGCCGCCGTCGTTATGTCGCCGAGCCCGACGTCTTCACGCAACGCGGCCGAGATGACCGCGTCAAAAGACGCAGCCGATGCCAAACTCAGCGGCGCGAAACGCTCGTGCATCTGGTAGGGATGGCGCATCCGCTAAACCGGCGGCGTGACCGACCGCCAGGAGTGGCCGCGGTAGTCCCACGCGATGCGCCTGCGCCACCGAGCATCGTCGCGGCTTGGGAAGTCGCGCCGGAAGTGGCTGCCGCGGCTTTCCTCGCGCAGCAATGCCGAGCGCGCTATGAGCCGGGCCGCCGTCAACAGCGACCGTCCCTCCAGCGCCTGCGGCGTCAAGGGCGCGCCGCCCGTCGGCCAATCCGACAGCGAATCGGTTGCAAGCTTCAGACCCGCTGCGTCGCGTTCGACGCCGGCCGACCGCCACATCGTCTCGCCGATCGCGCCGCGCTCGGCCGGCACGTCAACGGCGTCGGAGAAGTGAAAACCCGCGACTGCGTGCCCAGCCGGTGTCGCCGCATTGGGCGGCAGACCGCCGATGTGCTCTGCGGCGCGCGATGCGAACACCAAACATTCCGCGAGTGAGTTGCTAGCCAGACGGTTGGCTCCGTGCAGGCCGGTGCACGCGCATTCGCCGAGCGCGTAGAGCGAAGGAACGCCGGTGCGGCCCCACAGGTCCGATACGATCCCGCCCATGTGGTAATGCGCTGCCGGTGACACCGGTATCGGGTCGGTGCCGATGTCGATGCCGTAGCGCGCGCAAGCTTCGGCGATGTTCGGAAACCGCATGCGGACCGCGTGGGGCGAACCGATCGGCCGCAGGTCCAACAACACGTGCGCGATCGAGTCGGCTTGCAGCTTATGCCAAATGGCCCGTGCCACGATGTCGCGCGGCGCCAGCTCACCGCGCGCATCTTCGTCGAAGCAAAAGCGCCGGCCGGCTAGGTCGATGAGGATCGCGCCCTCGCCCCGCGCGGCTTCCGAGACGAGCAGGGCCGGCGCATTTTCCAGCGCCAGCGCGGTCGGATGGAATTGGACGAACTCTAGATCTGCCAAGACCGCGCCGAGCGGCAGCGCGAGCGCGAGACCGTCGCCCGTCGCTGCCGGCGGGTTCGTCGTCCGAGCGAAGACTCGACCGCAGCCGCCGGTGGCCAAAACGGTCGCGGCGCCGGCTTGGACGATCGCCACGCCCCGGTCGACGAGCAACAGGGCGCCATGACAGACGCCGCCATCGAGGCCGAGCTGCATGGCTGAGGCTCGCTCCAACAGCGTGACGTTCGGATGGCGCAGGCAGCGTGCGATGAGGGTCGATGCGATCGCGCGGCCGGTCGCGTCGGCCGAATGCGCAACCCGCGCGCGGCTATGAGCGGCTTCGCGCGTCAGCTCCAAGCCGCCGCCGACGGCCAGATCGAAGGGCACTCCCATACGGCGCAGCTCTTCCACGCGCGCGGGCGCTTCGGCCGCCACGACTGCCGCGGCGCGCTCGTCGCACAGCCCGGCACCGGCTGCAAGCGTGTCCGTGAAATGAGCGAGCGCCGAATCTTCTTCGAGGTCGAGCGCTGCCGCGACGCCGCCTTGGGCCCAGGCGGTGTTCGACTCGCCGATCGTTCCCTTCGTGGCCAGGAGGACTGACCGGCCTTGAGCGGCGCAACGCAAACCTAACAGCAGACCGGCTGCGCCCGAGCCGATGATCAGAACATCGGTGCGCAGTACGCGCGCAGGCTCGTTCAGCCGATCGCCATCATGCGCTCGATGCTGCGCCGCGCGCGGATCATGATATCGGTTGGGATTTCGATCGGATTGCGCCGCTGCGCTAGACAGGCGTAAACCTTTTCCAGCTCCACGTATTTCATGTACGGACAGTGCGGACAGGGCGCGATCGAGTAAAAGCGCTTGTCCGGATGCAGGTCCTTCAGGCGCAGCAGCAATCCGGCTTCGGTCAAGATGATGAACTCACGCTGATCGCTGCGCCCGGCGTAGTCCATGATGCCTTGAGTGCTGCCGACGTAGTCGGCCAGGGCCAAGACCTCAGGCGAGCACTCCGGATGAGCCAGCACCAAGGCGTCGGGCGACAGCTTCTTGCGCGCCTCGACCATCGAAGGCCGGATGACGAAGTGGGTCGGGCAATAGCCGTCCCACGAAACGATCTTTTTGTTCGGAGTCTGCTTTTGGACGAACGCTCCGAGGAACTTGTCCGGCGCGAACAAGATCTCGTCCTCAGGCAGCGATTGCACTACTCTGACCGCGTTGGTCGAGGTGCAGCAGATGTCCGACTCCGCCTTCACCTCGGCATAAGTGTTGACGTAAGACACGAGCGGGCGGCCGGGATAACGGGCTTTAAACGCGCGCGCTTGGTCCGCCGTCAGCATGTCCGCCATGCCGCAGCCGGCCTTCATGTCGGGAAGCAGGACGAGTTTTGAGGGGCTCAACAGCTTCGCGGTTTCGGCCATGAAATGAACGCCGCAGAATACGATCGTCTCGGCATCCGTTTGCGCTGCCTCACGGCTGAGATTGAGGCTGTCGCCGATGAAATCGGCCACTTCCTGTACTTCTAAACGCTGATAGATGTGCGCCAGGATGACCGCTTTGCTTTGCCTGGCCAGCTCGCGGATACGCTGCTGCAACTCCAAGACGTCGGGGGTTACCGGCCGGGTCGCGGTCCCGTCGTCGACCGGCAGTGAGATGGCGGACATTACTATCGTTGGTTCGGCGCACGGGCGGACCTCGCCTGGAGCGGGGCACAGGAACGCCTCGGCGGCTTCTGCAAGTGGACGCAGCAGGTGACGCCCGAAAAGCCCTATTTTATACAGATATCTGACACGCATCTTTTCGAAGATCCGGCAGCGCAGCTATGGGACGTCGCGCCCGATCCGATGCTCGACCGGGTAGTCGGGAGGTTGCGGGTCGCCACGCCGGAGCCCGAATTCATAGTGGTCACCGGCGACTGCTCGAACGACGGCAGTTTGGCATCGTACGTCAGACTCGAGCGAAAATTGCAGCGCCTAGGGGCGCCCATCTACTACCTGCCCGGCAACCACGACGATCCGCAAGTCATGGCGCAAAGGTTCGGCGGCGACGTGGTGGCTAAGCCGCAAAAACTCGTCAACGCTTTCGCCGCTGCGGGCTGGCGGCTGCTCCTCTTGGATACCGTGGTACCGGGTCAGGACGGCGGTTCGATCGGCACGGCGCAGCGCGACTGGCTCAAAGACATGCTCGCGCGCGAGCCCGGCGTCCCGACCATCGTAGCTATGCACCACAACCCCTTGCCGGTGGGCTCTGCGTGGCTGGATACTATGACCATCGACGACGCCGGCGAACTGCTCGCAATTCTGGACGGCGCACCGCAGGTCAAAAGCGTTCTGTTCGGCCACGTCCATCAGGAGTTTAAGGCGGCGCGCAACGGAACGGCGTACTTGAGCGCGCCTTCGACCTTCTTTCAATTCAAGCCGCGCTGCGATGAATTCGTCGCCGACACCGAGCGGGCGCCTGGGGCGAGGATCGTCTCGCTGGCGCAGCCCGAACCGAAGACCTCGCTGTTCCGGCTAGCCTAGCCCCGATCAGGGCATGTCGACTATCGTCTTCACGATCTGATCTTGCGCGCGCTGAAACGGCCGCAGCAATCCTACGGCGTTGTTGAACATGATGGAGAAGATCACCAACCCGTGGTGCCGAGTGAAGGCATAGCCGGAAAACGTCGACACGTGCCAGATGTATCCGTCTTTAGCCCACACCCGGCCGACCGCGTCGGTGCCCCGCAGATGCCGCTTGACCGTGCCGCTGATGCCAGGACGCCCCAGCGCAAACATCAGATCCTTGCCGCTGGAACTGCGGGTTTCCCAGCGCAAGATGGTCGTCAGGTCGCGCGGCGTGATGCGGTCTCCTTGCGAGAGCCCCGATCCGTCGCCGTTATCGATCGTCCGCGGGTCGAGGCCGAGGCTGGCTATAAATTTGCGTTCGACTTGGGCGCCGCCGTCGAACGACCCACGCTCGTGCAGCGCCGCCACCGGTAGCATCTTCATCAGATGTTCGGCGATGAAGTTGTCGCTCGGCGGCATCATGGCGGCGATTATCCGGTTTAGCGGCGGCGAATCGTGCGTCCACAACAGCGCAGCCCCGGGATAGCGCGCGATCGCATCGGGCGGCGCGGCGCTCCTGTCGCTTACGTCTAAGGCCACGTTTTGCGGCAGCGCTCCGAGGGCGCTTTGGCCGGCCGATATGCCCGCGTCGGACAAAAGCTGCCGGAATACGCCCGCCGTGTAAGCCGCCGAATCGTTCACGGCGCAGCGGAAGGTGGTCGGGCTCTTATTCAGCGGATAGTGACCTACTACGGTAATTTGCGCGAGACCGGGACTGCGGAAGCAGTCGACGTCGTTTAGGCCTTTGACCGGTGAGGTCACGCCCGTCACCGCAAGCGTCATGGCGCCGCCGTTGGGCTCGATCGATGCCGTCAAAGTGCTGCCCGCCGCTTTGCCCGCGTTAACGGTCACCCCCACCGTGCCCTCATCGACCGCGAGCGCGTCGATCGGCGGCTGATAATAGTACGGCATGTCGTCCCAAGCCCAACCTCCGCCGTATCGTTGACCGTCGAACAGCGAAGCGTCGGCCAGCACCGAGCCCGCAATCCGGCGGATGCCCGCCTGAGCGACGGTTTGGACGGCCGCGCGCAGATCGTCGCGCGACAAGAGCGGATCGCCGCCGCCGACCAAGATGAGGTCGCCTTGCAGAGTACCGGCGGCGATCGTGCCGCGCGCGACCAGCGCTGTGGTGTAGCGGAACCGAGGACCCAAGTAAGCCAAGGCGGTCGCGCCGACCAACAGCTTGAAGTTGGAAGCCGGGGCGAACTCGGTGTCGGCGAGGCGGCTTTCCAGCGCGCGGCCGCTGGCCGCGTCGACGATGGAAACGCCGAACTGCGACGCGTTCATGGGATAGCGTTTGGCGATGCCTTCGACCATCGCGCCGAGCAGCGCTCGGGCC
>JALYUR010000103.1 GCA_030853635.1 Vulcanimicrobiota bacterium | reverse complement strand
ACAAGGCCGTGCCGGATCGCTACGTGCATCTGTCGGACGTGGCTTTGACCGCCGCCCAGTGGGACGACCTTCAGATCCCGATCAACTTGGCGTTCCTGTTCTACAACAGCTCCGCTGCAAAGACGGTAGCGTTTTACCCGAGCCCCGCAGGCGCGACCGAATCGCTGTTGCCGCTGGGTACTTGGGAAGAGATAGTCAAGGAACACCCCGTGCTTGGCGGCTTGGAGCCTGACGTCGAGGCCTTTTTGGTTTACCGCAAGAGAGACGGCGGTCAGGACTGCTACATCGTCCCGATAGATGCGTGTTACGAGCTCGTCGGGCTCATCCGCAAAGCGTGGAAGGGCTTCGATGGCGGCGAAGACGCATGGCGCCAAATCGACGGCTTCTTTTTGGGACTCGACGACAAGAGCCGAGGCGTACGATCCTGGGGTCCCTCGTGAGCCGCTTGGCGTTCGAGGTGCTAGGCGCGCGCGCGGAGCCTTATGCCGCCGCGCCGCTGCTCTCGTTTCGATTACGCATCAGCGAAGCCGAAGGCGAGCAGATCTTGGCCATCGCCTTGCGTTGTCAGATCCGCATAGAGCCCAGGCGGCGGCATTACGGGCGCCCTGAAGAGGAGCGTCTGTTCGAGTTGTTCGGCAAGGCCGAGCGCTGGGGCGAGACATTGCAGACCATGCTGTGGACGCACGTCTCCGCCATGGTCCCGGCCTTCAGCGGCCAGGTGGAGATCGATCTGCCGGTGCACTGCACCTACGACTTCGACGTCGCGTCGAGCAAGTACTTAAACGCGCTCGGCAACGGCGACATACCCGTATTGCTGCTCTTCAGCGGGACGATTTTCAAGCCAGGCCCAAGCGGGTTCAGCCTCGAGCCGGTACCCTGGGAGTTGGAGGCTGCTTACAACTTGCCGGTCAGCGTATGGCGCGGAGTGATGGATGCTTATTTTCCCAACAGCGCCTGGATACGCTTGAACAAGGACGCTTTCGACGAGCTGTACCGCTTCAAGTCGCAGCGCGCGCTTCCGACATGGGAAGATGCGCTGTCGGCGCTATTGGACATGGCCAAAGAAAAACGATGAACGAGATAGACGCGGCTCGCAAGATCGCCGACGCGGTGTTGTACGAAGGTTATCTCCTGTATCCGTACACGGCCGCCGCGCCAAAGAACCAGATGCGCTGGCAATTCGGCGTCCTGGTTCCGCGCGCTTATTCGCCATCTTTGGCCGAGCCATGGTTCATGCAGACCGAAGTGTTGGTCGAAGCGCGCGACGAGCCGTCGCTGGAGATCCTCGTGCGGACGCTGCAGCTTCAGGCACGCACGGTCGAAGAACGAACTGGCGACACGTTTATGCCCGTCCGCAGCTTGCAGGTGAACGGCAAAGAGCACACGAGTTGGGAAGAAGCGGTCCCACAAGAGCTGTCATTCCGCTACGCATATTCGCCCGACGAGCCGGAGACGCAGCAGCCTATCGCCATCGGTGATTATAGCGCGGCGCAGCCGCTCGGCGGGGCGGCCGGCTCGCCGGCCGGTCGGGTCATCCGTCGGCGCTGGGCGCAAAACGGCATGCTCAGGATCTGGGCGCAGCGCGCCGGCCACCTCGTAAAGTTCCGGGTGCGCATCGAAAACCACTCGCAGCCGGGCGCCGACGGGGAATCGACGGCCATCCAGCGCGCGGTCGCCTTGCGTACGTCGTTTCTGTCTACCCATGCCCTGCTAAGAGTGCAAGACGGCGAGTTCGTTTCTTTGCTGGATCCGCCGCCGGCCGCGGTCGATGCGGCGAAGGCGTGCGAAAACGTTCATGCCTGGCCAGTCATGGTCGCGGCGCTCGGAGACAAAAGTTCTCGCACGCTGATGTTAGCCTCGCCGATCATCCTCTACGATTATCCGGACGTGGCAGCCGAAAGCGAGGGCGACAAATTCGACGGGACCGAGATCGATGAGTTGCTCAATCTTAGCGTGCTGGGGCTGACTGATGCCGAAAAGCGCCAGGCGCGCGACACGGACGAACTCGCCGGCGCGATCGTAGATCGTGCAGATCTCATGGCTCCCGAGCATTTCGCCAAGCTGCACGGCGCCCTGCGCTATTTGGAATCCTCGGGCCAGCGTCACGAAGGAGGCAACGGCGGCGGGGTGTCAGCGCTGGGCGAACTCGCAGACGAAGTGCCGGGCGGCGGCCACGTAATGGTAGCCGGTCGCAAGGTCGCCAAGGGCTCGCGCGTGCGCTTGCGGCCGAAACGTCGCGCCGACGTCTGGGATACCTTCCTGGAAGGGCGTACGGCGCTGGTGGCGGGCGTTTTCGAAGACTTGGAGGCGCAGCATTACGTCGCCGTGACGGTCGACGATGATCCCGCAAGCGATATGCACGAATGGTACGGCCGCTATTTGTATTTTTATCCGAACGAAATCGAGCCGTTGGAGCCGCAATCGTGAAACCGCGCGTGCTGGTCGCGGGCGTCGGCAACGTTTTCTTCGGTGATGATGCCTTTGGAGTCGAGGTCGTGCGTCGCTTGCCGGCGCACGGGCTGCCGCAGTTCGTGAAAGTATCCGACTTCGGCATCCGCGGCATGCATTTGGCTTACGAGATACTTTCAGGCTATGAGACGGTGATCTTAGTTGACGCTACCGGGCGAGGCGGCGAGCCTGGGACGATCTACCTCATTGAACCCGACCTCGCGGCTAGCGGGGGCAGTCCGGACGCGCACAGCATGGCCCTGCAAAGCGTGTTCGGTTTCATGAACGTGCTGGGCGGCCCGGTTCCGCGCATTTTGATCGTGGGATGCGAGCCCGCCGCGACCGAAGAAGGAATGGGTTTGAGCCAGCCCGTGAGGGCAGCCGTCGACCTCGCGATCGCGACTATCATCAAGCTAACAAACGAAGGGACGAGCGCCACATGTGCCTTGCCATTCCCGGCCAAATCGTAGAGATCTCGGCCGATCAGCCGATGCTTGCCAAGGTCGACGTTTCCGGCGTGAAGCGCAACATCAACATAGGTCTGCTCGAAGATCAAGAGATCAAAAGCGGCGACTGGGTGCTGATCCACGTAGGTTTTGCGATGAGCAAAGTCGGCGAGTCTGAGGCTCGCGATCAGTTGCGCATGCTGCAGGCGTTGGGCGAAGACGAACTGGCGATAGAAGAGATTCGCGGCTATAAGTTCGCCGAGTCATGATCGACCTCCAGCGCTTCGGTGCCTGCACGTTGGATCAAGCCGGCTGCCTGACGTGCGGCGACGTGGCAGTTCCGGTGCGCGTCCTCAGCCTTAAGGGGTCCAGCGCCCTTTGCGAAGACCGCCTCGGCAATCGTGCCGAGATCGCGATCGATTTCATCGCGCACCGGTTGCGGCCCGACGACGTGCTGTTGGCCCATGGCGGCGTGGCGATAGCCGCGGTGCAGCCGTGAAATACGTCGACGAGTTTCGCGACCCAAAGCTCATAAAGAATGTTGTGCACGAGATAGCGCGCGTCGCGCAGCCCGGACGGCATTACCGCATCATGGAAGTGTGCGGCGGACACACGCATTCGATCTACCGGCATGGGCTTAAGGACTTGCTGCCCAAGGATCTCGAACTGGTTCACGGGCCGGGCTGCCCGGTGTGCGTGCTGCCGATGGGGCGGGTGGATGACGGCCTTTCTATAGCCGCCGCACCGGACGTCATCATGACGGCTTTCGGGGACATGATGCGGGTGCCCGGCACGAAGGGCACCCCGCTTGAGCTCAAGGCGCGGGGGGCGGACGTGCGCATGGTCTACTCGCCGCTCGACGCCTTGGCGATAGCGCAGAATAATCCCAAAAAGCACGTCTGTTTCTTTGCGATCGGCTTCGAAACGACGGCGCCTTCGACCGCGCTCACGCTCAAGCGCGCCAAAGCGCTTGGCATTGGAAACTTTTCGGTGTTCTGCAATCACGTGACGATCGTGCCGGCCATTCGGGCGATCTTAGATTCGCCGGACATGCGGCTGGACGGTTTCGTCGGCCCCGGTCACGTTTCGACTGTGAGCGGCTGCCGGCCATACGAGTTCATCGCAAGCGACTACGGCAAGCCGGTGGTCGTTTCGGGCTTCGAGCCGCTCGACATACTGGAAGGCGTGCTGATGATTTTGCGCCAGCTCGCGAACAAAGAGGCTAAGGTAGAAAATCAGTACCGCCGCATCGTGCCTTGGGAAGGCAATCAAGCGGCATTGACGGCGATGGCCGAGGTGTTCGAGCTACGCCCGTATTTCGAATGGCGCGGCCTGGGTTTCATATCCCAGTCTGCGTTGAAGTTGTCCAAAGCGTACGCTCACTGGGACGCCGAAGTGCAGTTCGAGGTGCCCGGAGTACGAGTCACCGATCCTAAAGCCGCACAGTGCGGGGAAGTTCTAAAAGGCGTGCTCAAGCCGCCGCAGTGCAAGCTTTTCGGCAAAGAGTGCAACCCGGAGCATCCCATCGGCGCCCTGATGGTCTCAAGCGAAGGTGCGTGCGCGGCCTACTATCGGTACGCGCACCACGGTGATCCCGTGACCGCGTAGTAATGAAAACGCTGGAGCGGGCTGCAAGCGCAGCAAAAGTGCGCTTCGGCGACTCGCAGATCGAGATGGCCCATGGGGCCGGCGGCAAAGCAAGCCGTCGGCTCATCGAGGGCTTGATGCTGCCGTTGCTTTCCAATCCAACGCTCGAAT
>JALYUR010000048.1 GCA_030853635.1 Vulcanimicrobiota bacterium | reverse complement strand
AGCGGGACCGCCACCAGATGAAAGGGGTCAGCCTACATGTCCGATCAGGTGCTCGTTGAGGGCTCATCTATAATCATCAGAGAGCTCGAATTCAAAAGCGACGTTGTCGCTCATTACCTATCGGGCGTCGCGCAGGCCAACCGGCCGCAAACGCTCAGCAAGGCGCTAGAGGTGGGCGTCTACTGTCTGGAGCGGGTAAGCGCGACAAACGACGTGGACTTTTTCCGTTCGCAAATCGACCGGCTGCTCAAAGACGCTATCGATCCAAGAAACGAACGCTCGACGCTTGGTCAGTCATTAAAGGAGATAAGAAGTCTTTTGGACCCCAAGCATCTGGACTCGATTCCATGCGTGCTCGAGCGGGCTTGCGGATCTTTGACCAAAGGCGACGGCGAACTCGTAAAGAGCGTCCGGGGCGCCGTGAGCGATCAGGTGCGCGAGATAGTTCGGCGGATCGAGGTCATCGACAAGCAGCTGGACCTCGATCAACAAGTTGACGAGGCGCTGAGCAACACGACGGCTGCCGGCCGGCCCTTCGAGCACTTGGTCCTGGACAAGCTCGGCGAGTGGGGCCAGAGTACCGGTGCCGAAATCGAGCATGTGGGCACGGACAACCGTCCGGGTGATGTCCTCGTCAAGGTGCCCAAAGGCGCTTTAGATTCGACGAAGATTCCGCTCATCGTTGAAGCAAAGCACAACAAGACGGCGGCGGGGCGCAAGCAGATCGGCGACTCGCTGCGCAACGCTATGGAAACGCGTCAGGCTTGCGCCGCGGTTTACGTCTGTCACAGCACGGACGGTTTCGCTAGAGAGATAAACGACTGGGCTGAAGGTCATGTCAACGGGCGCGGGCCTTGGGTCGCCACGACTATCGAAAACCTGACCACTGCAGTCCGCTTCGTCGCTGCGATCGTGCAGCTGGACGAACTACGTCATTCCCAAGCCCGCCTAGATACGCAATTCATCAGCCGGAAGATGGGCGTGCTCAAGCAGTCGCTCCAGCACTTCAGCAACATCCAGACCAAGCTGACCGGCATTCAAAACGGCGTGGAATACATTCGAGCAGAGTCACGCTCCGCGCGCGATATCATCAACGACGCGATAAGCGAGATCGAGCAAGCCTTGCGCGAGGGTGCCGGGCAGTCGGACGGCCTGTTGGAAACGGCTGGAGCGGGCGCCTCAAATGCAGCCGGGCGGCCTTATGCGTCGCCCCAGTTGAACGGCAGCATCGCGTCGTCATGCGGCGCCGTGGCGGCCCACTCGTGACGGTGTTGAATCTCGACGGCAGCCCGCCGCACGAGTTCGGCAGCTGCGGCCGGCTGGATGATCCGGGCGCTGCCCGCGAAGCTGAGCACCCAAAAGACCAGCTCCTGTGGATCGCTCACCTCGAATTCGATGCGCAGGCAGCCGTTGGACAACTGCGCGAGCGCCGCTTCGGCCGGCCATTTTCGCGCTCTGACGTAGGCGGCGCAATCGGCGTCCACTTCCACGATGACTCGCTGCAAGTTGGAGTTGAGGCGCGCGAACGTCCCGAAAGTATGTGCGAGCGCGTCCTCGATGCTGATCCTGGGATCCGGATCGAATTCGTCGCCCAACGTGAGATCGTCGACTAGATCCAAGGCGAAGAACTTGGCCGGCCCCTTGGACGTTTCTCGCCCCCAGATATAGAAGCGGCCCAAATGATCGTGCAGCGCGTACGGCTCGACGATCCGTTCTGATTTCTTAGCATCGCGCGTCTTGCGGTACGAGAAGAGCAGCAGGCGATGATCGCGCAGCCCGCTCTCTACGTCGTTCAACCTAGCGTAGAACGCTTTGTCGGCGCGCGGTATCGGCCGGTGCGACGGCATCGTCGCAGCCGCTTCGGGATCCACCTCGGCCAGTTGCAGATCCCACAGCCTCAGTTTGGCGCCTAGAGCGTCGGCATAAGGCGGCCCTAACGCGCGATTGGCGGCCCTGACCGCGGCCAAGCGCGCGCGCAACCGCGGGTCGCGCATGAAACGCGGGATAGGCGCGATGGTCCAGCGCCAGTCCCTTACGTAAAAAGTTTGAGCCTTGGCATTCCAATCGAGCTGGCATCCAAGGGCCTTGAGCTCTTGTTTGACGCGCTTCCAAGTCGCCGTCGCTAAGTTACGGTACAACTCCTGAGCGCGCGCCTTTGTGATCTTGCGCTCGACCTCAAGCTCTTGGACCAGCGCTAGAAATCTTGTCGATGGCGAGCCGCCCTTTTTTTTCACGAGCCGGTCCTATCCAACGCACGGGGGGTCGTTTTTCGACCCGGTCCATTTTCGACCGTCATGACAGCGGCATCTTCCCCGAGTAAACTAAGAGCAGCAGACACCACTTCTAGGGAGAAACGCAATGTCCGTCGAGCAAAAGATAAGGGGAATGTTCTTGGGTGCCGCCATCGGCGACGCGCTAGGCGCCGCTTTCGAGAATACGCCGTCGGCCCTCATCGAGCATACGCTGGGCGCGCCCAAGGTCAGCGATTACCACAAGGGCATCGCCCAATCGCTCATCCCCGGCCATCCCGCCGGGATGCCCACCGACGATACCGCGATGGCGCTTTCGCTGGCCGGCGCGCTGGTATCCGGGCGGCCGATCACTGCCGCCTCTATAGCTAAAGCGTTCTTGAGCGACTTTGCGCCGGACGGCGCGTACGGACGGCTGATTTGGAACGGCGGCATCGGCGGCGCGGTAGCCCGCGCGCTCGGGCGCTTGGAACGCGGCGCCGACCCGGCGATCAATGGCCAGCCCAGCGACGGGGGTAACGGAGCCGTGATGCGAGCGCACGTCGTCGGAGCGTTACCAGATCGCGAAGCCGTGCTGGCCGTCGCAGCCATGCAGGCGCGCGTGACCCACGGGCATCCGGCGGCCATCGCCGCAGCTCAGGCGGTAGCGCTTGTCAGCCATGACGCCCTCAGCGGCCGGCCTCTGTCCGCCGGGCTGCCGGTCGGCGTCACGGATCCTGTGCTTGCAGCCAGCTGGGCTGCGATGCACGCTGAGCTCAAGCCGCTCGCCGGCCTGCCTTCGAATTTGCGCGATGTGGCGATGAGCGCCTGGGAAAGCGCGGCGGCGGCTCACGCGATCGCCTATATGTTCGCCGACGACGTCGAAGGGGGCATGGCATCGGCCGCCGCTTCCGGCGGCGACACCGATACCATCGCCTGCATGGTTGGCGCCATGCTCGGGACGGTCAACGGTGAAGACGCTTTGCCGAAACGCTGGCTCAAAGGCTTGCGCGAGCGCGCTGCTGTGGAGACCGCAGCCGATTCGTTGATCGATCGCTACTACCCAAGCGCTAAGCGCCCGGCCGCAGCTGCGGCAGGCAGGAGTTGACCATGCAAGACCTCACGCTCAGCTTCACCGCTCACTGCCTCGTGCGCTACGTCGAGCGGTTTCTCGACAAGGAAGCCGTGGCGCGGGCTCGTCGCCTGCACGGCCGGGATGCGCTGGTACTGCGTGCGTTGGAAGAGGAGTTCGCGCCCGAACTCAAGCGCTTCAAGCACATCATGCAAGTAGCTTATTACGGCACGCTCTACCGCACCGGTGACTTCGTCGAGTCGACGCCGTTTTTTCTGAATGTGGGAACGCACTCCGTTCTGATCGACGGCAACGTCGTCAAGACTACGATCAACAAGCATCACGATCACCCGCCGCGCGGTCCCTTTGGCGGCGATCCGCATGACCGTCCGTCCCGCGCGCGCTTGGCTATCGAGCCCGAAGACGAGGCTGCTTGAGTGGAAAATGCAAAACAGCCCCTCAAAGATCCGGCGGAGCTGCCTCCGATGCTTGCAAATGCGATCCAATCATCCGCCCTGATCCGCCGCGCCGACGAGATCGCCGCGGCGGCGCACGCCGGTCAAAGCCGCAACGACCGCGTTACGCCTTACATCGATCACCCGCGCGGCGTTGCCGAGTGGTTCTTGGACTACGCTAAACGGCGCGAGTTTACGGTCGAAAAAACGGAAGAAGGCGTCTGCGCAGCGCTACTGCACGATGTGGTCGAGGACACTAACTTGAACGCCGCCGCCTTGAAGCAGTCTTTTCCGCAGCCGCGCGTGCTCGAGCTCGTCGACTTGCTCACAAAGGCAGACCCGAGCACGTCGGCACCCGCCAGTTATTACGATCGAATAGCGGCCGAGCCGCTGGCCGTAGCGCTTAAAGGTTGCGACCGCATCTCCAACCTTTACGACGCCTCCGTGCTGGAGGATACGCCCGAGAACCGCGCCTTTTGGCGCAAGTACGCTCGCAAAACCGCGGCATCCGTCGAGCCGCTGGTGCGCTCCGACAGCATCTTGGGACCCGAGCTTTCGCGCGCTCTGTATGCCCTCCGCGCGCGCATCGCCACGACCGACCCGTGGTGCTTGGTCGTGCAGTACGGAGGGTTCTTGGGCGTCACTTTTCACCTGCGCAACAACACGGATTCCCCGCTCGAGCGCGTGCGCAGCAAAGCGGGCGGCTGGATGACCTTGGGTGACGAACTGGTCCAGACTGAGCCGACGTTTAAAACACTTGGCGATGTACCGGCGCGCGGCAGCCTTGAAATCGCCATGGACGAATCGGGCGGATACATACGCTTCGATTTGGAGTTCCGCCACGAGGGGCGCGACCTAGAAGCATCCTTCGCGGTAGAGCCGGATCAATGGTACTTCTCCAAGTACGACTTAGGAGATTTAAGCGGCCTCGTGCTTCCAGCAAAGGAGAGAGTCGAGTGAAACGAAGGACTTCGAAGTTCGCCGCCGCGCTCGCGGGCACGATCATCGCCGGTATCACTGCCGCGATGGCATACAGCGGGCAGAATCTCGAGAAAGATGCCCGCATCGGCCTCAAGCGGGCCGAAGCGATCGCGCTCAAAGCGACGGACGGCAAAATCGTGGACAAGGAGCTCGAGAGGGAAGCCGGGGGCAGCGGGTTACGGTACAGTTTCGGCGTTATGGTGCACGGCCTCAAGCGCGAGGTCGGAGTTGACGCCAGGAGCGGCAAGGTGTTGGAAAACATAAGCGAAGGCGCTCATCCAGATTGATCCGGCCGACACGGCCCAAGCACGAGGAGCAGTGGGGGGCCGGGCGAACGAGCGGCGATGACCTGGTCCGACGTTATATCGTTCTGGGCTTTCGGCCCCGTGGTTGTTTGCCTGATGGTAGCCGCCGCATGCTCGATGCACCTTTTGGTGCATCGCTACCGCAGGCCGGGGGCTTTACCTGAGCGCAATGCGACCGTCGGCCTGATCATCGGTGTGGTGGGCGGCATCTACACGGTGCTGCTTTCGTTTGTGGTCATCGTCGTGTGGCAACAGTTCAACACCGCCGAGGCCAACGCTCAAAAAGAAGCAAGCGCGATCGCCGACTTACACCATCTATCGTTTGGTTTTCCGCAACCGTTGCGCCGTCAAGTAGGCGACAATTTGAAGGCATACGCGAACAGCGTGGTCTTCGTCGAGTTTAAGGCGATGGCCGAGGGCCATGATCCAGGCGACGTTCGCGAGCTCGCCGTCAACCTTATCAACCTAATAGCGAACTGGGAACACGAAAACCCAACGGGAAGGAAACCTTCAAAGTGCCGCGCTTTCAACGATGCGCGATTTTTTCAACGCGCGGCACGAACGAGTGAGGGACAACCAGTCATTTATCCCGGTGTTGCTGTGGGTCACCTTGTGGTTCGGAGCGGTCATCGTGATAGGGTTTACTTTTCTCATCAACGTTTCGGAGTTTCGCATCCACGTTTACATGACGGCTTGTTTGACCGCGCTGATCGCAGCGCTTTTCGTCCTCATTACCGAATTAAACCATCCGTTTACCGGAATGTCATCCGCCGGAGCTACCCGCGCGTGGATCAACACCATCAAGGATCTAAGCCACTAGCCGAAAAACCGGCATGACGGTTAAGCTTAGCGCTTGCGAAGTTTCTTGACCGCAGCGTTGACGTGAGTCTTCACCACACCGCGGACGATGGTGGCGATGTCTCGCTTTTCCGGATATTGGCTCATGCGCGGCAATACGCCGATAACTACGCCGCATGACGTGCATGCGACGGTTGTTATCCTTACCTCGCCGCCGGCCCGCTCCTCCCGCGCGCGAAAGGATACGGCTTTTAGGCAGTGAGGACATTTTCGCTTGAAGATCTCGTTGCGTCCCATGCCGGCGCACTTCGCCGTAGGATATCGAAGTTCGTGCCGGCTAACTAAGCCCTGCTTACAAAGGTGCCGGATGGTCGGGTTCTGGCAGAGCCGGTTCGACCACCTCGAAGACGTGCTGAAAGGGATGGACCAATGAACGAAACGTCGCCCGAAGCGCTCTCCGTCGTTGTCGAACGTGAGTTACCTCATCGGCCGGAAAAAGTCTGGCGCGCGCTCACGGAACCACACCTGATCGAGGAGTGGCTGATGAAGAACGACTTCAAGCCCGTCGTAGACCACCGTTTCAATCTTCGCGCAGACTGGGGCGTTGTCGACTGTCAGGTCCTGGCAGTCGAGCCGAACAAAACGCTGTCTTACACGTGGGCGGCCTTTGGTCTCGAGAGCGTCGTCACTTGGACTCTCACCCCTACGAGCACGGGGACCCACCTGCGCATGGAGCAGTCGGGCTTCCGGCCGAATCAGGCGCAGGTCTACCAGGGCGCCAAGGACGGGTGGCAACGGTTCTTTGCGGCCCTGGAGAACGTATTGGCGCGGATAGATTGAAGTCTGCCGCACAATTCAGAGACGCACCGCCCGCGCGAACGTCAACTCGTTTAAAAAACCGTTGGATCGTTTTGGCGCGGGGGTCCAGCGGATGACACAGAGCGATACATGCGAGCCAACGTTCCGATTCGGTAAGCGCGCTTCATCACGCTTTGATTGCTTCTTCCGCTGCTCGGTCTTCCGACCAGCTTGCCCCCTCCGCGGCCAACTTCATCACATTAGCCCCATCGAGCCGCTCGCTCAGCAGCCCCCTGAGTTTCTCGTAGCTCCACTTTTCGGTAAACTCGCGCGAGTGCCCGAGCCTCGTGTACGCAGCGTCGACGTAGCCTAGCAGCCGCGCCGCGCGCTCGGTTTGTGCGCCCGACGCCCCGATGACCGCTAAGTGCTGGACGGCGATCGTCGTCATTATCGCGCTTTGGGCGCGTCGCGCGGCGATCAGCCCGTCGCACGCCGCTTGCCGCGCACCGTCAAAATCGCCTAGCGCGATTCGGTAGGCCGCGATGTTCGCGTGATTGCCCCCCAACGTCGCGGCGTTCTCGCGGCGCGAGTCGATCGCGAGTGCTGCGCTCGCGCGCCGTAAGGCCTGCTGCGCATCTCCCTCAAGGAACGCGAGTTCAGCGAGATTGACTTGGGCGATGCCGATTCCCGAATCGCTGCGCACCGCCGTGTAGACGTCGAGTGCCCGCCCGAACGTCACGCGCGCTGCCTCCGTGTCCCCACGCGCAAATAAAAGTGCCCCCTGGACGTTAAGGACGTTGCCGATGAGGATCTGATCGCCGCATTCCCGGGCGCCGGCAAGCGCGGATCGCGCCGTCTGTTCGGCTTCTTCCTGCCGGCCCATCTGGAAGAGCGCGTATGAGATCCAAAACTGCGCTTGAGCAAGGCCGTGCGCATCACCAAGCGTCTCGTACAACCCAAGGGCGCACCGAGCCGCGTCATATGTTTGTTTGCCGGAGTTCAGCAAGGCGGCGCCGATCCAGAGCGATGCCGTAACCTTCGGGTCATCGGTTTCCTTGGCGCGTTCTAGTGCAGCGGCGATCCACCAGCGCCCCTCCGCGCCCAAGCCGCCATCCCGCCACAACCAACGTAACGCAGCCGCCAGGGCACGCCCTAAAGCGACGTCGTTGGCACGTGTGAGGGCCCACTCGAGTGCCGCTCGGAAGTTGTCGGTCTCGGGCGCGACGCGCGCAAGCCAAGCGAAAGTCGATCCCGTTCCATGACTTTCGTCGGCCTGCAGCGCCATATCACGGAAGTACGCGGCGTGGCGTCGCGTCAAAGCTTCGCGCTCGCCGCCGGCCGAGAGTTTATCCAAGGCGTAGGCGCGGGTTGATTCGAGGAGCCGGTAGCGCTCGCTCTCGCCGCTTGTGTCGGCCACCACTAGCGACTTGTCGGCCAACGAAGCCAGCAAGTCCAGAACGTCGCTCTCTTCGATGCCGTCCCCCGCGCACACGGCGCTTGCCGCCTCAAGTCCGAAGCCGCCCGCGAAAATCCCGACCCGATCGAACAGTGTCTGCTCCGGCGGCGAGAGCAGATCGTAGCTCCAGTCGATCAGTGCGCTCAAGGTCTTCTGGCGCGGCAGGGCGGTACGGCTGCCGCCGCTGAGGATTTTGAAGCGCTCGTTAAGGCGCCGAGCGAGATTGGGAATCGATAGAACTTTCACGCGCGCGGCGGCAAGCTCGATCGCCAGCGGAATGCCGTCCAGCCGGCGGCATATCTCCCCGACGATGGGCGCTGTGTCGTCTGTCAGTGCGAAGGACTTGTCAACCGAGCGCGCCCGATCGACGAACAGCGCCGCGGCCCCGAATTCCATGATCGCCACGGGTGAAAGATGGGCGGTCTCGTGCGGCACGTCCAGCGATGAAAGCTTCAGCACCTCCTCCCCGGCGATGGAGAGCGCCTGCCGCGATGTGGTCAACATCCGCACGTCCGGGGCCGCCGCGAGAATCGAATCGGCGATAGAAGCCACCGGCTCAAGCACATGTTCGCAATTATCGAGGATGAGCAGCAGGTTTTTGCCTTTGAGCCAAAGCGGAAGCGACGCGTCCAGCCGTTGTCCTTGCGTTTGGGTCATGCCCAGGACTTTGGCGATAATGCTGGCTACGAGCTCAGGGTCGCTAATCGATGCGAAGTCCGCGAACCAGACTCCGTCAGGATACCGCTCAAGCGATTTCGCGCCGACATGCAGCGCGAGCCGTGTCTTGCCGACTCCTCCAGGGCCGAAGAGCGTCACCAGGTGGTGGCGGCCGATAAGTTCTTTGGCTAGCTCTATGTCACGCTGGCGGCCCACGAATGTGGTCTTCTCGATCGGCAAGTTGTTGGGTTGGGTGTCCAACGATTTGAGCGGCGGGAATTGTGCCGGAAGGTCCGCGCCGTTGAGTTGCCAGACGTGCTCCGCCAGCGCGAGATCTTTGAGCCTGTGGGAACCGAGGTCGCTGAAGGTAGTGCCCGCAGGCAGATCGCTCTGAACCAGTCCATGGGTGACGTCCGACAAGAGCACTTGGCCGCCGTGGCCGATTGACATAAGCCGCGCGACGCGGTTGACCGCTGGTCCGAAATAGTCGCGGTTGCGCTCGTCGGCCGTGCCGGTATGGAGAGCCATCCTCACGCGGATGCCTCCGACGGCCGAAAACTTCTCAGACGCAAGCTCCCGTTGCACCGCTAAGGCAGCAAGCACGGCGTCTTCCGGCCGTGCAAACGCGCTGCAAAAGGCGTCGCCGATCGTTTTGAAGACCCGGCCGCCATGTTGCCCGATCGCGGCGCTTTGCAGCGCATCGTGGAGGCGAACCGCCTCTTGCATGGCAGCCCGGTTACGTTCCCAGCGCTGAGTGCTGCCCTCTATGTCGCTGAAGAGAAAGGTGACCGTTCCCAAGGGAAACGGTGCCTCACCGGGTTTGGCTGAGGCGATTTCCACCGCCGACTATTCTGCGGCGCTCAGCGGCGTTCCGTCAGCGCAGGCGCCTTTTCGACAGGGCCCTCGACGAGATCGGCGCCGATGTGTCGACGTACGTCCGCTCAACCCCCACGGCACGAACACTTTATCGAGCATCTATCTGATGCGGAAATACGCGTCCGTCGGAGCGATGACGTGATCTCCCGGTTTGAGTGCTTGAAAGAGCGTCATCGCGACGGCCGAACCTGAAGCAAACCTTTGGGCGCGCTTTCGATGCGGGAAGAGGGAGGCGCCAGCACCGCCGGAAACGGCGTGGTTAAAGCGTTCTAAGCGGAGGATGAAATGAGATATCACCGTTTGCTATTGAGTGCTCTGCTGGCCGCATGTAGCCTCTTGGGCCAAAGCGCAACGGCGGGCGTGATGCCTTCGAGCGATACCACCGCTTTTGTCGCCCCCGCAGGATCGACGAAATTCATGAATCTCCCGTTTCTTCCGCGCTGCATGATGGGCTCCATCAAACAGGGAGACCCGCGCATCGGGCCATCCGTGGTTCTGGCGAGGATTGCCTCTGGGTGCGTGATTCCTTGGCATTGGCACAGCGCGAACACCCGCCTGATTTTTCTGAGCGGTTACGGAACCCATACGATGAAGGGAACGAACGCATCGACCGACGTGCGCGCCGGCGACTTTATTTATTTGCCGGCCCGCCAAGCCCACTTCTTCCGTTGCATTTCGACATGCATTGCGTACAATATCTCGGACCGCCGCGATGTCGTACACTGGATCGATAAAAACGGCCACGACATTACATTGAAACAAGCGACCGGCCTGCGGCGCTAGATAACTCGATCAACGCCGCTTCCCCATGCACAAAGCTGTCGACAGAAGTCGGGCGGGTGGCGGACCCGAACGACATTTGAGATGATTTAGCCGGATTCTTAGGCGATGCTTCATTGCGGCTATCGTCTTCGCCTGATCTTGGAATCAGAGCCTGAGTCACGCGTCGACCACTTGGTAAACATCGCCAAGGTCAGGTTAGGGGAGTTCAAAATGCTGCGATTCGGTGCCGCTGTCTTCGCTATCTTGTCGGTTTTGACTTCGGCACACATGGGAGCTGCCCGGCCCTGGCGCATGGCCGACGCTGCGCACGTTGCCCAGATCAACGATGTGCAAGTCTCTCCCGATGGTCGTTTTGTCATCTATGATGTCGTCAAGATCGACCTTGCCGCCGACCAATTTTCCGACGCATACTTCGTTGCCGAGGCCAAGACCGGCAACTCTCGCGCTTTGACGCTCGGGAAACGCGATGTGACAAACCCGCGCTGGTCGCCGGACCAATCGCGCATCGAGTTTCTTTCCGCCGTCAAGAACGGCACTTTGCAGCTGTGGACGGTCTCTTCCCAAGGGGGCGCTGCGCGTCAACTTACCCACGCCGCTAACTCCATCGCGTCGTATGCGTGGTCGCCCGACGGCCGCGCTATCGCGGCGACGGAGTTCAAGCAGAATGGGGACGACCAGGACAAGCAGCCGACGTTCGTGTGGCTGGATCCCAATAGCGACATTGCGGCGGCCGGCATTCCCGCGCAGCGCACCGTGTGGCTGATAGACGCCCGGACGGGCGCCCAGCGACGCCTTATCAACGACGCATACTCGTACGGAAGTGCGGCCCAGTCTCCCGATCCGAGCTGGTCGGCCGACGGAACCCAGGTCGCGGTCGTGCGCCAGCCGACGCCGTATTACAACGATTACGAAAGGGAGAAGTATGTCTCTATCGACGTCGCTCACGGCACTGCGCGTAGCGTCGCCGCCCAAACGTTTTTCGCCCTGCCCTCGACCGCGCCGCCGGTATATTCCCCTACGGGCCGCCGATTGGCGTTCGTCCACACTTGGGACGGCACGCTTGCAGCGCGCGAAGATGTCTTCGTCGACGGCCACGATATCAGCGCCGGTTTCGATCACGACTTTTGGACATGTGCCTCATCGCAAGTGCAGTGGAGCGGCGGCTCTGTCATCGCGTCGACCATGGACGGCGTTTCGGTCGGACTATATCGATTGTCGCCAGTTGACGGCGCGCCGCAGCACCTCACGCCGGCCGGCGGCTCGGTGCAGCGCTTTTCGGCTTCCGCCGACGGCAAGATGATCGCTTACGTCTACTCGACGCCGGTCCGGTTGCCGGAGGTCTACGTTATGAGAAGCGACGGCACTCAGCCGCGCCAGCTAACGCACGTGCAGCACTTACCGGCAGCTTTGGACATCGCCAAAACGCAGCTCATCGCCTGGAAGGCGGAAGACGGCCACACGCTTGTCGGGCAGCTGACTCTACCCGCCAGCGCATCGTCGAGAACACCGCTGGTCGTCCAGCCGCACGGCGGTCCGCAATGTGCCGATGACCTTTCGTTCAACCCGTTCGTGCAATACTTGGCGACCAACGGCTATGGCGTTTTGCGTCCCAGCCCACATGGCAGCGACGGGTACGGCGATTGGTCTTATAAGGCGATCGTCAACGACTGGGGAGAGACGCCGATGAGAGACGTCATGGTCAGCGTGGACGAGGTAGTGGCAAAGAAACTGGCCGATCCGCGGCACCTATTCATTGACGGCGATTCGTACGGCGGCTACCTAACGACATGGATAGTGACGCACACGGATCGTTTCCGGGCGGCAGTCGCCGGCGTCCCGGTCACGGATCTGCGGCTTGACTACACGCTCTCACAAAGCTCCAACATCACGAAACGTTTCTTTGGGCGACGGCCCACGGCTGCCAACGACGAACGCTTGCGGAGCGAGTCGCCGCAGACCTACGCGAGGTCAATGAACACTCCGCTGTTGCTGCAGTCGGGTTTGAAGGACCGCCAAGCTCCATTCCCCCAAGCGCTTGAGTTCTACAAAACGCTCGTGGATTACGGGAAGAGCGTCAAGATGGTGGGCTATCCAGCTGCCGGTCACGGCCCGGACGATCCGGCCGGCAACATCGATTGGTTCGAACAGGTTGCTGGCTGGTTCCAAGCGCACGGTGGCATCAAGATTCCGGACGCGCTGCTTCCCCCAAGACAAAGAAAATAGGATGTCTTAGCCGGCGCAAGCAGCTACTGCGTGAGTGCGCGGACGAAGCGGCGCAGCTCGGCGTTTAGCGGATCCCCGCGCTGCGCCGCCCGAGCGACGAGCGCCTCATGCGTAGCGTTGGGCTCCGTAAACGAACGGATGCGATTGCCGAGGGCTCGCATGTGCAAGACGAAGCGGTCCCGGTCGACGCATTGCGTTCCCGGATCGATCGACTCGCACGTAGCTTCAAACGGCGTCGGTACTCGATGGAGGTAGCGGTACACCGAGTTAGCATCGCGTTCTTCGAGCGTTTCACCGTAGATGTGATGATCGATCGCGATGTCGGCAGGCTTTTCTCCCGGGTCTGGATCGCGGTTGTCGTAGTCAGCCGATAGCTCGAATATTCCGCGGATCGATGCGGGCGAGACGCCCGCCGCCTGCAGATAGCGGGGATCGAAAGCGAGTATCGCGCTGAGGTAACCTCCGGCCGAATGGCCCATCAAGATAATGCGCCGTGGCGAACCACCGTATTCGGCGATGTGCCGCTGCGTCCAGCCAAGCGCGCGCGCGACGTCGTCGACCGCAGCGCGAACCGTGACGCTGGGATAAAGCCGGTACGATGGAATGACCACGAAGTAATTCTGGCGCGCCAGGCTCATGCCGAAGCGTCGAAACTCGGTGCGGTCCCCTTCGCTGAGCCCGCCTCCATGGATGAAGACGATGACCGGCAGACGTCCGGACCGCCGCGCCGGAGTGAAGACATCGAGTTCGTGCTTGCCATGGGCAGCGGGCGGCGCGTAAGGGCGGTCGAAAATACCTTGCACGAGTGTCAGCGCCAAAAGCAGGGCCAGCATCGCCTACGGAACGACCGTGCCGCTGGGCGAACGCAGGCTCGTCGTGGTCGACGGGACGCGTCGCCGCGAAACAAATCGCCCCTTGGAGCGCCGGGCGACCAACAGATAGAGTGTCGGCACAACCAGCAACGATAAGAACGTCGAGGCGATCAACCCGCCTATTACGACGGTAGCCAACGGCGCTTGGGTTGAGCTTCCCGCTTCGACGCCGATGGCCAGCGGCAGCATGCCGCCGATCGTCGCTAGCGTCGTCATGAGGATCGGGCGCAAGCGCATTGGTCCGGCGTGCAACAGAGCTTCGCGCGGTTCCGCGCCCTCTTCGCGTAGTTGCTTCGTGAACTCGATGACCAAGATCGCGTTTTTGACCGCGATTCCGACGAGCATCAGCGAGCCGATAAAAGCGGTGAGCCCGAACGCTCGGCCGGTGATGACCAGCGATGCGACGATGCCGACTAGCGAAAGCGGCACGGCCAGGATGATCACGAGCGGATCGATGTAAGACTCGAACTGCGCGGCCAAGAGCATATAGATGAGAACGACCGCCAGTCCGATGACGAGCCACAACGAATCGAAGCTGGTCTGACCGCGTTGGATCTCGGGCCCGTATTCCCAGCGATAGCCGGCCGGAAGCGCGAAGTTGCGCATCACCCGGCCTGCATCGGCGACGATTGGGCCGAGCGGTCGGCCGCTGATCGGAGCGCTGATCTCGATGCGGCGCTGCCGGTCCTCGCGGCTGATGGCCGAAGGCCCCAAGCCGGTAGTCAGGCGCGCGATACTGCCGAGCGTCAGCGGCGGCAATCCGTTTGCGTTAGCCGTCCCCGGCCCCAACCCGGCGCCTCCAGCCGCCGCCGAGGATGACAGCTCGAGACCTTGCAGCGATGGAAACGAACGGCGCTGATTCGGTCCGAGCTCTATTATTATCGGATACTGAACGCCGTTGATCTGATAGAAAGACGCGATCGAGCCGTTCGTCGCCGTGCTGATGAATTGAGCGAGGTCTCCGGTCCCCATGCCGGACAGCATCAGCCGCGCTCGGTCGATCGTGACGTTGACCTCGGGTTGAGAGTTCGTCACGTTCTTATCGGGATCGCCGACGCCCGGAATCTTGGCGATAGCGGCCATCACGCCGTCCGAAATAGTCTGCAGCCGATTGATGTCAGGACCGAAGATCTCAAGTTCCAATGCCGTCTGGCCTTGCGAGATTTGCCGCTGAACGATGTCGATCGTCTGGCCACGCGCGATCGTGCCGACCATCGCGCTGCGCAACCCCTCGTCGTCGGCGGACCTGCGGCCCTCGCGGCCTGGCAACTGGCCGGTTGAACTCGAGCTGCTATCACCGCCGTTTCCGCTCAGGTGCGCGCGCCAGTCTTGAACGAAGGCAGCCGCGTCGCGGGCGCCGGTGCCCGGCTTGAGCGTCACCTGTAGACTCGCCCGATTGGTGATCGAGCGCGTGTTGTTGCCGTTGCCTGCCTGACCGATCGTCGCCCCGACGGCCACCACGCGCGGATCGCGGGCTAGCGCATTTTCGACCGTGCGCGATATGCGGTTCATGTTGGCGAGCGCCGTGCCGTTGGGTCCTTGCAGATCGAATTGCACGAAGCGCGAATCAGACGGCGGGAAAATCTCCGTCGACACGACGCCTAAGTGCAGCGCGATCAGCGTAATCGCGAGCAGTGCGCCGGCCGAACCCAGGACGGGCAGAGGGCGGTCGAGACAAAAGGCCAGCGCGTTGCGGTAAGCGTTCTCAAGGCGCCCGTAAATTCGATCGAATGATCGGCCGAACGACCGGTGCTGCGCGGGCTGAGCGGCTGGTTCTGCCTCTTCGGCGTCTTTGCCTGACCCGACGTCCCGGCGCAGCAGCTCGGCCGCCAACATCGGCACGGCCGTGATCGCGACGATAAAGGAGATCGCCACGCCGCTCATCACGACGATCGCGAAAGGACCGAAGATGAGTCCTTGCAGTCCGGGGATGAGCAACAGGGGGAAAAAAACGGTGACGACGGTGACCGATGAAGCCACCACGGCGCCAAGAACCTGCGTCGTCGCACCTTCGGCCGCATCCGCAGGCTGCATTCCGGTGCGCAAGAAGCGCGAGATGTTCTCGATGACCACGACGGCGTCGTCGACTATCAAGCCCACGGCCAGGGCGATGCCGCCGAGCGTCATGACGTTAAGCGATTCGTGCAGCACGTAAGCCACGAACAGCGTGCCGAGGATGGAGACCGGCAGCGAGACGGCGACTATGACCGTCGCGCGCCAAGAGTGCAAGAACAACAGGATGATCAGCACCGCGAGTAGAGCGCCGTAGATAGCGGTATGCTCGAGCGTAGCTAACGCCGTGAGAATGAATTCGCGCTGGTCGAGCATCGTCGCAAATCTGATGCTCGGATAACGCTCTCGAATCTCGTTGATTTTTGCGGTCACTCCGCTGGCAACCGCGACCACGTTGGCATCCGGTTGAGCGGTGATGGTCAATTGAACCGACGGCGAACCGTTGAGCCGTGAGAAGATGCGCTGTTCTTGGATCGCGTCGCGCACCGTCGCCACATCGCGAAGGCGGATGGGGGTGCCGTTGGCGACGGTGACTATGGTGTCGGCGATCTCGGTTGGCGCTTTGTAAAGCGCATTTGTGCGGATGCCGTACTCATTGGGTCCGATCCTTATCACACCGGCCGGGAGGTTCACGTTTTCGTTCTTGACGCGGGCTATGAGGGTGTCCAGCGTAAGGCCCAGCGATGCAAGCCGGTGTTCGTCCGGCTCGATGGTGATGGCTCGCTGGGTCACTCCGGAAACGCCCACGCTGCCGACGCCGCGGACCGACGCCAATTCGTCGGACAGCTCGTTGACGATCAGATCCGAGAGGTCGCGCTGCGTGCGCGTTGGATCGGTGACATGCAACGCCAAAACAGCGGTTGCGTTGGGATCGGCCTTTATCACTTGGGGTTCGCCAAGCGCGGGATCGTTGGGCAGCGAAGCCCGGATGCGGGAAATCTGCTGTTGGACGTCTACTGCCGCGACGTTGATGTCGGTGCCGAAGTCGAATTGGACCCGAACGGTCGACTGGCCTTGATAAGAGTTGGATTCGAGGATGTCGACACCCGAAACACGGCTGACAGCGTTTTCGATCGGGCGCGTCACGCTGGTCTCCATCGTCTCCGGCGATGCGTTACTGTAGGCGACGCT
>JALYUR010000067.1 GCA_030853635.1 Vulcanimicrobiota bacterium | reverse complement strand
CGTGACATCTTTAACCTTCGTGGTTTGTTAAACCCCGTGACGTATAACGACCCAAGGATTGCATTCTACGGAAAACGATTTAAAAATCGAAAAGGCTCCTGGGGACCGGGCTCCTTTGATACTTTAATACAAGACCCGTACCCCTATGAACAGCTTCGAAGTATCACGTGGCGCGCAATCGAAAGCTATCTCGCTGAAGGGGTCGTCGCCGTTAAGGCACTGCCGCCGACTACCGGCCCCACAACGTTTACTGTCTTCGGCCTGAGAGCGGAATACGAGCAAAAAGTCAATATACTGGCACATCAAATCCTATCAACAACAAGAACCACCGCATCGCCCGCCTTAAAGGTAGACGCTGCTCCAGTTCGCTCCGCAGTGTCGTGGACAAGGGGGCCGGTTCTTGGAGGTCTGTTGCGTGCTTACGTTGACGGCATCGAAGCGCGACTTGACAAGCTTACATCGCCGAACGGCCACCGTGATAGCGAGAGTCTGCATGAAACCACCCAGCTCTTAGTCGCGTTAGGAGAAATTCCGAGCGCGGCTTTGCGTCAGCTACGAAGACAGAAAGAACGTGGATAACGAAGCCGCAGGCGATTTGCGGAGCTGGTCGAGGAAATGATGCGCTCTGTTGCCACAATATACCATGCGCTAGGCGCTTGCTAACGGCGTGACTCAAGCAGATTCTATCGAATCGGCGTCCGGACCTGATTCTTACGATAATTTCCGGTGCCAACTTCTTGGTGTTGAATCAGTAGGCGCGGCCGAAACCGAGCTGTTTTCGGACGCCTACTTCACCGGAGAGATCAAGATTGGCCCCTACTACTTAATCAATGCAGTAGCCATTCAACACCGGTCGGGTTATTTTAGACCGGCCATTATCTTACGTTTCGAACGGTACGCCTCACAAGAAGAAGTGAGCCGGAACTGGTATTCTGACACTTCAACTTACCATGGCGGCAATATCGCCGACGAAATTGCCGCTCTGGTCGCGTTATGTCTCGGAGTTAGGGTTCAGGCTGGCCCCATAATCCGCGAATTCGTGCCTAACGGAGATCCACGTGGGAGACCGACAGGGTATGAATCAGGACCTTGGCCAAGCAGTAGCCCTTTCGAAGTGACGCCAATTCTCCCATGGGCCGTGGGGCAACATGAACTATCCGAGGAGAACCTTGGCCTCATAAATGAACTGCATCGTCTGAGCTCCTCGGATGCCGCAACATTGATAAAAGCGGCTAGGACTTATCAGCGGGCCACGTGGATCGCCGATTCAGACCCGCAAATATCATGGCTTCTACTGGTTTCAGCAGTCGAGGCCGTTACGTCCAAGCTAGAGCCGCTTGCTGATCCCACCGAGCAATTCACAAAATGTCACCCGGACCTGGCTGAGCGGCTTCAAACTACCGGTGGACGTGAATTCTTGGAGGACGTCGCGCGACTCGTTCACCCTGAGGAGCGATTGGCGCGTAGATTTCGCCAGTTTATCATCAATTTCAGACCCGATGCTCCGTCGGCGCGACCGTCAAGTGGCCAACTGATGTGGACACCAAAATCGATCGCTCGGGCACTCGCAAAAGTGTATGATCACCGCTCTAGGGCCCTGCATGATGGAACGCCGTTTCCCCTCCCTATTTGCCGCGCACCCGACAGACTATCAAAGGACGCCGCGCCGTGTGAAGCCCCCTTCATGATAGCAATACGTGCGCAGGGAGGGACTTGGTATCATGGAGACCTGCCCATGTATTTGCACATTTTCGAATACCTGGTGCGTGGCGCAATGTTGAATTGGTGGAAAAGCCGAATAGTTTAGGGTCGGACTGACGGTAGCTACGTCGAAACTGTATTCATCGAATCGATTCCTTTTCGAGCCGCTATGGTCGCGAGCCGCTTTGCATACCACGGTCACTAGGGCGACCGATTCTTTCTTTTGACCACCGGAGGAGCGGGGTCATCGCCATTCTTTAGATTGATTCCCCAATAAATGTTCAGACTAAGTTCTGACCAGCCCCCATAAGTGACGTTGCCGCAGTCTCTCGCGCCTGTACCACCCGGCGTCTGCATGTGACGCGTTCCTTTCTCAGACGCCACCGTACGCGAAGAGCCGTTCGAGATGCCGATATATTGGCGTAACGCCCTCGCGACGGATCACATCGAGAATGGCACGGCCTCCCAGGGCATCGTTTCTGTCGTTGCCCGGCGTCCGAACGATCTGCGGCAAACGATCCGCGACGAATTCGCGTGCGAGGTAGTCTGCGAGCTCGGCAATGCGGTCGACATCGGCGATACGTCGTGGGGACGCGCCTTGGCGTTGCCATACCTTAATAGTACGTGGACTGAGCCTAAACAGTCGCGCCAGCTCAATGTCGCTAAGGTCGAAAGCTCGGCAGATTTTGTCGAGTTTGTTGACCCCGGCGTTTCGGCGATGGAATTGGCGGTTCATTGACTATATTGTAGTGTAACAACGCCACTCGTGCAACGTGATCTCGCGTGCAACCGACTCGTCAACGTCGGCGGGTCCTTAGAAGGCATCCACGGCCTCGGCCAGGATACGCTCGCGCAACATGGGGTGTATCCGATCTCGGCACACTAAGTCGATGTCCCGGGCCAACATTTCGTGCAAATCGCCCCAAATGTGGCCGAGCCCCATCAACGACACGTTGGCGTTCGGGTCTAAGTCCACCAGGATGTCGATATCGCTGTCCGGGCGCGCCTCGCCGTGCACGACCGAGCCGAAGATAGCGATCCTGGTTACGCCTAGTTTCTCAAGCTGCTGTCGGTGCGCCCGCAGCACGTCCAAGTATTCCGAACACGGCCGTACGACGCCTACGGTAGCCGCGTTATCGTTTCGGAAGTCGTCTTGGGGCTCATCAGGACTAACTAGGCTCCACATGATCCTGCGCTTCATAACGTGCGCGACGGCTTGCTCAAGTTGGTCATCCTACTATTGAACCGCACCTCGGGCGTTCCGGCGTGGCGCACGACCATGGATTAGCGTACAAGCTTTATCGCATTTACGCGCTTATACAAGTCGTTGCCCTGGGTCAGGCCGCCATCGTTCAGCCTCCCGTCAGCGCCTATCCGCATGACGTCTTCCCCCGCGTACATAGTTTGCGGCAAGTGCACTATGGCAGTTTGAGAGTCACGCAACGTATACGTGAACGAACTGTTAGTGTCGCCCACTAATGGCTCTATGGCTTCGACATTTCCAGTCCCGTTAGCCATGAATTCAAAACCCGCGGTTCGGCTTTGATTCTCCCACTTCCCCACAAATTGATTGGCGGGTTGCGTGGCATGGCGCGGCGTGGTTGCATTAGATCCGTGCGTACACCCTATTAGGGTAAGCACCACGGCTCCGAGGAATAGAATCACTGCGGCAACCGGAGTCCTTACTGCGACGCTGCGCATACGCTGCTGGCTCACTTTCATCTCGGACGCAAACATGCTAATCGACGATTGCCGGAGGTGTTTTCTTGACGTCGACAGGTGTAACGTCTATCGTTGGACGCTCTAAGGCACGATCAGGTACGGCAGCAGTGGTTATCTGAGCAGAGGACAGTTGCGGTATCCCCATGCAGCCACAGCGGTCACATAGATAGGAAGCATCCCATTGTCGATAGAGTGATGGCCATACGTTTCGATCGAAAGCGGCTGCTTGGCGGATCAAGAATCCGAAAACCACGGGCCCAAGCCAAAAAACCCAGCTTACGGACGTAAGGAACATACAAATGATTGCGAGACCTATAAATACGCCCCACCTTTTCTTCGGAGGCGGTGCGGCCCGGAGCGACGTCGTGGTATGAGTGGTCGTTCTACCACTACCGCCTCCTACGCCCACGCCGATCCCGCCAAAGCCAATCCCGATGCCAGCGCCGCTGGATGTCGAATGGGATACGGCTCTGCCGCTTTCGTAGACGAGCGATAACTTGCGCAGGTTCAAGCTCCCGCACTTTTGGCACGTCAGGTCGTTCATTAAGAACTAGCTCCAATCTCGGCTATTAGCCGATCGCTGGAACCGCGCTGGGTAGATGCCCCTCGGGCTAGAGTCTAGGCCGCCGCTCCTCCCGATTCCGATGCTCCAAGACCAAGTCTTCAATAAAAGCTGAAACCCCGCGTGCGTACGAGCCATCCGGTCGAATATGCATCCGCCACGCCCGTTCCAGGTACTTCATTAGCGGTTCGCTCAGCGTGACGTGCACGCGTGAGTAGCGTTCCCGTCTCGGCGGTGATCCAAGACGCTGGGGAGATCTGTCGAGTATCATGTCTTTCCCCGTACTTCTATTTGAAGGAATTGCGCGCCCATAACACCCATAGTGTGTAGACTGATAGTGTTCTATGCAGTTAAATTCCTTGTGTGTGGAAGACGCCGGAGCAACAGCGCTTCGGGAAAAACCTATACAGGCTGCGAGTAGCCAAGGGGCTCACTCAGGAGAAGCTTGCTGAATTAGCCGATCTGCACCGCAACTACGCCAGCAGCGCGGAACGCGGAGAGCGCAACCTTGGCCTTATGAACATCGTTCGCTTAGCTAGAGCCGTAGGTGTATCGCCGAGCCGTCTTTTGCGCGGCATTAGATAACAATGCGAGCGCCTGAGCCTTTTACTCCAATAGGCTTCTACTAGTCTCTCGGAACACGAGGCGCCCGTTCTCCGACCATGAAATCGTCCAACGAACTGCGCTGTTCCAGACACGCCTTATCAGCATGTCGTTTATAGCAGTTCGGGTTGTCTTTAACCACTAGCTCAGTCGAGGGAGGACTTCCATGGACCAAACGATCTTGATTGTCTTTGCCTTAGGCCTCGTCGCTCTAGGTGGAGTCCTTTACCGGATGACGCCAGGAATTGGGCCATACAACTTGCGAGCTATTGGTATAGTACTCATCGCAACGTTCGCAACTATACTGGCGGTCAAAGTTAACGGCTCTCTCACTGCTGCGATGGGAATCCTTGGTAGCATTGGTGGCTACGTGTTTGGCATAAGGGATCGGATGTAAAAGTACCCTCGCGCTTACCCATATTTACGATGCGCCGTCGTTCCTAGGACCTATTTTTTAGGCGATAAGCGCACTATGCATGCAACGCGCCTATTTGGCTGGAATCTCCAAGAGCATGCCTGTAGAAACCAACCTTTGGCGGATTCACGATTCTGGCCTAATTGAGGCTCAGCGTTCACACTTGCAAAGCGAGGCGCAGCTCGAGGAATGGATCAAAGAAAACCCGCGCCTTATAAGTACTGATCTTCTATTAATTGGTAGCCAGGTTCCGACTCCTCATGGTGGGCGAATTGATCTCTTAGGTATCGATTCCACTGGGACGATTCACGTCATCGAATTGAAGGCCAACAAGACACCACGCGAGGTAGTGGCGCAAGCACTAGACTATGCTAGCTGGGTTGTTTCGTTAACTGACGTAGAGCTAGACAAATATTGTCGCGATTATCACAAAATGGAGCTGGAGACAGCTTTTAAAAAGTATTTTGTCGTCGATTCGCTGCCAAACATACCGAATGCACAACCCGCACCTAGTATTACGATCGTTGCCTCGGCGCTGGACCCAGCCTCGGAGCGTATCGTCAAGTACCTCTCGGAACAATATAATGTCGACATCAACGTTGTGTTTTTTACCGTTTTTGAGGACAATCTAGGCAAAGCGTTGACGCGCTCCTGGCTGATTGACCCTCAGGAAGTCGCCACGCGCTCGGAAGAGAGAGTGGAGCACAAGAAACAAGAGTGGACCGGCTATTACTTCGTAAACATCGGAGTGGGAAATGAAACCAATCGTAGTTGGAACGACGCGCGCAAGTATGGTTACGTGAGCGCAGGAGGAGCACCACGTTTCAAGAGTTTCATGCAGAAACTTCATCCGGGCGATAAGATTTTTGGATACGTAAAAGAAAAAGGCTACGTTGGTTATGGCATTGTCACGGCCCCTGCAGTCATGGCTAAGAATTTCCAATTAACCAACGGTGATCGACTTCTTGATCAACAGCTCGAAAGCACGGATATAGCTAAAAATCTCGATGTCGAGGATCGCGCCGAGTATGTTGTGGCGGTGGACTGGAAATCGACGGTTGACGAGAACCATGCAAAAAAATACCTCAAAATTTTTAGTATTCAGCAGGTGGTATGCAAGATCTATGAAGCGGAGACTGCTAGGTTCTTAGAAAATGAATTTGGAATCGCCGGAGTAACAGCAGAAACTAATACCTTCTCGACGCTAGAGGCTGAGTAGTTGTTTCTCATCCTCAGCTCACGCGGGCACCACAGCCGGCCGCTAGGCCCCTTGATAATGCCTGCGCTGCGTCTAAACGGTCAAGTCGGCCCCCGCAGGCCACCCTGCGCATAAAAGCCCATCCTAGGGCCTCAATTGAAGCGGGCAAGCAAGCCTAATGTGTATCGCAGTATGATGTAAGATGGCTGAATTCGTACACCAACACTGGTTCTATCAGACATCGTCGCGCTGGCTGGGATGTATTCGGGCTAGGGCTATTCTGACACTGAGACCCTACGGTTGTTGCGACCCCTGACCCGTCGCGCTCTTAGGGCGCGATTGGTCGGAGAGCCTCTTCTTCTTCAATTCAGTCCGGAGTTGGCGGACTTGCCGCCGAGCCTCGTCAAGTTGGAGCTGCGAACGGCGAAAATCTAGTCTGACTACCCTCGCGTCTAATTTGGGCACGTCGATTAGCATTCGAAGCATATCTGGGCTTAATAAGACTACTACGACGGCCGGAGCCAGTAGTGTGATCAATTCGGAAATTTTGAATCGCTGGTTGCATGCCAGCATTGGTGGACCGGTAAGCTGCGTCTCATTGGGCTGGCTTGGCGGAAGCCAGCATTTGGCCACATTCGTATATGCTACCGATTGCTTCGTCTGTCCATTCTCACTTATGAAATGACGAAATGTGCGCTCCCATGGTCCCCACTGCGGCATAGCGGGTTCGTACGCTGATTGAAGAGCAGTTAAAAAGGCGGCGTCGCCATCGTCAGAGACCGGGGCTTTAATCCATTTGCGCATCGTCGCTTGAAAGTGGCCGATCGTTGCGGCAAGATCTCCGGGATTATGAGTTTGGGCTACAAACAACAGCCGGAAGTCGGAAGCTTCGTACTTTGAGCCAATGTAGCCGGGCCAACGTAGCGACTGATCAAGCCCATCACATTGTGCACCGCCTTTAGCTTTTAGACAGGCAGTTACGTGTTCTGCATCGACGTCGATTACCGAACGAGCGTACTTTAGCCAGCGGTTCTCCATTGCGGTCATAGCATTCCCTTTCGCCGGTGAATTGCGCCATGCTTTTTCAAACTGTGAAACCAGCTATGATCCAACGGCTTGACCTGAGCCCAAGGTTCGTCAGTTAGCTTGGCCGCGTATTTCTGTGTGCTATGCTTTCGATAGTGCGAACAAGCGTGCTCGAGCCAAGCCTCCACTCATAATACGGCACTCTGGCGCTTGCGGAGGCAATCAGAATAAGCTAGGGTTCCAAAAACATGCTTTCGGAACTTGGTTTCCACTTTTTCATCAACATCAATGGCGTAAGGGTTCCAGGATTAATTGCGGACTTTAGGGCTTCAAAATATGTGGTAAGTCGAAATCGTTGCATTGCACGCCAGCGGTTAATTTCGACTGCATTACCGATCGTAGCGTCTTCCCAGGCCCTTGGGAAGAGCTCTCCAATTGCAAATTCTAACGCGGCCACAGGGCTTAATGGTAGACCATGAATTCGAAAGACTGGTATGTTCGGAGGGAACAAATGTTCATCACCGCGAGCGGTCGTGTGAAAGAAAGCTCCCGGCGAATCCATAGCTCCCACGTCGAAATGCCATTCGCTGACTACTGCGTCGGCATCGCCCTGGTCGTTCGGGTTTTGTTTATGCAACTTCACGACACAGTGCCCGTCATCCAGTCGAAGTGTGTTACCACCGCTCCCCCGAACTTGACGCACTGTAAATTCCCATTTACAATACATACTCGCGTATAGAGACGGTCCTCGGGTCGATCCACCACCTTCGTAAAAACATGAGGGTATTGTTTTGATTGCATCGGCTTCGCCTATGTACCATGTCAGTTGTGTGTTCGGACGAATGCCTTCTAGTTGATACCTAAAGACGTCGAGCTTCCATCTAGCATCTTCTTCCAAGAATTGGGGATCTGCTATAGCGATGAAAGCGTTAACCTCCTGAATCAATTGATGGACCTTAAAATGAGGCTGATAGGCGCTCACTCTTCAGCACCCTCCAACCTTTTAATAGCTTCATCACTTTGTGCCAACTCTTGGCTTACATAAGCTGCGTCCACAAACGATGGCCAATCGTCTGGAAAGATGCGTTTCGCTTTGAGGCTATCGATTGGATGGTCCTCATACCGCAGATGCGCATCTAAGACTAGTACTGGCTTTCGAAGACCCAGGCTTTCAGGCGGGGTTTCGCAATACGGAGTCAACATTGTTGGCAACTGCTTGAAATCAAACGGAAAAGCTACGTCGAGATCACGTAACGCTTGTTCAATACCGATGCGCCAGAAAAACTGCTGCCGTTGGAAATCGTCCAAGATTCCTTTATACTGGAACTCTTTCATAGCTGCAGCGAACTTCGAGCTCGACGTTAACTCCGTTGTTAGCCAATTCAAACTGACATTAAGACGCGCTGCAACACCACGACGCTCTATTAGGAAGCAATGGAACGGCAACACTCTCTGTAGCAACCACCGCAAGAACGAAAAACCCGAGCTTTGCTCGAAGTAATCACGTATGGGAGGCTGAGCTGCCTGAGCTGATAGCCAGGCACGATGTTGCCACCCATCGCGGTCCGAAATGTCGAGGCCCAATAAGGTTGTAACATGGTGTTCTGTAGCGGACGATGCTACAATGTTACGCAGTTTACGTACGGCCTTCGCGATCGCGACGATGCTAATCGCATTGCCCACAGCGTCCTCATCCTTTTCAAACACCCATTCTAAATCGTTTAGTCGTGCCAATACGTGCAAACGCCTATCTTTCAAGTCGTGAGAGTGTGCGAGCTTTGATAGATGGCTCGTGTGAAGCGTAAACGCCTTTGGCGACTCATCCTCCTTAAATCGATAATCAACCAATGAGCGAAGCACGGCGGTGAGGGCCAATCCGTTTTGCGGACGTCGTGCGATATCAACGGTCTCATGAGATTCTGTCCAGCGCTCTTCATCCAACATGAAGTCAGTTACCACGACATCCGCGTTCCGCAACACATCTAAACTCACTTCTCGCGGTTCCACGGACACAACAGTAGTTTCGCGTTCCTCTAATTCATTGACGAGCAGAGTTATTGATTGTAGGTGGTCATCTATGATAAGGACGTTTGGACGTGCAGCAATATCACCCCGGTAGTTCACCTTAGAAAGTCGACGCGCGCGGCGGTTGCATAACCGGGGCTCGGTTGAACGAACTTTATGGTTGCATCATTCTGCTCGAGAATATTCCTGGTAATCGTTAGGCCCAGCCCCATACCCTGCCCCAGTTGTGGATCAACCACAGGAGTTCTCGATTCGTAGGGCTGAAAGTATCGCTCGCTCTTTCGAATGTTTATAGCTTTACCGGTGTTTTCCATAACGAAGAATGCCTTTTCGCCTGAAAGGTCTCCCCACGCGCAAATCTTTCCACCGTGTTGCGCATTTTTTATTGCATTTGTTAACAAGTTCATAAGCACCGCCATTATGTCTGCAGAAAACATTGGGGTCGAGCGTAGATTATGAGGAACATTGTCTACTATTTCCAATGCACGACTCTTAATGGATGTATGTAAGATGTTGCGGCTCGATTCGAAACGTTCACTGATAGATTGGCGGATACGGCGCCGGCGTGCATCGGCGCCGATCACGTCTGTAAGGCTGGCGGCTTGCCGCTCGATGCTGCGCCGAACCTCGGAAATCGAGGTTCCGAGTTTAACTAACTTGTTGCGAAACCCATAAGGCGCATCAATCTTTAGTCGCTCAACTTGCACCTCGACGGTTCTTGTCATTCCTAGAATCGTGGAAAGTTCGTGGATCAGTGATGCCGTCACCGTACCGAGCGAAGCTAAGGTATTGAGCTGCTGCGCGCGGCGAGCTAAAATATCGGAGATATTCAAGAATTCGCCGATAGCTCCAGCGGCTTTTTCTGCGATTGCCGGTGATACTGCACCTTTCCGTGCAGCATCATGCAGTCGGCTTTGAGAGGAGGCCGTCTCTGCACGCACCTCTCCATAGGTTTTTGCTATGTCAGGCTGGGTTCGGTACTGATTCTCCCCCCTTGACGCTCGTATCGCAGAAAACGCCGAACGCACTCGTATGGACAAGAGTACTGCTCCGCGGACAACTTCCTGAAGACTTTCAAAGCTCTCGTTCGGCAAGAACCCTTCACGATTCACTAACATTTTGAGATCTTGCGCACCCGATTGCCGAAGAAATACAGCGCCCACATAGTGTTGTTGAGGAAGTGCGTTCAGTCCAGCGTGTTCCGTCTCACCTGGTAGTAGCTCTCCAGAGATGCCGAGTTCATCGAGGTCTTTGAAAAGGCTACTTCGTTGCCGTTTGGTAACGTCTGAATTCATGCCGAGCCAATCATCGCTTGGATCAGCATAGGGCAGCACGCGGAACCCTTCCATGTAGATCCTAACTCCGCCGATCTCCAAATAAGGAACGTCCGTTTTGCTGGCACCCTCCCTTACGAGTATCCTTGCCTGGAATTGTGGGCACTTCAGGGGTCTTGACAGGCGGAAACGTTGTGGCCCTTGCCTTATGGCGTCTGCTTTAGCTTTCGAGGTCAGCAACGGCGAGATCATCACCGTTATATGCTTTTCATCACTAGCATCTATCTCAATAAGCCACGTTGCGGCAGAGACAACGTGACCCCAAAAATCTTCGCCGAAATCGAAGTCGCCCTGTAGTTCAACATCAAAGGGCGCAACAGTCTTTTCGTCGCGATACTTAAGGGTTCTTATTAAGGCCGCTGTGGGTAAAATATTCTTGGATGGTGGTTCAATAAGAATGTTCGGAGGCTGAAAGGCGTTGACGTCTCGCGCAAATCTCTTAAGTCGTCGTTCTGTCCAGGACTGGCGAAGGCGTCTTAAGATAATGCTGGTGCCCGTGTCAAGCTTTCTTGAACCGTGCCCTGGCTGAAGAATGATCGCATCGTTCGCCTCTTCAAGGGTTTCGTGTTTCTCCAGGACATTCCAGTCAATAATAGCATGGAGAAGCGAAGATCTATTTGCCGTTAAGGCGATCGAATCGACCTCGAGAAGCTCTGCTAATTTGTGGGCAGCTAGGCGGCCAATGCCTTTCTCACCGGTATAACGTCGACCGTATCTCTTAGAACTTCGTTGACCCGTTTCTTTTTGTCGCGATGCGATACGCATAAAGCCATGTTGAAATTCATCAACCGTCATCCCTAAACCGTTGTCTTTAACATGAATCACGCCGCGCGCTGTGTCGCGCAGGTTTTCGCCATAGACGATCACGCGGGTCGCGTCAGCGTCATACGAGTTTTTTACTAGTTCAACGAGCGCTGTCGAGTCTCTCCCAACGAGCAGCTCACCCAGCTCGCGAAAAAGATGAGTATCAACCGAGAATCGACGACTTGTCGGTGAGTCCATGCGAATGCCGGCTGATTCATTAGCTGTAGCCAAAGACTTAATCAGTTTAACGGCTCCTAAAGCAAGTTGCGGCTTGGTGTTGATTCCCGTGTCCGTATTTTGGGTCTTGAATTAGGGGGGATAAGTCTTGCACTTACGGCGATCTCCCAAATGCTCGCAGCACTAACTCCTAACGAAAACTACTTGGCTCCATACATCGTTCTTTGCACACGACGCGACGGCATATCCAAGAGCTTGGCTCAGGGTTGAATTTGAGCCGTATGCAGGCAACGCTTCCTAAAAACAAGTCATTCCTCGTTTCCTGCCCAGACCGAGCTACGGGCCCCCTTTCTGCGTGCCTGCAGGTACCGTCTTCTCGCGGAGTCTTTCCCTCTGTTTAACAAGGATGTGAAGGCCTTCCTGAATCGCTACGACACAGCGTGCGGACACTTTAAGGACTCTCTGTAGCAAGGCATAGTCCACGTACTCTCGTGAAAATCGGTTGCCCTGTGCCGCTAGTTCGACAAGTCGTGAGTAAATGGCTTCTGCGCCTTCAAAGAGTACCGTAAGATTTGACGCGGCCGTCGGCTCCACCTTAAGTATGCCGCCACCATAGTGACGACCAAAGAGTTCAGCTTCAAATGCGAATAACGAGGTAAAGGAACTCGCCACGGCGCTAGCTTCCACCCCCCGATATCGCTCGTTAAACCAAAGGCGGTGAACGGCATTGGTACAGGTTGCGGCCGCTAGATTATACGACAAGTTCGGTGCTGTCGAACCCATGTAAGGTAGGAACAGATCGGGAATATCTCTATCGGTAATGCGGTACCAAGGTCGTCGTTTCTGACAATGGTGTCGCGCTGAGATACCTGCAGCCTCGGCACTTCGTAGTTCATTCTCCAGCCTACTACCCTTTCGCCCTCTCGCTCGTATGCAGAGAAGCCGCGTTGGCGCTCCTGATAAATCGATCTTTCGCAACAGCCGTTTATCGCAGGCCGGTCCTAAGAAATTAGCTCTGCCATATATTAGAGGGTAGGAGTCCACGTAAGCTGACGTTAGAAGTGGATCAGACGAGTGTCTGATAAAGAAGTTGTTTGCTCCCGTAACGACGCCGATCCGAATGCGGCATGCTTCTCCAAGGGGAGTGAACCGCTGTCTGTCTTTGATCTCCTTCCAAGCCTCCACTATCTCCGCGGGTAGTAACGCGAGCTTATAGTTTAGGTCTTGTATGAGGTCTCGATCTTCGGAGCGGTTACGAATAGCCTCGAGGAGATCGCTTCTGCCGCGTATTCTACGATATTGCGCCTTTGAGGTTTTACCTTTCCCGGCTGCTAGGAGCAATACCGATTCTTCGTGCGTATCCTCAAACAATCGATCATGCACATGTAGCAGCCTAACCGAGCCAAAGCAAGCCTGGAGATACACGATTACATCTTTTGCATACTTTGCGTGAAGCAAGGTTCCGGGTAAAATGAGCGCTAGTCGGCCGCTTCGGCGAACTGACGCCGCTGCCATAATAGTAAAGTAAGCCCAGGCGCTCGCTGTTTTTTGAAGCGATGCGCCCGCTTGGACGATTAGATTTTGGGCCATAGCAATACCGTCGTCATGGATGAGATGATGACGAATGTAAGGTGGATTTCCCACGACTGCGGCTAACGGCGGAAGATCGACGCATGATCGCGGCGTAAGAAAGTCGCCGAGTATTAAATTAGAGGCTGGAATGCCGGCAGCGCGCAACGGTAGTGCAAATTGCTGGGCGTTAGGGTCAATGTCGAGCCCAAACACATACCGTTCAGCGTGAGGAACACCTGAATGTCTCAGACAGTCTAGGGAAGCTTGCAGGAAGGCGCAACCGCCAAAACTAGGGTCCAACACCGGTCCGCAGTTACTCTCTAATGCCCATCCTACGAGCACCTCCGCAAGCCAGCGTGGCGTGTAAAATGCTCCCAGTGATTTTCGGTGCTGAACGCTCGTCACTCCGTGTCGCGGTGATTCTCTTTGAGCTATTCCTCGAGCCGGTTTGAATAACCTCGAGTCACCGTGAGCTTGATAACTAGCACAACGCGATGTTGTCGGAGAAGCATTCCGTGCCGGGAAGTATCCGCGCCAGCTCGAGATGATCCGACTAGTTCCACGGCAGCCGAGTCGCCCTAGCTCTGAGGGATTTGTTGGTTGGCCATTACCCACGGGTTGCGGCAGCAGGGTGCGACGGATGTCCGCAAGTTTACTATGGCGCAGGAGGTCGCGAAGGAGTGCCTTTTGTTACTACGGTAGTGTATCGACGAAAGGCCTGAATCGCCGTGACAAGCGCGTCATTTAGTAAGTCAGGGATTAATGATAGCTTCTCTTGTCCCAGGCATGCAACCGATTCCTGGTGCGGAAAAGGCGGTTGTATGAGGTCGCAAGCTTGGTCCCTGTTTTGAAAAACCAGCTTTACTACGGCAATAATCTTCGCGTTCTACCCGAGTATGTCGCCAACGCCTCTGTTGATCTTGTATATCTGGACCCGCCATTCAACTCCAACCAGAACTACAATGTCTTGTTCAGAGAACACAGCGGCAGTAGCGCGGCTGCCCAAATTAAAGCTTTCGAAGACACCTGGGAATGGAATATCGAAACGTCTAGGACGTACGAGGAGGTCGTAGAGGCAGGTGGCCCGGTCGCCAACGTCCTGCGAGCATTTCGTACCTTTCTGGGCAGCAGTGACATGCTAGCTTACCTATCTATGATGGCGCCACGCTTGGTCGAATTGCGTCGGGTTATCCGCAGCACAGGGAGTATCTATCTCCATTGCGACCCGACGGCAAGCCACTATCTAAAGATGTTGATGGATGCCGTGTTCGGCCCGAAGAACTTTCGAAACCACATTACTTGGCAACGGAGCGATACTCACAATGATGCGCGCCACCAGTTCTCAGCGGTAAGCGATCACCTGTTGTTTTACGCGTTGTCCGATAAATACACGTTCAACAGACAGCACTCTGGGTATCCTAGACTCACCCTTCGCGCTTGGTACAAATGGCTCGAACTATCGGACGGCGCAATCCGGCGAATGACTAAAGATGAATTAGAGAGTCAGGTGATCCCAAAGGGCGCAAGGCGATTTAATCTGGGTGACCTTGCCAGTCCCAACCCTCGGCGGAACTTAATGTACGATTACAAGGGGTATCCTCATCCCCCAAAGGGCTGGCGCTGCGATCTGGACCGAATGAAGTTGCTCGATAGCAAGGGGTTGCTCATCTTCCCAGCAACCAAATCGGGTCGTATCATGTATAAGCGATACCTCGACGAACAGTCAGGCGTCACCGTCGGGGATGTCTGGACAGATATAAGCCAGCTACGTGCTTCGATGGCGGAGCGGCTCGGTTATCCGACACAGAAGCCGGAGGCCTTGCTTGACCGCATCATCAGCGCTAGCAGTAATCCAGGCGATGTGATTCTCGACCCATTCTGCGGCTGTGGTACTGCCATCGCTTCGGCAGAACGGCTCGGCCGAAAGTGGATTGGGATCGACATAACACACCTAGCAATCACCCTTATCAAGCATCGGCTCACCGACACTTACGGACCAGACTTCAAGAATACTTATACTATTGTTGGAGAGCCTGTCTCGCTACCGGATGCCGAAGCTCTAGCGATACAGGACCCGTTCCAATTCCAGGTTTGGGCGCTCGGCCTTGTCGGCGCGCGGCCTGCTGGTGGGATTAAGAAGGGTGCGGACAGAGGCATCGATGGCCAGTTATTCTTTCATGACGAATCACTAGGAGGTCGAACGAAACAGATTATCTTCTCAGTCAAAGCCGGCCACGTCAACGTAGCGCACTTGCGGGATTTGCGCGGAGTAATCGACCGCGAAAAGGCCGACATCGGCGCGCTTATTTGCTTGCAGAAGGCGACGCGAGAAATGGAGAGAGAGGCGGCGTCTGCGGGATTCTACGAATCGAACAACTGGGGCCGCTTTCCTAAGCTGCAAGTGCTTACCGTCCAGGAGTTGTTAGAGTATAAGCGCTACGTCGAGTATCCTCGCCAGGGTAACGTCACATTTAGAAAGGCTCAAAGGTACGAGTCGCCGGAAGCCGAGCATCTCCGACTTCGGCTTGACTGAACGTCACAGTATAGATATATAGATATGTTGGCTTGCGTAGCTGCGTCCAGCGACTCCACTACTACCTTCTGGGCTACGTTAATAGGTGCCGGTGCTACCGTCGCCACGCTCGTCATAGTTGTTTACCAGACGATTATCTTCAGACGCCAGACGGCGATCTTTAAAGGGCAAAAAGACATCGGTGACCGCCAACTCACAATTATGGAGATCGACGCAAAGATCGTGCAAGATCAGGTGGCGAAAAAGGCCGAGCTCTCCGTAAGGGTGCAGGCCCAATGTTACCCGGCGATCTCGTCACCGGGACACCAGTGGTACGGCGTCCCAGTTTACATTTTTAACGACGGCACCAAAGGAGTCCGGGATTGTCGTCTCACTATTTGCATTCCTCCGGGAGTGCCCCACGCGAGCGAGTTGACGGTTTGCTCATCAGGTAAACCGAGTTTCGGCAGCTTGCAAATGGACGAAAACCTGTGGACAACGATTACGGCCGTTGTCGGACCAGTATACGCATCTGACAAGTTCTTCGCGTTTAACGTAGGCGTTGGCGATACTGTGCCGGGGCGGTATAGTTTCGCATGGCGCATAGCGTCAGAGGAGGGGCGGTTTCCGGATGGCAAGTTCGGGCTAGCTGACTTTGATCTCTTACCAAGATAGAGCCATACACCGAGGCCCACACGGCGAAACTTCGATGGCGCAGAAGAGGATCTACACGTTAACTAACGATGGACCACCCGGCTATATCGCGTAAGCACGGGTTGCGTGACAACACTAACTTTAGTTGGCGCCTCGATGAATATTGCCGACTGCCCAGGTAGTTACGCGTTAAGTTCTCAATCCCAAAAGATGGCCCAATCGACGCTTTCTTAGGACATCGCTTGTCCCTAATACACGCGATATGGTCGTCTTGGTCACCGGAAAAGCACGCCGCCTTAAGTACTTGATAGCGTTGTCAATCTCAGGCACTGTGGGGCTGTACGTTCCGCGTTGGAAGTTATCTTGAACGACCTGCGCCAGCCAATACGGTACAACCGGCATTTTGCCGGTTAGGTCACTGGCAGACATATCGAGGCCGCGCATGATGTCAATAAAAGTCTTTGGCCAATCTCTTATGAGGTACAGAAATAAAAACATTAATGAGAAGCGATCAGACACTGCTAAAGTTTCGATTGAGCGTAGCCCTCCTTGCCACGTGGGTGAAAAGTCGCTCAACCCCGTTAGTTCGCACATCTTTCCACGCAATTTTGCCATGCGGCCGCCAGCCGCAAGGAGCTGTAACATGTGACGTAATCCAGAAAAGAAAAGGTGTGCGTACAAAACGGAGCCATTCAGCAATACGATGTAGCCGCATTCCAACGTATCAAGCAATCGCTGTTGGTATATGGCAGCCTCAATGATTTGCCGGCGGGGCGATGGTGGGAAGACGAACTGCCGCAAGTCCGTCTTGCACAGGTGGCAACGCGTCAGTGTCGCGCTAGCATCATACGCGTTGCGGTTGCCAAGGTCGCCGCGGTGAAAGTTTACAGGCTCGCCGCAGCTCTGGCACCTATCAAAAAGCATTATGTCGTGCAACTCGCACACCGTCACGAACGCCAGCCGCCACTTGCGTCGGTAATAGGGTACAGATTCAGCTATGCAGATTGGGCAAAATTGTAAGCCATACAGTCGTCGCCTTCGATGGTAGACTCCCGCCGGCAAAACGAGCGTCGTGGGTCCGCTGCGGTTCTGCCGCTCAAACAATGTGCCCGCAAAGTGTGCCAGCGTCGTACCTGCAACGCGTTCACGAGCGACACCCGTACGGCATGACAGCGTTGAGAGCACACGAGCGTTAACGGAACTGTCGATGTCCCGATTCCAAATTTCGTCTCCGGGCCATAGAAGCGTGGAGAAGGTGTGTAGTTTGAGACGATTGACGGCAGCAAGGCGGACGATCCAAGAGGAAAGCAGTTCGTCATCTAATGGATTAGGATGTCCGGGCAAAAGCTCATTGGCAAAAGACGACATCTAAACTAACAACGGACCCTTGCGTCGCTTACTCGGCGATAACCACTCAATTGCGTCCAATGTCTCGCTTGTGATTTGCTCTTCCCCAGTTTTTATGGCCTTGATCGATGCGCGCGTCAGAATTGCCCAAATTTCTCCAATGGTTCCCTCGCTCATATTGAGCAGCTTAAGTGGAAGTTCCTGATCTGTCAGGTTCGATGGCTTCCGCAGCGCCAGGTATTTTTCAAAACTCTTGAGTAGCCTCCGGTACTCATTGTCCATCTTCCATCTTGGCAACGGCGCGTGATCAAAACGGTTCGCTAGCTGAGCGTCAGAATTAATCGCGTTAAAGGCAGTACTAATCCCCACGCCTACTATGCATATCTTGAGCTCGTTGGCGAGGTACTTGATGGTGTTTAAGAAATGATTTCGCTTGAGATCATTGCCGGCAAGAATATGCTGGATCTCATCGATCACAAGAACCCGTAGGCCCACCAGTCGAAGTAAAGATACGACCTGCGACTGCCTCTCTTCGATACGACCACTTGCCCTGTATGGAGCGTAGAGTCGCTCTAGGATAGCCGCAAGGAATCTGCGCTCATCTGGAACAGGGGGCGCTTGAACCATTAGCACAGGGACGATGATCCCTTCACCGCCAGGATTCTTAGATTGAGGGTGCTCTTTTAGGAATTGATTTGCAAGCATAGTCTTGCCATTGTTCGTCTCTCCAACAAGCAACAGGTTTGGCATCCGATGGGTCTGAGGGTGAGTCAACAAATCGTCAAGCTTCTCGAGGATGCGTGCCGCCCGGCCATAGGATATCCAGCAGCCGGCCCGGATCCGTTGTATGCGCTCTGAATTGTCTAATTCAAGCGCCGTCGTCGCCCAGGGGTCAAGGCACTGACTCACGCCGGCTCGATAACGTCGAAGGGTTCAACGTCTTCGCCATCATCGAAGAGAACGGACTGGTCGACTTGGTTATCGTCCGTACTCAACGAAGGATGGACGACACGGCCATACTCGAGTTTACGTTGCCTCTGCCGACGGACACTTTTGCTTTCACGTGCTGCGGCGTCTGCAAGAGCCTGAAGACGTTCACGGGCTTCAAAGAGCTCATGCTCATTTACATTCGAACGCCCCTCCTTTTCCAGTGTTCTTTTGTACGAACGTATCTCCCAAAGACTAACTGCTGGATGAGATGTATCCTGATAGGGTATCGCGTGGTATACGCGGCGCTCCGGATCGCGAAAGTATACTCGACTTATATCGCGCGGGTCGCGCTTAAAAGTATACGATTGCTTTTTCTTGCCCTTGCCGTCAACCGCGGCGTTTATGTACGGCCGCAGAACATCATGATAATATTTGATATTGTCGATCTGGATACCATACCGCTGCACGGTACGCTCAACGTACGGCATAAAATCAAGGCGCACTTGTTCCGGATCTAAGCATTCGTCGGGTTCCCCAGGCCCAGGAGTCTGATCGTTACCAAAAATGCCACTGTTGTACAAGGCACGCGGGGTTGATTTGATGCCACTGTGATACTGGTTATGATAGACCCCAGTGATATACTCGGCAAGCCACTGCTCGAATTTACGCAATGTCCAGACTGCTTTGCCCTCTGAATCATACTCTGCACGCTGTCTTGGGTTAGCGAACGTTGTGCCGCTAAGATTATGAATTTCGCGGGCAAAAGTGCCCAACAAGCGTTCGATGTGGCCGCCAAAGCGAGGTTCCTTTAGCGGTCTAAAGTTAATGCCTATGTCATACTCTTCGCACGCACGACGCAGCATCTTGCCGCGAAAGTCTTTGCCGTTATCGACGTGTATTGACTTCATTAGGCCATGACAGTTCCAACGGTTTTTAACTCCTAGGTCTTCGAGCCACTTGTCTTTAGGGAGGATAGCACGCGCGATACAGAGTCCGGTCGAGTTTGCGCTAGGCGCTTCAAGCGAAGTGTAAAACCCGAGAACCGATCGGCTGAAGACGTCAATTGCCAGAGTGATCCAGGGTCGATCAATCGGCAGACGAGTAACTTCGTCTACGACCATGATGTCTAGCTTCATATGGTCGATTTGCACCAGGGAACGAGGCCACTGAGCCTCATCAAAGGTACCCGGCGCAGGGAGGTATTTTTGCCCGGCCGCGCTTTTATTTGCTCGCCTTTCGAGCTTAAACTTCTCTGGTAGTAACTTTATGCGATTCCGTACGGTATTAAGATGAGGTGGAACGCAGTTGGCGAGCTTGCATCTGCGGGCAATTTCGTGATGAACCGCTTGAACGGATGGCTGTTGCTTGTTGAGGTAGCACTCTTGGATGATATCATTGAGTATCGTCTCACGGTCTGAACTTAAACGACTCCTGCCGCGGCCGCCATCTCGCTTCTCAGGTAATAATGAGCTCAACCTCGAGGTACTTTCATAACAGTTTACCCACCGATAAATCGTGGTGTAGTGGGTGCCTGCCTGTTCGGCTACGGTCGTGTAATCTTGAAGACTACGGCGCGGCGCGTTGGTCTGTCGATTTATCAACGGTCTAATCATCTCAAGACGCCGACGCGCTATTGCCCAATCCTTATCATCGCCCGAAGCCAAGTCTTCAACGCGCTTCCCCGTTGTGGTGGGCGCAGCCGGCTCGAGATCGCTCGAAAAAAGACGTCTAAATCCACCTGTTTCAACGTCTTCTACCCACAAAGCTTGTGGAGAAAAAGCCTGTCTTATGATGTATTGCCGTCCCGCCGAAGCAACTTGGAGGCCCGGCTTTAAGCGACGAGCGTTGTGCATTTTACCAAATCCGAGAGTGCTTGCTTAACTTTTGAGACAAATCAGTACTAATGCATCCTTCACCGACTAGCTTCCATAGGGTTGACAGTAAGCGTGCGGCTCTCGCATCGTCGCTATAGATAGAGCGCACCAATATCTCAGGGCTCGTCTGCTTAAGGTCGTGAAGCATATTGATGAGTAGCTCTGCGCTTTCCGGGTTCGGCCGACAACGTCGAAACGGCAGTAGGAACTGAGCGTTGTAAAGGTACGGTGTTCTTATCTCGACTTCCGTAAAAATCTTGAATCTCAGATCGCGATTGGCCGCATACCTATGGGCCTCTTTGAAGGACCGTTTCCAATCATTCCAATTCTTTTGTAGGTCTACCCGATATTTGACCTCACAAAGGGTGGGTAACGCGTTGCTCGCGGCTGAGTAACGAATGAGGTAATCCGGTGTATAGTGATGTCGCTCGGTACTCTGAAACACATAGTCGATGCGTACCGGCTGCGATTGATATGATTCTACGGCCGGATTAAACTCCAAGAGAGTGATTAGATCCCGCTCTAGTGTCGACTCGAAGGTTACCATCGTTCCGTTCTTGCGGCTCGGATGGTATCCGGTCACGGAACGCCGGTTTGGACCAATCCTCCTAACAGCCAAGCCTTTGCACCATCTATTGTAGGTTCGAGATTTCATCCTGACTTACCTGGGAGATTTGCATCTTGTCTTGTATATATCGAAGGGTAGCTACCCTTGAATTTTTGCAATAACTGTTGAAATTAACACCGGGTGAAGTGTCGCTGGCGCACTGCGGGGTTTTATTCCTCGACGAGCTGCCGGAGTTTCCACGATCGACGCTGGAAGTGCTGCGCCAGCCGCTCGAAGACGCATGCGTCACGGTGAGCCGGACTGCCGGCACCGTGACTTACCCCGCCGATTTCACGCTCGTCGCCAGCCTCAACCCCTGTCCGTGCGGATATCATAACGACAAGCTGCGCGGTTGCGGCTGCTCGCCGCACGCCATCGCAAGATATCTTTCAAAACTCTCGGGGCCGCTGTTGGATCGGATCGACATGCACGTCGAAGTCCCCCGCTTGCCGTACGAAGACATGGCCGGCAACGCCGTTGCCGAGTCCTCCGCTGCGGTCAGAGCGCGCGTAGAAGCAGCTCGGCAGGTGCAATGGCGACGCTTGAGCGGCGGCGGTTGCAACGCGGCCATGCCCGCCAAACAACTGCGGGAGCTTTGCGGGCTCGATGCATCGGGTCGCGCGCTGCTCGCAACTGCGGTGCGTTCCATGCACTTGTCCGCCCGAGCGCACGATCGCATCCTCCGAGTCGCGCGCACCGTCGCAGATCTGGCATGCAGCGATCAAATCGCCAGCGCACACTTGGCCGAAGCAATCGGCTACCGCAGCCTCGACCGCTCCCTATGGTCGGCGCGGACGGCTTAGCGCCGCCCGAGCTCGCGCGCCGCTGGAGCGAAACTAAACGCCGTGCCGAGCCGACGTGATGGACCTGAAAGTCACACGGCGTTATGGTTTGTGGCTGCTGACACGGCTCGCCTGCGCTCAGGTCTGGTCGGTCCGGCCGCCCGAACCGCACGCCTTGCGCTGGGAGACGCAGCCCGGGTGACAACAGTGCGGCTGATCGCCGGCCGTGTCGTCCCCTGCGGAATACGCGCGGTCGTCGCGGCTGAATCCAAGGCGGCCGTCCGCACGTTCGCGCATCGCTTTTTCGCTCTATGCGCGGCAAACCCAGCCATGCGGCTCTCGTGGCGACCCGCAGTGCGCATCGAGGTCGTCCAACCCTGTCGCATCGCAGCCTTCTTTGCGTACCTCGACCGCTGCGCCGTAACGTCTTCGGAGATCGCTATGAATAAATCCGCGTCGCGCCCCAAGCCAAGGACGGCCGTGCGCCGCGCTAGGGCCATGCTCAAATTGATCGACCCCGCCAACGCAGCCGAGATCGGCAGCGACGAGGTTGCGGCATACGTGCGCCGCTATAGCGCAGACCATCAGTCACCGGCGGACGACCGCGATGCGTTCGCGCGCCTGTGCACAGTCATCTTCGCTCAAGGCATCGGATACAACGCGGTCCGCAACCATCGCGCGGCTCTCGACCACGCCTTCGATCGGTTCGACCCGTTGCTCGTAGCAGCGTACGACGCCCGACGGATCGAAGCGATCATGAGCCTGCCGATCATAGCCAATCGAGTCAAAGTGAGCGCATGCGTTGAAAACGCTAAACGCTGGAAAGCGCTTTGTCAACCAGCCGAGACGTACTTAGGCCGCGTCGCCCGCTGCGCGGCGCAAGACGACGCGGTCCGAGGATGGCCGGATTTGGTCGCGATGCTGCGCGGCGATTTCGTTCGCGTCGGCGAGATAACGGCGCGCCAAGTCCTCAAGCGCTGGGGCTTCTTCGGCGCTTTTTCTCATGCCGGCGCGCAGCGATGCATCCAGCGCCTTGGGCTCATCGATGCTGCTGCTTCTTTTGCCACAGCTCAGCGGTTCTTCGGATCCGTCGCCGAACTCGGCGCTTTGGATCCTTACGTGCTCGAGACGTCGTTCGTGTTGTTCGCCACGGTCGGCCCGTGCCGCGCCAAGCCCTTATGCCTTCGTTGCCCGCTCGCCGACGCATGCCCCGCGGCATTGGCCGCAGATCAGCCGCCCGACCGCGCCGATTCCTCGATCGCGGCCGCAAGCGCTTGAGGACGGCCTGCAAACGCCTCCCATGCGATGCTCCGCTGGGCGATGCCTTCGACGATTCGGGTCAGCGTAGAGTTGGCCGGAGCTTGGCACCCCCGCCCGCGCAGTTCGGCCACGACGGCACCGTTGAGGCTGCCTATTTCCACTCGTCTGCGGCCTGCGCGCAGGTCAGCGAGCATAGACGGAAGTTTGCCGCCCCGTGCGCCCGCGACTTTGACCGCGAGCAGCCGGCGCAGCAACGGCGCCGGCGTGCGACGCATCAAGGCGATCAGCGCCGGAACCGGAAAATCGATTAGGTTGATCGCCGACATCCCCGCACTCGTCAGCGCGCGCGCTGCCTCTAAAAAGCACCGACGGTCGATGGAGAATGCCAAAGCATCTGCGTAGACTTGGTCCGGTGACCAGTCGAGTGCGGCGCACACTCCGTTGGCCAAGATATTTATGCACAGCTTAGACCACTTCAGCGACTGCCAGTCGCTCGCAGCGCGCATGCGCAGGCCGCCGGGCTCCAGCGCTGCCATGATCCAGTTGTGAGCGATGCCGCCGACCGGCGCCAGGCATAAGCCCCCGGACTCCGAAGCGCGGGCGCCGGTCGGTCCCAGCCGGTCGACTGCCACGGTCAGCGCGCCTGCGACGATGCGGTCAGACCCAAGGGCGGTGGCTAGCACGTCTTCGTTGCCTACTCCGTTTTGAACGGTCAAGATCGACGCTGGGGCGCACGCCGCCGCGGCGGCGATGAGCGAAGCGACTTCTGGAGTCGAAAACGATCGCACCGCGACGACGACCAGCTCGAATGGAGCACCGATGTAGCGCTCCAGCGATGCTATCGCACGGACCGGCACGGTGCTGGTGTCGCCGCCTACATGAAGCTGGACGCCGTGTTGATCGAAAGCTGGCGCCGCGCGCTCGCGCGCCAGCAGCACTGCCTCGTGGCCTGAAAGCACGATCCGAGCGGCCATGTAGCGGCCGACTGCTCCGGCCCCGACCACCAACGCGCGCAAGCTAGAGCGGTCTGGGCCGCGAGCCGGTCGAGCCGAAACCGCCGCGCGAGCGAACGGTGTCGTCCAATTCTGGCACCGCATGAAGACACGCGCGTTCAACCCGTGCGACGACCATCTGCGCGATTCGGTCGCCGCGATGCACGGTGTACTGCTCGCCCCCCAAATTGACCAGCAGCACGCTGACCGTGCCGCGGTAATCCGAATCGATGGTGCCGGGCGAGTTGAGACATGTGATCCCATGATCGAGGGCGAGCCCGCTGCGCGGCCGGATCTGCGCTTCGTAACCGCGCGGCAATCCTATACAAAAGCCGGCAGACAAAAGCGTCCGCGCGCCCACCGCGATGATGCGGTCTTCACTGATGGCAGCCAAGAGATCGCAGCCCGCCGCTCCATCGGTCATGTACGCCGGTAAAGGCAGGCCCACGCCTTCCGCGGTGATCCTCAGCTGAACCGCGAGCGGCTGGGCCAAGGCCGCTAGTCGGTCTTGTGCAGCAGCGCAGCGAGCTCTTCTTGGAACGACCGCACATCGGTGAACGACCGGTAGACTGACGCGAACCGGATGTACGCGATCTCGTCGAGTCGCTTAAGCGCAGCCATCAGCAGTTCGCCGACGTCGCGAGAAGGGACCTCGCTCTCGCCGCGACCGTGCAGCTCGCGCTCGATAGAGTCGGCGGTATCCTCCATGACGGCCTGAGAGATGGGCCGCTTCTCGCACGCCTTGCGCAGGCCGCCCACGACTTTATCGCGGTTGTACGGTTCCCGGCGGCCGTCTTTTTTTATCACGAACAGCCGCGCTGCTTCGATGCGTTCGTACGTCGTGAAGCGACGGCGACAAGCCTGGCACTCTCTGCGGCGGCGCACCGCGTTCTCATCGTCTCGGCTGTCGATTACCCGGGTTTCGCCGATCCGGCACGATGGACACAGCATGAGTCAGGCAAAATCAGCGGACGCTGCCCGGCTAGACCGGATGGCGGTTACGAAGAGGCGCCGATTTTGAACAGCTTCGTGGAGCAAACGGGGCAGTGCCCCTGGACGGCGGGCCGCCCATTCTTCATCGTGACTTGGGCAGGGTCTTTGATTTCGCGCTTCGCCTTGCATTTCACGCAATAGGCTTCGGGCATTCCAGTCACTCCTTTATGTCGCCGGCTGATGGAAGCAGTCGAAGGACCACTACCGCACTTCGAAGGCCCCATCGTCCAACGGGCCATTCGACCGGTTTTTTACGATGCGGGTTTCACGCTCCTTTGTATGCAGGCGCATCGGCGCATAATATTTGCGCGAACGCATGCAGATCAGCGGCGCGCGAACCTATGTAATAAAGCTTTTGGTGACGGTTCGCACTCGAAATTTGCTATATTCGCCGCGCGTCTTAACGTAGCCTCGACGCGCGTGATGATGAACTTATGACAGGGGATATCGAGCTGGGATATCTGCTGGCCGTAAGCGCCGCGGCTGTCTGCACGCCGCGACCGCTGGCGATGTGGTTCGACGCTTTGGGCGGTGCGCGGCCGATCATCGAGTACGCGCGCCGCCATAGCGCGCTGCCGCCGCCGGGCTGCGAAGCGTTGGGCAAAGCGGCGCTCGGGCGGATTTGCACGATCGACGACCGCGCAGCCTCCGATGCGCTATCGGCGATGGCGGATTGCGGCGCGTTCGCGCTCACTCGCCAGTGCGAGCGCTATCCTAGCCGGCTGCGTCAGTTGAGCGATGCTCCACTGGCGTTGTATTGCCGCGGCGATGCGGCGGCCTTGGCCGGCCGGACCATCGCCATCGTAGGGAGCCGCGCTGCGACGCAATACGGGAGGTCGGTGACAGCGACGCTGTGCCGTGACTTTCATGTATTCGACGTCACGATCGTGTCGGGGTTGGCACGTGGAATCGACGCCGCCGCGCATCGCGGAGCGATCGACGGCGGCCTTCGAACCGTTGCGGTGATCGGCTCGGGGCTGGGCGCGCTTTATCCCGCTTACCACTCGCTGCTGGCGGATGATATAGTCGCCGGAGGCGGGGCCGTGCTTTCCGAGTTTCCACCCGCGTTGGCGGCCCAAGCGCACCAGTTCCCCATGCGCAACCGCATCGTCGCCGCGCTAGCCGACGCGACCGTGATCGTCGAAGCCGGAGCGAAAAGCGGCGCGCTGATCACCGCTCGACTGGCCGACGAAATCGGCCGGCCCGTGTTCGCGATTCCCGGAGATGTCGGCAGACTGACGAGCCAGGGAACGAATGCGCTGATCGCCGACGGAGTGCCGCTCGCCACCTGCGCCGCAGAGATCGCACAGTCGCTGCGCTGGGATGAGCGCGCTCGAGTCGACCCTTCAGGCGGAGCGGAAGATGGCGCGCACGGCGTCGCCAGTGCGGCCGACCCGCTGGTCGCTCAGCTCCAAGCCGGCGGCAGCACGATCGACGAGCTCAGTTGCGCGACCGGCTTGGACCCGGCGACGCTTGCGGCACGGCTGACGATGCTCGAGCTCGGGGGCATGGTCGAGCGTCAAGGCGGCCTGTTTTCGGCGGTTAATCGCGGCCCTTCCAAGAAGACGGCCCGCGATGCGCATCAGCTTAATCGCCGTCGATAAGCTTCGCCAACCCTTCTTTGTAGAGGCCTGCGACGAATATCTCAGACGGCTGGCGCGCTACCACAGCGTCGCGGTGGTCGAAGTGCGAGCTGCCCGCACCTCCGACGCGCCGGCTGCCGAAGCCGGCACGATCCTCAAGCATGCGGCGGGTGCGACCTTGTGGGCGATCGACGGCGTCGGGCGGCAGCAATCGTCCGCCCGACTGGCGCGGCGTGTTCAAGATCTGCAAAACGCGGGCGCTTCGCGGCTTGCGCTGGCCGTCGGCGGCGGCGGGCCTGCATGCGTCGGTCAGGACCTCGGCGGCATTTGTCTGGTCCCTTTCGGAGTCGACGTTCCCGCATGAGATGGCGCGATTGATCGTGTTGGAACAGCTCTATCGCGCCGCCAAAATCAATCGTGGCGAACCGTATCACCGCGCGAGCGCGCGAGGTCGTTAAGCCGAAGCGGCTAACTAACCGCCATGATCAGCCATCAGCGCCGAGCGCTGCGCCGGATCAAGGCCGCGCTGGAGGCACGCTTGGCGACGGTCGCCGCGATGTTCGGCTTGGAGTCCGCCGTCGTCCCCGACGTAGTCTTGACTGCGGCCAGAGAAGCCGGGCACGGCGATTTCGCCACTGCGGCGGCACTGGCCGCCGGCAAAGCGTGGCATCGCAATCCCATGCATATCGCGCAAGCCGTCGCAGCCGCGGGCGCCGATGAGCTGACGCAGGTTGCCGAAGTGCATGCGGCCGCTCCAGGCTTTGTAAACCTGCGCATGCAGCATTCCTTTTGGGCGGACGTGCTGCGCGAGGCGCTGGCGCGGGGCGCAGATTACGGCAAGTCGGACATACTGCAAGACGCCGGCCCGGTCTTAATAGAATTTTCGTCGGCCAATCCCACCGGACCGCTGCTCGTGGTCCAGGGACGGTCGTGTTCGCTGGGCGCGACGCTCGTGGCGATGCTAAGATTCGCCGGCGCCCAAGCGCATGCCGAGACTTATCTGAACGACGCCGGCGCGCAGCTCGACTTACTCGCCGATTCCATCTTCGCCCGATATGCGACCGCCTGTGGAGTCGACACGCCGCTGCCTGTGGACGGCTACGCCGGCGACTACGTCATCGACATAGCGCTTTCGCTCAAGGACCGCGACGGCGATAGCTGGCTGCGCGCCGAGCCGCTAGAGCGGCGGGCCGCCATCGGAGCGTACGGCCGAGACCGCATCCTTTGCCAGCAGCGCGAAGACATGGAGCGCTTCGGGGTTCGCTTCGACCGCTGGTTCTCAGAGTCTGCGCTGCACAGCGGGGGTCTCATCGACGACGTCATCTCGCAGTTGCAGCGTCGAGGCGAGGCGTATCTGAGCGAAGGGGCGGTGTGGCTGCGCTCGACGCGCTTTGGGGACGACAAGGATCGCGTGCTGCGGCGCAGCGACGGCCGCCCGACCTACCTTGCGGCCGATGCGGCGTATCACCGCGAGAAGCTGGAGCGCGGAAACAAGCTGCTCATCGACATCCTGGGACCGGATCATCACGGTTACGTCGCACGGCTCAAAGCGATCGTTGCGGCCTTGGGCTATCCGGGCGCGGTTGAGGTGCTGCTCGCTCAGCAAGTGACGCTCAAGCGCGGAGATGAAGTCGTCGCGATGAGCAAACGCGCCGGCAACGTTCTGACGCTGCGGGAGGTTCTCGACGAAGTGGGCGTCGATGCGGCGCGCTTTTTTTTCGTCAGCCGAGCGCCCGAGTCTCCGCTGGTCTTCGACATCCGCCTGGCGGTAGAACAGTCGGCGAACAACCCAGTGTACTACGTCCAGTACGGCCACGCGCGGATCGCGTCAATAATCCGGCGCGCGATCGAATCAGCGCGCGAGCTGGCCTTGAGCAGGGCACGTGAAGGCGCGGACGTCGCCTTGCTCGACGGGCCAGCCGAAATCGCCCTTATCCGGCGCCTCGCGGCGTTCGATGCGTTCGTGGCCGACGCCGCGAAGGCTCGGGCGCCCCATCGGCTCACGGAGTATGCCCGTGATGTGGCCACCGGTTTTCATTCTTTCTATACGGAGTGCGTCGTGCTCAGCGATGATGAGGCGCTCACGAGCGCGCGCCTCTCGCTGTGCTTTGCAGCGCAGGCGGTTCTGGGCGCGACTCTATCTCTGCTTGGAGTGACGGCTCCACAGCGAATGTAGCCGAAGGCTTGCCCGTAAGCCAGGGGTGGACCCAGAGGTTCCAAGCGACTTTGAACAGAGCGGCCGCCGGGATGGCGAGCACGAGACCCCACAGCCCAAAGATCTCTCCGCCGGCGAACACCGCGAAGATGATGGCGATGGGCGAGATGCCAACGCTTTGGGCCATCACTTTAGGCACCAGCATGAGATCGGCGATGCGGGTGATGACGAGGATAATCGCCGCCGTCAGCAGCGCCATGTTCCACGACTTCAGCAGACCGAGCATGAAACCGATGAGTATCGCGACGAAGACGCCGAGATACGGAACAGCGTAGAAAAGGCCGGTTAAGACGCCGAGCAGCAGCGCATACGGAGAATGCGTGAGCAGCAAGGCGGCGTAGGTGGCAATCCCGCTAAAGGCGCACAACACGATTTGCCCGAGCATGAATCCGCCGACGACTCTGGACACTTCGGTCGACAACTGCTGAACGCGAGCCTTCGATCGAGTGGGGAAGAAGCTGTAAAAGGACTCCCGGATGTCATCTATATGGGTTAGCAGATAGAATGACAATATGACGGCGGTGATGCCTATGAGCAGCACATTGGCAATGCTCAGCACGATGTTGCCGACGCTTTGCACAGCAGTGTTGAACAGCGCCGACAGCTGCGCAAGCGCGTGGCTTTCGATGTCGGCGAACTGCCTGGGCAGCACTTGAGTTCGGAATTTCCCCTGAAGCCATGCCTGCGCGTGATCGATCAGCCTTTGCGTGGCGTCGAGATACGCGCCGCTGCCGGCGAAGAACGTCTGCAGCTGGGTGATGGTGTCGGGGATCACGACGATCGCAGTGACCAAGACGGCCGCGAAGAGGCTCGCGTATACGATGGCAATCGCCGCCCCGCGCGCCAGATGACGAGAAAGCGAGTTCACGATCGGATTGACGCCGTATGCGATCAGCGTCGCGACGAGGAACACGGCCACGGTCTTCGGGATGAATTTGAGAAAGGTGACGATCACGAGCACCAGGCCGGCCATGACGGATTTGCGGATCAGAGGCTTCCAACGATCCGTCTGTAGCTGAGCGGGCGCGCCGAGCGTCATCGCGCGCCGGTGGACTTCGTCATGAGAATTCGCTCCTCGGCGAACCCGAACTTCGAGTACAACGAGCGTGCGTGCAGGTTCGCCCCCGTCACCATGAGGCTGATGTGCGGCAGGCGGCGCTGGGCCGCTTGGGCCTGCGCGGCGTCAAGCAAAGCCTGCCCTAAGCCTTGACGGCGATACTCGGGCCCGACGGCCATGTAGGCGATAAACGCTTGATCCTGGCGCGTCACCTCATCGGGGACATCCGTCAATAGGATCAAAAATCCCGCGCGGGAGCCGTCTCGCTCCGCCACGAGCACGAGCGCGCCGCGCCTACCGCGACAAGATAGCCGCAAGCTCCTAAACGATAGGGCGGCTTGATCTTGGGATACATTTCGCAGCGGCGAAACGCTCGTCTGTGCGCTGAGCTCGCCCAGCGCATCGATGTACGGATCGTCGCCGGGCGTACCTTCCCGCACCCGGATGGTCACCGCGTTTGCGTTCGCGGCCTTTTTAGTCCGCCCTTTGGTCTTGGCCGCCGTGGTATCTCACATCTCGGCTGAGACCGTGCGGTTGCGGCCGCCGCGTTTGGCTTCCAACAGGCAGCTATCCGCTTCCCCGATCAGCTGCGCCGAAGTCTGCACGCGACGGCTCAGCGGCGCGACACCGCAGGAGATCGCGACCCGAACCGCTCGGCCTGCCTGCGTTGCAAGCTTTGTCCGGTCCACCGCGTTGCGTATGCGCTCTGCGATGATGTAGCCGTTATGAGCGTCCGCGCCGGGCAGGATCACCGCGAACTCTTCGCCGCCGAATCGGGTCACGATGTCGATGTCGCGAACGCTCGAGACGACGGCCTGCGCGACCAGGCGCAGGACCCGATCGCCCTCTTGATGACCGTGCCGGTCGTTGACGGACTTGAAGTGATCGAGGTCCAAGATGATCAGCGATAACTCGATCTTTTGCCGCTTGGCGCGCTTGACTTCCTCGCCCAAGCGTTGGAACAGGTAGCGGCGATTCATGACGCCGGTCAGTTCGTCCGTGACGCCTAAAGCCAGGCTGCGCGAGAACAACGCCGCGTTTCCGAGACTTCGCGCCGCCATCTCAGCCAAGGAGAGCAATGCCCGCAGCTCGTCGGCATTAAGGCGCGCGCCGTCGATCTCGGATATGACGATGCAGCCTTGGGCTTTGACAGTCGGCAAAGAGGAAATTGGAATCACGATCAGCGCCGTTTCTAACGCTGAAGTCACTTCGTTGTGCTCGATCGCTTGGTTCAGCAGCAAACGGTGGCGTTTCATCAATTCATCCGCCTCCCGCCGTTGCAGCCCTACGCCGCCGTAGAAGCTCAGACCGTCCTCGCCTGACAGCGCCACGAAATACCGCTTGGCGCGCAGGCGCGAGGCATTGCCGATCGCGTCCAGCGTCACGTGAACTAGGGTTGCCAGGTCGATCGAGCCTGCGAGCAGCGCGCTTGTCTCAAAAAGAAAGGACAGCTCCAGGTTCTTGCGCACGAGCATCGTGTTGGCGGACTCAAGGCTGGCAACGCGCGCCCGCAGCGAGCGCATGCCTGCGCCCCATTCGGAGCCCGGCGTTTCGCCGGTTTCGAGCGAGGCACGCTCGGGAGAAATGGCGACGTCGCCCAGTTGCGCGCTGCAAAAAGCCGTCAGCCGTTCCATCACGTCTAAGAGGCCGTCTGCGATGCGCAGCTGGTAGACGCAAGCGCCCCCGGGCGACGAGCGCGTGCGCAGCACGCCGAGCGCCGTCAGGTCATCCAGCTCGAACTGCGAGGCCGTTTTATCCGTTTCGAGGTCGCGACAGATTTGCTCGACGGTCGCCGAGCGCAAAGGCTGCCGGCAGAACGCGTCGATGATCCGCACGGCTAAGGCGCCGCCCGATCGCTCGGCGCGCGGTAGGTCATCTCGATCGGGCCGTACCGTCGCAATCAAGTTTAGCGCCCTTCCATGGCCCATGACATGCACCAAGTAAGTCATCGACGCGGCGCGACCCGTACGCCGGCCGCCAACGCCCGCCGGGCGGGGATGTGACTTTAGTCACCGGCAGGGCGGCCGTCGCTGTGGTCGGCCGACCGCGCCGCCGCGGACGCCGCCGCAGCAGTTCAGCGACGGCTGCCCGCGGCAGCCGCACGGATGCGCTCGTCCAGCGGGGGATGGGTGTAGAAAAACCAGACTGCCAGTTTGGACGGATGCATGGGCGTCAGGTCTTTTGCTCCGAGGCGGGCGAATGCTCGTATTCCCGCATCGCCCAGGTTGGTTTGCGTCGCCGCGAAATCGTCCGCCGCGGCCTCGATCCGGCGCGAGAGGCCGTTGGCAATCGGCATGCTGACCAGCGCGTAGGCGCAGAGCAAAGCGCCGATGAGGGCAAGTGCCGCCGGGTCGCCGATGCCGGAACTGCAGCGTGGTGATCTAGCGCACAGCGCACCGCCCAACCACGCCACGATTGCTATAGCCGCCGCCGTGCCGATCCACGCATACAGCGATCCTAACCACAGATGGCCCAGCTTGTAGTGGCCCATCTCGTGCGCCAAGACGTATAAGGTCTCCGCCGGCAAAAGATCACGCAGCAGGTTATCCCCGACGGCAATGCGCTCGGTTCGACCGATCCCCGCTACGTACGCGTTATCAGCCGTCGTTTGGCGGCTCATGTCGTACTCGTAGACGACGGATGTACTGATCCCCTCGTGCGCGGCCAGCGATAAAATCGCGTGCTGGAGCTGGGACGGCGGCAGCGGCGTGTACGTATTGAAGAGCGGGGCGACGTACACGGGATAGACGGCGTTTCCAAAGACGATCAGCGGCGCGGCGGCGACCGCTGCGGCCAGCGGCCAGCGGCGACGGAATCTGCCCACCGCCGCAAAGAACAGACCGCCGACAAAAGCGGCGACGGCGACACTCAACATCGTCTCTATCGCCCAATCGCGAAGCCACCCCAGCTGCGGCTGGCGGCTCAAGCCGAAGCGGTGAGGCAGGGTGTAAGACGCGTACCAGGTTACTGGTAAGGCGATCACGCTCAGCGCAGCGACCAGCGCGGCGGCCATCGCGGCTCCGCACAGCCAGGTCTTCGCCAGGACGGCGGCCATAGCGGTCCGCAGCCTGGCAGCCGCCTGCGAGCAGTAGATGAAGACTAATATCGACGCCTGCACGCCCAAAGCCGCAAAGAACAGGGGTCGTTCCAGCGCGGCCAATTGCACCGCGGCTGCTTGGCGGGGCAGCGGATAGATCCCATCGACGAGACGCTCGATTTTCGGCGAAAAGCCGCTCGCTAAACACATCATCGCGCCGACCGCATGCATCAAAGCCGCGGGATGGGACCTTCGCCCGGATGCAACCCGCTTTGCGACTGCGCCTTAGCGCGCGCATATGCCACGCGGTTGCGGCCGGCGCGCTTGGCCTCGTACATTTGAGCGTCGGCCATCTCCAGCAGTTTGTCGCCTGGCTGAGCGTCGTCGCGCGCGACGTCCACCGGGAAATGAGCGACGCCGATGCTGACCGTAATATGCACCGGCGTATCCGGTACCACCGCCAGCGTCTTCATGAATTCTTGGCCTTCGATCCTGCGGCGCAAAGCATCACCGACCGCTATGGCCGCGTCCTTCGTGCGATCGAGCAAGGCTATGCAGAACTCGTCACCGCCGTTGCGGCCCGCAAAGCCCGATGCGCGCGCGGCCGCCTCAGCGAACATATCTGCGAGCATCTTTAGCAATCGGTCGCCGGCGGCATGTCCGAACGTGTCGTTCCACGATTTGAAACGGTCGGTGTCGACGAAGAACAGGGCGACGTCGCGGCTGGTCGCGTCGGCGCTGTAACGGCGCGCTTCGATTTCTTCACGCAGCCGCTTTCGAAACGATGCGCCCGTCAACAGACCGGTCAAAGCGTCAGTATCGGATGTCCGCCGGACCCAATCGGAGTAAAGCGCGCGCTGCAACGCATCGGATGCCAGGCTCGCGACGGTCAGCGTGGTCGCTAGGTCGTCGGCCGAAAAGTTCACGCGCCGCGGGCGCTCGGCGTATAGAACGCCGAGAACTTCGGGCATCAAGCCGTACGCCCGTGGCCGCAGCAAAGGAGCCGCCAGCGCCCAGACGCGATCGCGGCTGCCCGCCGCCGGACCGACCGCATCGCGCGGATCATGCGCGCGCTCCCAGAGGTCTTCAACGCCGCTTTGCGCCTCTAAGCTCGCCGCCTTAGGCCCCACGATCGCGGGTTTGGCGTGATCGCGTGCCCAGTCGACGATCGTGTCGCCCTCGTAGCACCGGCCGACGTGCAGGAAGCTTGCATATCCGGCACCGGCCTTGGCGCCCAGGATCAAGCGGCCGTCGACAACCATAAAGCACAAGACGGTGTCGAGGTCGACGAGCTTGGCCAATCGCTGCGCGATGCGGGCGCAGGTGGCTTGAGCCGAGTCAGCCACCGCCCCGGTCAGCGCCGGCCCGAGATGCTGGAGCAGATCGAAGCGTCTTTCGGCGCGCATCGCTCGGCGCGCGAGCGCTGCATTGGTCGAAAGAAGACGCATGATGAAGACCGCCGCAGCGACGATGCAGGCGGCGGCGATCGTATCAGCGGCGGCGCTCACGTGATTTCGGTTTGGCGCGTCTTTTTCGCCAACGGCCGTGCGGGATTGCCGACCACGCGCTCGCCGTCGGCCACGTCTCGGATGACGACTGCGCCCGCGCCCGTGAGCGCTTTCTTTCCGATGCGCAGCGGCGCGACGAGCGAGCTGTTGGACCCGATGAAGGCGTCGTCGCCTATCGTCGTCGCATGCTTTTTCCTGCCGTCGTAGTTGCACGTTATCGTGCCGGCGCCGACGTTGACACGAGCGCCCAGCGTCGCGTCGCCTAGGTAGGCGAGATGGCCTGCCTTGGCGCCGCTGCCCATCCGCGTTTTCTTGAGCTCGACGAAATTTCCGACGTGCGCTCGGTCTTCGACGACCGTCCCCCCGCGCAGGTGGGCGAACGGACCGACGCTGCATCCGTTACCAAGGCGCGAGTCTGCGATCAGCGAGTAGCAAACCGTCACGTCCTGTCCCAGCGTCGAGTCCACGAGCGTGGTGCCGGGGCCGACGGAACTGCCCTGGCCGATGTGGGTCCGGCCGCGCAGATGGGTCTGCGGGCAGATGGTGACGTCGGCTTCGATACGGACGGCCGCATCGATATAAGTCGAGCTGGGGTCGACGATCGTGACCCCCGCCAGCATATGAGTGTCCAGGATGCGGCGCTGCATCTCCTGACGGGCCGACGCAAGCTCCACCCGCGTGTTTATGCCCATGATGTCGCGGTGATCCGGCCATAGCACCGTGCTGATGCGACCGCCCCGAGCGAAAATGCCGGCGATGCAATCGGTCAGGTATAGCTCGCCTTGGGCGTTGTCGGGCCGCAGCCGCTGCAGCTCGCGCCGCAGCGCACCCGGGTCGAAGCAGTAGACCGCTGCATTGACTTCATCGCCGGTCCGATCTTGCGCTGAAGCATCGGCCGCCTCCACGATCCGGACGATCTTGCCCTCCGCGCGCACGATGCGCCCGAAGTTTGACGGCAGCGGCACCCGCGCCGTCACGAGCGCCAGATCGGCGGCATCTCCGCGCTGTGTTTGGATCACGCGGCCGAGCATCTCGCTCGATACCAGCGGCATGTCGGCGCTCAGGATGAGGACGGCGTCGCTAAGATCGCCCAGCGCAGCCATCGCCAGCGTGACGGCATGGCCAGTGCCGCATTGCGGTTCTTGGATCACCGCGCGCAGTCCGCGAGCAAGCGCCGCAGACTCCAAGGCCGGGCTGACAACGGCCGTTACCTCGGTCAGGCCGCTGTCTCTTAGCGCCGTCAAGACGTGGTCGAGCATCGTCAGCCCACACAGTTCGTGCAGCACCTTGGGGCGGCGGCTCTTCATGCGCGTGCCTTTGCCAGCCGCCAGAACGATTGCCGCTGTGGAACTCAACGCTCAACGCCCAGGGGCTCTTGCGCAAATCCCCTTAGTCTGTCTACGAGCGCATCGATGCGCGCCAAAACTTTTTCTTGCCCCAACACCGCGCACACCTCAAAGATGCCAGGGCTGACCGTCTGCCCGGTCAACGCAACGCGCAACGGGTGGATGTACGCGGCCGGCTTGCACCCGCTGCGCTGCGCCAGCGCTCGAAGCGCATCTTCGATCGCGGCGGCCTTAAAATCTTCGATGCTGCCCAACGTCTGGCGAACCTCGCCGAGCCGAACGATCGGCTCAGGACCGTTACAGTACTTGGCCAGCGCTTCCGTTGCCGGCGTGATATGGTTGTCGGCAAAAAAGTACCAACCTTGGGCGACGATATCCGACACGGTCTGGACCCGATCGCGGAAGAGCGCGGTTATCGCCGCTACCGTCGAGCCGTCAAACTGCCCCAAGCCCTGGGACGCCAAGAGCTTTAGGACCAGGGGCGTTAAGTCGTCCAGCGGCGCCTTCCGCAAATACTCTTTATTCATCCAACTCAGCTTGCGTATGTCGAAGATGGCCGCGTGCTTGACGACGTCTGCGAGCTCGAATCTTTGGATCATCTCCGCGAGCGACATCAATTCCCGATCGCCGCCCGGCGACCAGCCCAGCAATGCGAGAAAGTTGACGAGCGCCTCGGGAAGGTAGCCAAGGCGCTCGTATTCGTCTAAAAAGGTAGCGCCGTCGCGCTTGCTCAACTTGCGCCGCTGCTCGTTCAAGATGATCGGGATATGGGCGAACACCGGGGGCGCCCAGGACAATGCCTCGTAGATGAGCAGTTGGCGAGGCGTGTTCGCCAAATGCTCCTCGCCGCGGATCACGTGCGTGATCTGCATCGCGCGATCGTCCACGACTGCGGCAAAATTATACAACGGATCTCCGTTGCTCTTGGACAAAATAAAATCGTCGACGCTGCCGGCCGGAAAACTCACTATGCCACGTACGGCATCCTCGATCGCGATCGGCCGAGTTCGGTCGACGCGGAACTTGACAACCGCCGGCTGGCCCCGGGCGAGCAGCGTGGACGCTCGGGCCGGCTCTAAAGCGCGACAGGTGCAGGCCCTCTGGTCCGTCTGTTTGTCCGGGGCGCAAAAACAGCGATAGGTAAATCCGTCATCCTCCAACGCCGCCGCCGCTTGGACGTAGAAGCCGCTTCGCTCGCTTTGGGCGTAAGGACCGTACGGACCGCCTTTATCCGGGCCCTCATCCCAGTCGAGGCCGAGCCAGCGCAAACCCGAGAAAATCGCTTCGGCGAATTCGGGCTTGCTGCGGGCCGCGTCGGTGTCTTCGATGCGAAGCACGAACGCGCCGCGGTGATGACGGGCGAACAGCCAGTTGAAGAGCGCAGTGTGCGCCCCGCCGACGTGAAGATAACCGGTCGGGCTAGGCGCGAAACGCACCCGCACGGCTGCGGGCGTCAAGACGCCGTTATGCTTCGACGCGCTTTACGCACGTCGTGCGGACGAAGTCGATGATCGTGACCATGGGCGTACCGGGCGTAAATACAGCCGCGATGCCGGCGTCGAGCAGCGGCTGCACGTCTTCATTAGGTATGGTGCCGCCGCCGAACAAAACGATGTCCGCGGCGGCTGCCTCATCGAGCAATTGTCGGATGCGCGGGAACAGCGTCATATGGGCGCCTGACAGCACGGACAGCCCGATGCCGTCGACATCCTCCTGAAGCGCCGCGTCGACCACTTGTTCGGGGGTTTGATGCAGGCCGGTATAGATGACCTCGAATCCCGCATCGCGCATCGCCCGAGCGATGACTTTGGCGCCGCGGTCGTGGCCGTCGAGCCCGGCCTTGGCAACCAGGATACGGATCGGTTGCTGCACGGCGCCTAGATGAACGCCGGCTCGCGGTAGCGCCCGAAAACCGGCACCAGCTCCTCCGAGATCTCTCCCAGGGTCGCCTTGCTCTTGACGCAGTTGAGGTAGTGCGGCATCAAGTTTTCATCCGTCTCGGCGGCCCGCTTCAGGGCTGCTAACGCCCGATTTACTTCATCGCCGTCGCGCCTGGCGCGAAACGCACGGACGCGGTCGATCTGGGCGAGTTCCATCGCGCGGTCGATCTTGAGCAAGCCGATCTGCTGCTCTTCATCGGTGATGAAGTCGTTCACACCGACTATGATGCGCTCGCCGCTTTCGACCTCACGCTGGTACGTGTAAGAAGCGTCGGCGATCTCGCGTTGGAAAAAACCGGCGTGGATGGCGGGGATCACTCCGCCGAATTCGTCGATACGGCGAAAGTAATCTTCGGCTTGCTCCTCCATCTCGGTAGTCAACTTCTCGACGAAGTACGACCCGCCCAATGGATCTATGACGTTGGCCGTGCCGGTTTCGTAGGCGATCACCTGCTGCGTGCGCAGGGCGATCTGGACGTTCTTTTCGGTCGGCAGCGCTAGGACTTCGTCGAGCGAGTTGGTATGCAGCGACTGGGTACCGCCCAACACCGCCGCAAGCGCTTGAAAAGCGGTGCGCATGATGTTGTTCTCGGGCTGCTGCGCCGTGGCCGAGCAGCCGGCCGTTTGGGTATGAAAGCGCAGCGCCCAGGAGCGCGGGTTCTTGGCACCATAGCGTTCGCGCAAATGGCGCGCCCAAATGCGGCGCGCTGCTCGGAACTTGGCGATCTCCTCGAAAAAATCGGAGTGCGAATTGAAAAAGAACGAGAGCCGCGGAGCAAAGTCATCGACGCTAAGCCCGGCCGCGATGCCCGCCTCGACATAAGCAAAACCGTCCGCAAGCGTGAACGCGAGCTCCTGAACCGCCGTAGAGCCCGCCTCGCGGATGTGGTAGCCGGAGATCGAGATCGTGTTCCACTTCGGAACGTATTGCGCGCAGTAAGCGATCATGTCGGTTATGATACGCATCGAGGGCTCGGGAGGATATATCCACTCTTTTTGCGCGATGTACTCTTTGAGCATATCGTTTTGCAGCGTGCCGCCCAGCTTGTCGGCAGCGACTCCTTGGCGCTCCGCCGCGGCTATGTACATCGCCAGCGCGACCGGCGCCGTGCAGTTTATCGTCATCGAAGTCGTGATAGAACCCAGATCGATTCCGGCGAACAGATCGTGCATGTCGTCCGGCGTAGCGATGGCCACGCCGCATTTGCCGACCTCGCCCGAAGCGCGCGGATGATCGGAGTCGTAACCCATGAGCGCCGGCATGTCGAAGGCCACCGAAAGACCGGTCTGCCCTTGAGACAGCAAGAATTTATAGCGCTCGTTGGTCTGGGTGGCCGTTCCGAAACCGGCGAACTGACGCATCGTCCACAGCCGACCCCGATACATCGTCGGATGGATGCCCCGCGTGAACGGATACTGGCCCGGATAGCTCAAATCGCGCTCAGGAACCAGCTCGGCTGCATCGGCAGGCCCGTAGAGCGGCTTAAGCGGATGGTTGGAGATCGTCCGGTCGACGGCGCCCGCCCGCTGTGGGGCGCTTTGAGCCTGTGACCCCCACGCTGCGGCCCCACCGTTGCGCGCCCCGCTCTTAGGTTCGATCGTCTTCGCCACTATGTCGTCCTCACGCCGCAGCAACGTAGCTTAAAACTCTATTCCGACCCGAGCGGGAACCTTGGCTTGGTAAGGATGCTTGACGTCGCGGATCTCGTTTACGTAGTCCGCTACGGCGACGATTTCGGGCGGCGCGTCGCGGCCGGTGAGGACGACCTCGACGTGTCGCGGCCTGTTGGCGAGAAGCTGCACCATCCCGGCTACCGGTACCAGGCCGAAAGACATCGCCACGTTGGCTTCGTCCAAGATGACGACGTCGTAATCGCCGCCGAGCACCGCCTCCCTGGCGGCTGCGAAGCCTTCGAGCGCTTTGGCTACTTGAGCCGGTTCGGGCGCCTTGGGATCCACGAAGCGGTCGAGGCCATACTGCTCGATCTCGAGCTCGGGCAGTCGACGGCGGATGAGCAGTTCGCCGAAGTTCGGGTCGCCCTTCATGAACTGGATGATCTTGACCCGATGGTTGTGACCGATAGCGCGCAGAGCCAGGCCCAACGCAGCCGTCGTCTTGCCCTTCCCCGGACCGGTGTTGACCATGACCAGACCCAGCTTACGCTCGTCCGAAGGCCTCTTTTGCCACGGATGCGGCGTCTTGTAATCTTCCTTGACCACCGCATCGCATTTCGCTTCGGCGCGTGCCGCCGCCTGCGCTCGGCTTGACCGCGACTGGCCGCCCTGGTATAATTCCAAGGCGGTAAACTACCCTTCGCACCGAACAGCGCTTAGCTGCCGTCTCGGTCCGAAAAGACGAAGGCCTCGGGTTCTCACTTTGACGTCTTTGTTCGGGTAGCTCGCCGGCGCGGGCTAGTAGTTTTGTTCGCGCGCTCGGTTCTGAAAGGGAGAACAGCCTATTCAAAGATCCGTGACGACGACCGTCCGGGGAATTCCTCATTAGCCGCCTGCTTCGGATCAACGACCAAATCCGCGTGCCTCAGGTGCGCGTCATAGCCGATGACGGAGCCCAATTGGGAATCATGGGGACGTACGACGCTCTCAGCTTGGCGCGAGACCGGGGCGTCGACCTCATCGAGGTTTCACCCAATGCGGCTCCGCCGGTTTGCCGGCTCTCCGACTACGGACGGCTGAAGTACGAGCAGAACAAAAAGGACAAAGAGGCTCGCAAGAAAGCCCACAACATGGAGCTGCGCGAGGTCAAACTGCGGCCCAAGATAGAGGAGCACGACTACCTAGTCAAGTTCCGTACCGCCGAGCGGCTCTTGCACGACGGCGACAAGGTAAAAGTAACGATCATGTTCCGCGGCCGCGAGATCACCTACGCACAGCACGGCCGACGGCTTCTCGACAGGGTCGCTAAGGACAGCGTGACGTTCGCGACGGTCGAACGCGAACCGAGGCTTGAAGGAAGAAACATGTTCATGATCCTGTCTCCGCGCCAGGAGCTTTCCGCAGTGGGCGGAGCGCGAGCCGGCACCAAAACAGTCGCCGCCGCAGCCGGTGATACGAGCGTCTGATGACGCAGAGGGAACTATGCCGAAATTAAAGACTCACCGCGGCACGGCCAAGCGAGTCAAGCTCACGGGGACCGGAAAGTTCGTGCGCGAGCGCCAATTTTCAGGCTGCAGCCACATCCTGACCAAGAAATCGCCCAAACGGATCAGGAAGTTCCGCAAGCAAGTGGTGGTCGATCCCACCGACACGCCTCGGCTCAAGCGGCAATTGCCCTACGCTTGAGGGCCGAGTGAAGCAACGCCGAGGTCCGCGACGAAGGAAAGGTCTAAGGAAGCGATATGGCTAGGGTAAAACGCGGGATGCTGGCGCTGAAAAAGCGGCGCCGCATCCTAAAAGCGGTCAAAGGCTTTCGCGGCGCTCGCGGCCACACATACAAAGCGGCGAACGAAGCGCTGCTTCATTCCATGACGTACGCTTTTCGGGACCGGCGCAACCGCAAGCGCGAGTTCCGAGCTTTGTGGATCAATCGCATCAACGCGGCGGCGCGCCACGACGGCATAAGCTACAGCCGCCTGCTGAGCGGCTTGAAAAAAGAAGGCGTGACGATCAATCGCAAAGTCCTGGCCGAGCTCGCGCTCAACGATCGGGGCGCGTTTAGCCAGTTGGCGCAACTAGCGAAAAAGCATTTGACGAAAGCCGCCACCGAGGCTTAGGCTTGGCGTCTAGCGCCTTGCCATCCGGCTTCCACCACCCCCAAGTCCGAGCAGCGCGCCTGCTGCACCAGAAAAAGCATCGCCAGACACAGCGGTGCTTTCTCATTGAAGGTATCACGCTGGTCCGCGAGGCTTTGGACGCAGGCGCCGGTTTGCACCGCGCTTATTGGGTCGCACCGGCCAATCCGGCCGTCGATGCGTTGCGCCGCCGGTTGACCGCCGCCGGCGTTGCGACGCACAGCGTGGACGAGCGTGTCATGGCATCGCTGGCTTCGACTGCGTCGACTCAAGGCATAATAGCGGTCGCGGCCTTCGTTCACCACCCCCCCGACGCTCTATCTGCGATTTTCCCGCCAGGGCGTCCGGGAGTGGTTTTGATCCTCGATGGTATATCCGACCCAGGCAACGCCGGAACTCTGGTGCGCAGCGCGCACGCGTTTGGAGCGCAGGCGGTCTGCTTCGGTCGGCGCAGCGTCGATCCGTATAACGACAAGACCGTTCGGGCTACGATGGGCACGCTTTTCCGCATACCGATCATCGCGTACGATGATTGGCCGCCGATGAAGCGCGAGCTCGACGCCGCCCAGCTGACGATCGTCGCCGCCCAAGCCGGTGCGGCTGATGTGCGCGACGTCACAGTGCCGGAGCGGCTGGCACTGCTGATCGGCCACGAGCGCCGAGGCCACCGGGCCCTGCCGCCGGGCGACATGGCGTCGCTAGTCGGCATCCCGCAAACGGAGGATGCCGAATCCCTCAACGCTGCGGTGGCAGGGTCCATTATCTTATACGAAATCGCGCGGCGACAGCGCATCGAACGCCGAGCGCCTAACGCTGAGTAGGCATAAAACGCGCGGCGGCGCGGCTCTTGCCCGCAGGCTCCAGCCATGTTATACTAGCGCCCAGGGAAAAATATAGAATACGAGGAGGTCGGCGTCAACGATGCTTGCTCCGGAACTATTCTGGAAGTTGTTTAAGTCCACCGGTTCCGTTTCGGCCTATTTGCTCTATAAGCGACTCGCGCCTCAAGTGTCTCACTAACCAACGTTTCCTGCCTTCGGAGCCCTTGGCCGCAGCAATGCGGCCATATTGCTATTATGAGGGGTAAAAAAACGTGGACGACCAGCTCGCCGAGCTAGCAGACGACGTCGTCCGCCAAGCCGCCGCCGCCCAAGACGCGGCGCGGCTCGATGCTTTGCGCACCGAGGTGCTGGGCCGCAAGGGCGGTAGGCTCTCACGCGTCATGGCGGCGGTCGCATCGGTTCCCAAGGATCGGCGCGCCGAATTCGGCCGGCATGCAAACGATGCCAAAGCTCGGATCGAGGAAGCGCTGGATCGCGCCCGAGCGCGGCTGGATGAAGCGGCCTTGGAGGCGACGCTCGGGCAGGGGTGCGACGTAACTTTTCCGGGCATCGCCACCAAAATCCAACCGCTCCACGTGCTGAGGAGGACTCTCGATGACGTAGCCGACTTCTTCAGGTGCCGAGGCTTCGCCATCGTCATTGGACCGGAGATCGAAACCGAGCACTACAATTTCGAAGCGATGAATATCCCGGCGGACCATCCGGCGCGCGACAGCATGGACACGTTTTACCTGACCGGCGGCAACTTACTGCGCACCCACACCTCGCCGATGCAGGTCAGGTCGATGGAACGCTACCGGCCACCGCTGGCGATACTCGTGCCCGGCAAAGTCTATCGGCGTGACGCATTGGACGCACGACACTCGTTCGCGTTCCATCAGATCGAAGGTCTGCACGTCGACAAAGACGTCTGCTTCGGTCACCTCAAGGGGTTTGCAAACGACCTTTGCGCTCACTTATTCGGTCCCAAGCAGCGAACGCGTTTCCGACCGTCCTATTTTCAGTTCACCGAGCCTTCCGCCGAGGTAGATGTTTCGTGCCCGCTTTGCGACGGCGCCGGCTGCCGCACGTGCGGCGGCTCGGGATGGCTCGAAATGGGCGGCAGCGGCATGGTTCATCCGCGCGTGCTGGCCGCCGCCGGTTATGACCCGCAAACTTACAGCGGTTGGGCCTGGGGTTTGGGCATCGAGCGCATCGCCATGGCCCGCCACGGCATAGACGACATCCGGGTCTTCACGGAGAACGACCCGGCCGCGCTGGACCGCATCGCCTAGCATGCGCGTTCCCTTGGCATGGCTGCATGACTTCCTCGCGGTCCCTGCCCCGGCTTCTGACGTCGCGGCGGCGCTGACCGAGCGCGGCTTCACCGTCGAGCGTATTTTCGACCAGCTCAAGCTTGACCGGATCGTGGTGGGGCGCATAGAGCGATTGGCCCCGCATCCCAATGCCGACCGTCTCCAGATATCGTCGGTGAATGTCGGCGGCTCGAAGCTCCAGATCGTCACCGGCGCCACCAACGTGTCCGTCGGCGATGCGGTGCCTATCGCGTTGGAAGGCGCGGCCGTGTTCGCCGATTCGGCCGGAGACGGGTCCCGGCCCCAGACCAAAGTCATTCGCAGGTCGACGCTGCGCGGCGTCGACTCCGCCGGCATGATGTGTTCCGCGGCGGAGCTTGCGCTGCCCGGCAATTTCGAGGACGGCATCCTGATCATGGACCCCGGCGCGCGGCCGGGCGCAGAGTTCTGGAGTGAAGTTGGCTATGCCCAAGCAGTGCTCGATGTCGAGATTCCGTCCAATCGCCCTGACTGTCTTTGCATAATCGGCCTCGCCCGCGAAGCTTCGGCTTGGCTGGGTCAGCCGTTCCGCGAACCGTTCCTCGAGCCGCGGCCGGCCCCAAGAGGGGGCGCCAAGACGCCCGCAATCGGGGTCGAAATCGGCGACGCGTCGGTCTGCCGGCGGCTGCTCGGCCAGCACTTCGGCAGATGCTCCAATCGGCGCTCGCCGCTGTGGCTCGCGCTGCGGTTGGAAGCTGCAGGCGTGCGCAGCATCAGCTTTTTAGTCGACGTCTCCAACTACGTGCAGATCGAGACAGGTCAACCGCTGCATTTCTACGACGCGGCGAAGATCCAAGGCGATAAAATCGTCGCGCGCGCGGCCCGCGCCGGCGAAACCGTGATCACGCTGGACGGCGTGCTTAGATCGTTGCCCGTGGGAGCGCCTGTAATAGCGGACGATCGCGGCCCGATCGGCATCGCAGGCATTTTCGGCGGCGCGGCGTGCGCGGTCGACGAATCGACGACCGAAGTATTCGCCGAGTCGCCCAACTTCGTCGGCCCACGCGTCCGGCGCGCGGCCATCGCGCTCGGCCTGCGGACGGAAGGCGCGTCACGGCACGAGCGCAATCTCCCCCTGCTGTTTGCAGACGCGGGCCAAACGGCTGCCGCAGCTTTGCTGAGCGGCGCCGGGGCCGTCGCCTCCGCGGTCGCCGTAGCCGGTGAAGAACCATCGGCTCCGCCTACGATCGCCGTGCGCCCTGACCGAGTAAATGCGGTTTTGGGCACGCGGCTAGACCGCGACGCGATGAAGCAAGGTGTAGAACGCATCGGCTTTCGCGTGACGGACGGCGCTCCGATGCTCGTCTCGGTGCCATGGTGGCGCGCCGACATCGCGGAGGAGATCGACGTCATCGAAGAAGTCGCGCGCGGGGTGGGTTTCGATGCCATCCCGGAACGCCGATCGACTGCCGCTGCGCAAGACGTCGATGAGGGAGATTACCTACAGGAGAAATGGCTGGCGCAGGCGGTAGCTGCGCTCGGTTATCGAGAGATCGTCAGCCTTGGACTGCAAGGATCCAAGACAATAGCTGTTTGGGAGCGGTCGGGCTTGCCGTTTTGGACCGGGTTGGCAACGATCGCCAACCCGCTGTCGGAGGACCAGCGTTTCTTGCGCCCCAGCCTGCTGCCGGGGCTCTTGGCGTGCGGTGCCAAGGCCCCCAAGCGCGGCGGAGGCATCTTCGAAATCGGCCACGTCTTTGCGGTTTGCGATGAGGGCCAAACGCGCGAACGCCCGTCTTTGTTCGCGCTGGTTTCGTTCGAGCCGCAAAGCCGTCCGCCGACTGTCGATGTGCGCCTGCTCGAAGTCAAGGGCCACGTCGAGTATGTCGTGGAGCAGCTGACCGGTCAAACAGGGCGCACCGTTGCCAAGCCGAGTTTGTGGTCCCATCCTAAAATCTCAGGCGAGATCTGCGTCGAGGACGTAAGCGTAGCGTTGTTCGGCATGCTGCATCCAAGCTTGGCTCGGGCCTACGAATTGCCAGCAAGCACCTACGGCTTCGAGTTGTTCTTGGACCGGCTGCCCAAACGCCGTCCGGTCGGCCGCTATCGGGCCGCGCCGCGCTTGCCGGCAGCCGTGCGCGATATAGCCTTGGTCGTCGAGGAAAGCATCACCGCCGGCGATCTCGTCGACGCCGCCCGCGGCGCGGGCGTCGATGCGTTGGAATCTGCTCGGGCCTTCGACGAATACAGGGGCCCGCAATTGGGCCAGGGCCGCAAGAGCATCGCTTTGAGTTTGGTGCTGAGATACAACGCCGCGACGATAACCGATGCGCAAGCGGACAGCGCAGTCGAGCGGATCGTCGCCGCGCTCGCCAAGAGCTGCGGCGCCAGGCTGCGCGCGCCGGACGGCTCGTGACGTGGGTAGACGTTTTGGTCGGTCTAACGCTGTGCTTGGGCTTTTGGGGAGGCTACCGCTGCGGCTTTGTGCGCGAACTCGGCGGCGTGTTGGCGATCGTCGGCGGATGGTGGATGGCGGCTCGCTTCGCCGGACCTCTAGCCGAAAGCTTGGGCCGGCGGTGGCACCTGTCGGCACCGGTTTCTCATTTGGCAGCCTTATGGTCCTTGTTCCTAGGCTTCTTCGCCGCGATCCGGATCGGGGGTGTCTTCCTCGAGCGTTTCGCAGCACTGCCGGTCTGCGCGACGTTAAGCGGATTGGGCGGCGGGCTGGTCGGCGCATGCAAGTCGATCGCCCTCATGTGGCTAGCGCTTTTCATCGCGCTTTTCTTCCCCATGAACGCCGACGTTCGAAACGCGCTGCGAAAATCGCCCAGCGTCGCGGCCCTAGAGGCGCTCGACCGCCCCGCGGTCGCGGCAATCGAAGCGGCATTGCCCAAACGTGTCAGGCCGCTCGGGGTTATCGTGCTGCGGCACCACCGCTTGTAGAGTGGGGCGTTTTGAAAGATGGAGCACGTCAGCGACGATCCTCTAGCCCGGCGGCACGACGCGCGTACGGCGTTGGGTTGGGGTCCGTGAAGCGGCAGGCGCCGGCGCGGACGGATTGAGCACCCGTTTGGGCGTCGGGCCCAGCGGCCGCTGCGCCGGCACTGCGCCGAGCTGGTGCCGCGCGGCGAACGCGGAGTACACGAACGGCGCAGGCGGCGAAAGCGTTTGACCGGCGGCATCGGTGATGCCGCTGGTGAAAGTGAACTGCAGCCTTTGACCCGGACTCAGACCGGTGGCGACGATGCTGAGCACCTGGCCCGTGGAGTCGAACGTCACCTGCCAGGTGGAGTTAGCCGCTTCGGGGTGAGGGCCGGCCAACGGTTCCGGGTTGCCTAAGGACAGAGCACCGATCTGCACGCTCGCGTCGGCTATCGTCCCGGCGATCGCGAACTGCGAGGTCGCGCTCACGGGTTGAGAAAAGACGAAAGACAGCGTGACCGGGCTGGGAGCCGTCCCCGCAGCGGTTCCGACGCTGACGGTGAACGGCGACTGGCTGGGGACAGGTGTCGGCGACGCCCCGGCAGACACGGCAGGTTGGCCGTGGTGACCGATCGCGATCAGCGCGGCTCCGATTGCCAGCGCGGTCGCCAGCGGGTTGAAGTGCCCCGTGTCGGCGGGCGGCGGGGTCGACAGGCTGGCGCGATCGATGCTCACTACTCGGTCGCCGACGGCGGGCTTGAATCCGGGAAACGCGCTCGTCACTACCAAAACCGCTTCGCCGCTGTCGATTGAAGCGATCTGCACCTGCGCGACGTTCATGCCGTTACGGACGACGTTGAACCGTTCGCCCAAGCGAAAACCCTCGGCTGACCCCACGTCCGCGTGAATGCCGTCATCGACTGAATAGATGGTGCCGGTCGCCGGGCGCCGAGCATCGAGTGCTGCGACGTCTGCGGCCAGATCGAGGGCGGCCGGCGCGCCTGCGTGCAACGCCACGGTCTGCGAAAAAACTTGGGAGCCTAAGACCCGCAGCGGCTGAACGCCGTAGGACGAAAGACGGTAGACGGCGGTCGATCCATCGAACTCGATCAGATCGCCGATCAAAAATTTGCCGGCACCCGCTTTAGTGCATGCGGCCAGCGCCGCGTCGAGCCGATCGCCGCCTGCACCCAAGGGCAGGGCAATCGGTCCGTCTCCAACCAGCAGCCGCGTGCCGCCCGAACCGGCGCCCCGGTACAGGGCCTGGCTCAACGCAGCCGGCAGGCTGCTGGGCGCATGGGCCGCGTTCGTGAACCCGAAGACGGCGACCCGTACGGAGGCCGATTGAGCGGCTGGCGCTCCGGAGGCGATGCCGGCCACCAGCAGGCACAGTGCCGCCGGCACAACGCGGCGAAAAAAGACAGCGAACCGGCCGTTTATATTCATGAGCGCCTCCTTGGCGTAATAGTTATCGGCATCACTAGGCAGCTCCTAAGGCCGTCGTCCAGGTCGCCGCGCTTATGCTCCCTAACTACGCGTCGATGACGCGGACCGAGATCCGTCGATTGACGCACTTTTCAAGCTGCGCGGGTTGAGCTTCCAAGATGGACGCACGCGTCCTCGCGCAGGTGCTGCGCGCTCTGCCCTCTATCGAAGATCCCGACGTTCTGGTGGGCATGCGCACGTCCGATGATGCCGGCGTTTACCGTCTCAACGATGACCTCGCACTGGTACAGTCGGTGGATTTTTTCACGCCCATAGTCGACGATGCGCGGACCTTTGGCCGGATCGCCGCCGCCAACGCGCTGTCTGACATCTATGCCATGGGCGCACAGCCGGTCTCGGCCATTGCCTTGGCGGCCTTCCCGGAAACCGGCTTGGAAACCGCGCTGCTGACCGAGATACTCGCCGGCGGGATTGAAAAGGCTCGCGAGGCGGGCATCGAGGTGATAGGCGGTCATACGATCAAGGACGACGTTCCCAAGTATGGCTTGTGCGTCAGCGGCGTCGTTCACCCGCAGCGCATCTTGCGCAACTCGGGCGGCCGGGCGCTAGACGCTTTGATACTGACTAAGCCCTTAGGGACGGGCGTGCTGACGACCGCGCGCCGGCGCGACATGATTTCGGATGGCGACCTGCGCACCGCCATCGCATCGATGGAGCGCTTGAACGCCTGTGCCAGCCGGATTGCACTGCGTTTTGGCGCCCACGCGGCTACGGACGTTACCGGTTTCGGGCTGCTCGGCCACCTCCGGGAGCTGACTGAGGCGAGCCGGACCGGTGCTGTTATCAGATCGGCAGACGTGCCGCTGTTTGCCCAGACGCTCGGACTCGTGAGGCGCGGATGCGCTCCGGGCGGAACGCACGACAATCGCAGCGCCGCCGCAGCAGCTGGGACGCGCTTTGATCCCGCAATCACGGGCGATCTTGCGCTCGCGCTGTGCGATGCGCAGACCTCCGGCGGATTGCTCATCGCGGTCGAACCCGACGCCGGGGATGACGTCGTCTCAGCGCTGCGCCATGATGGCGACGTCCAGGCGCAGATCATCGGCTCGCTGACAAGCGCTGCTGGCATCACCCTAGTCTGAGGCAAATGCGACGCACCGGAGGTCGCATCGGGCGATCGGCCAACTACCTCATGCAAGCACGCACCGCCAGGCGAAAGAGGTAAATCCATCGTGACTAATCCGCTCAGCGAGCTGATCGCCCATGGACAGAGCATGTGGTTGGACAACATCCGCCGCGGCTACACGCGTTCGGGCGAGCTTGCCAAGCTCGTGCGCGAGGACGGTCTGCGGGGAGTGACGTCGAATCCGACCATCTTCGAAAAGGCTTTCTCGACTGGCAAAGACTACGATGAGGCGATCAAGGCTGCGGTTGAAGCGGGCAAGGATGCCAAGCAGATCTACGACGAGTTGACGACCGAGGACATACGAGACGCGTGCGACGTCCTGGCGCCGGTCTACGCATCGACTGCCGGCGCCGATGGATTCGTATCGATGGAGTTGCCGCCGAAGCTCGCCAAAGAGACTCAAGGCTCGATCGCCGAGGCGTTGCGGTTATGGCAGCTCATCGAGCGGTCGAACGTGATGATCAAGGTTCCGGCGACAGACGAAGGCATCCCGGCGGTTAGGGAACTTATCGCAAAGGGAGTCAACGTCAACATAACGCTGATGTTCGGCGAGCAATACTACGAGCGCGTGATCGACGCGTACTTGAGCGGGTTGGAAGACCGCCGCGCCAAGGCGCTGCCGCTGCACGATGTGTCTTCGGTGGCGTCGTGCTTCGTCAGCCGGGTCGACACCGAGACCGATAGGCGCATCGAAGCGGCGATGCAATCGGCCGACGCGATGACGAAGCGCCGGTTGGCTGCGCTTAGGGGCAAGACGGCCATCGCCAACTCGAAGCGGCTTTACCGCTGCTACCAGCGTTCGGTTTCGGCGGACCGTTTCAAACGGTTGGCGGCAGTCGGTGCCCGGCCGCAGAGGCCGCTATGGGCGAGCACTTCGACCAAAAACCCCAATTATCCGGACACGTATTACGTCGAGGCGCTCATAGGAGCCGACACCGTAGATACGATGCCGCCCGCCACCATCGATGCCTTCCGCGACCACGGTAAGGTCGCCGACACGTTGGTTCAAGGCATGGCCGAGGCTGACCGGACGATCGAGGAGCTGTCTTCGCTGGGCATCGGGCTCAAGAGCATCACCGACAAACTGCTCGCGGACGGCTTGATCGCCTTTGAAGAATCCTTCTCAAAACTGATGGGATCGCTCGATGAAAAGTCATCGGCCGTTGCGCTTTAGCTCTCGCCTGCCAGTGGGCTCGCCGCAGCGGCCAGCGACTGGTGCGCCCGGCCCGCTTTATGCGATGGGAGCGCGCTAATCGTGCAAGTCGGTATGGTCGGTCTGGGCAAGATGGGCGCCAACATGGTGCAGCGCTTGCTCGAAGGCAAACACGAGGTGGCGGCTTACGACCGCAGCCCGGAAGCCGTGCACAAGGCGGCGGCTGACGGGGCGACGGGCTGCGATTCCTTGGAGGCGCTGGTCAGATACCTCAGTCCGCCGCGGGCCGCATGGGTCATGGTCCCATCGGGAGATGCGACGCGCCAGACGATCGACCAGCTCAGCGCGCTCCTGGAATCCGGCGACGCGATCATCGACGGAGGCAACTCCTATTGGAAAGAAGCCCAGGCGCAGGCGCAGTCTTTGGCCTCAAAAGGAATCTCTTTCGTCGACGCCGGTGTTTCCGGCGGCGTTTGGGGCTTGAAAGAGGGATACTGCCTGATGGTCGGCGGCGACGAGCAGGTCTGCCGCCGGCTGGAACCGATCTTCACCACGCTTGCGCCCAAGGAGGGCTATCAGCGGGTCGGTCCGGTTGGCGCGGGCCACTTCGTCAAGATGGTCCATAACGGCGTGGAGTACGGCATGCTCCAAGCCTACGGCGAAGGCTTCGAACTGCTGACTGCCTCGCCTTTTGCGGTCGATCTGGACTTGCAGAAGATAAGTCATCTATGGAACCAAGGCAGCGTCGTGCGTTCGTGGCTGCTCGAACTGGCCGAGCTGGCATTTGCCCAAGATCCCAAGCTTGCTGCGATCGAAGGCTACGTCGATGACACCGGCGAGGGGCGATGGACCGTGAGCGACGCCATCGACTTCGCCGTCCCGGTGCCGGCGCTGGCCCTCTCGCTTTTCGCGCGCTTCCGCTCGCGGCAACGCGATTCGTTCTCCGCCAAGGTAATCGCCGCGCTGCGCAACCAGTTCGGCGGTCACGCGGTTCATGGCCAAGCCGCCGACAGCGGCGGCGCGGCTTCGAAGACCTAGAACCGGCCGGCGCGATGGCGGTCTCCTCGCTCGTCAACCCGTTCCGCGAAGGGCTGCGCGAGGACCGCGCGACCGAGCCTTGCCAACTCGTGATCTTCGGCGCCTCGGGCGATCTCACGCATCGCAAGCTCTTGCCGGCGATATACAACCTAGCCCAAGCGCGGCTGCTGCCGTCCGCTTTCGCGGTGACCGGTTTTGCGCGGCCGCCGATGGATGACGCCGCCTTCCGCGCCCTGCTGACCAAGTCGGTGGGCGAATCGAGCGAAATTCGCCGCCGTGACGACGGCACGCTCCTGCACTTGGCCGAGCAATTCCAGTACGTCACCGGTGACTTTCACGACGCGCAAGCATACGTGGCTCTCAAAGCCGCTGTGGAACGCGCTGACGCCGAGCATGGAACCGGAGGCAACCGCATTTTTTACATCGCCACGCCCGCGAGTCTTTACGGCGCTATCGTCAAGCGGCTTCACGCGGCGGGGTTGGACAAGCCCGGCAGTCCGCTCGGGCGGTTCGTGCGCATCATCGTAGAGAAACCGTTCGGCCATGACCTAGCTTCGGCACGCGCGCTCAACGAAGAGCTGCTGACCTACCTGTCAGAAGATCAAGTCTATCGGATCGATCATTATCTCGGCAAAGAGACCGTTCAGAACATCCTCGTCTTCCGCTTCGCCAACGGCATATTCGAGCCGATCTGGAATCGACGCTACGTCGACAACGTGCAGATCACGGTCGCCGAAAGTTTGGGGATCGAGTCGCGCGGCAGCTTCTATGAGGAGACCGGCGTCGTACGAGACATCATTCAAAACCATGCTTTTCAGCTGATGTCCCTGGTCGCGATGGAGCCGCCCACGACTTTTGACGCGCGCGATTTTCGCGACGAGAAGATCCGCGTCATCGAGGCGATCAAGCCGCTCGAAGCCGGTTCGCTCGGGCAATCGGCTGTGCGCGGGCAGTACGGCCCGGGTTTCATCGCCGGCGAGAGCGTGGTCGGCTACCGCCAAGAGGACGGCGTGGCTACAGACTCCATCACGCCGACGTACGCAGCTTTTCGTTTTTTCGTCGACAACTGGCGCTGGGCGGACGTGCCCTTTTACGTGCGTTCCGGCAAGCGCCTTCCCAAACGAAGCTCCGAAATCGCCATCCAGTTCAAAGCCGCCCCGCACCTACCGTTTCGCAAAAGCCAAGTCGGCGAACTGTCCGGCAACGTGCTCGCGCTGGCGATCCAACCCAACGAATCGATCACGTTGCGCTTCGGAGCCAAAGTGCCCGGTCCGAGCATGCGAGTGCGCTCGGTTGCCATGGATTTCGGGTACGGCGCGGTTTTCGGCGCTGAAGAATCGTCTGCGTACGAGCGCCTCATCTTGGACTGCATGAAAGGCGATCAGACGCTTTTCGACCGCGCCGACGGCGTGGAAGCCGCATGGGCGCTGCTCGATCCGGTCTTGAGCGTATGGGACACCGATCGGGCGACCAACTTTCCCAACTACGCCGCAGGGACTTGGGGACCGGCCGAAGCCGATCGGCTGCTGGCCCAAGACGCCCGCCAGTGGCGGCATCTGTGAAGCGCGGCGAGCTTGGGCCGGACGAACAGCCTGCGCTCAAGCCCATAAGCGTCTCGGACGTCGATTCCGAGCTGGCGACGACATGGAGGACGTTTTCGGCAACTCGCGGCGACGGCATGCCCATGCGTTCGTGCACGATGAACCTACTCACGCTCGTGCCGGACCCGGCGCAAAGCGTGGATGCCTCGGCCGTCATCGCGCGCTTGGCCGCAAGCCATCCAATTCGCGCCATCACGATCGTCGAAGACAACGAATCGCCCGACGAAGCGGTCCGCGCCTGGGTCGGAATAGATTGCGCGGCTGGTCCCCCCGGCGCTGATAACTGCGGCGCGGAAATAATGCTGCGCGCGCATCCGGACTCCGGTGAGCGCGTCGTCAGCGCGGTCCGCGGGCTGCTCGCCGCCGATCTGCCGGTCATCGTCTGGTGGCGCGGCGGACCGCCGCTGCGAGCACCGCTGTTTCGCAGCATCGGCGGCTTCGCCGATAAGATCATCGTCGATTCGGTGCGTTTTGGCGACGGGGAGGCGGGTCTGGACACGCTTCGCCGGCTGATCGAATACGTCAACCGCGCCACCGCCATTGCCGACTTGAACTGGGCGCGCGTAGCGCCCTGGCGCTTGACGCTGGCAGCCTGCTTCGACCATGCGGACGTGCTAGCGCTATTGCCTCAGCTGGATCGCTGCAGCGTCGAATTTGCGGCCAGTCCGCTGCGCACTACGCCTCCCTCCGCCCGTGCGCTGCTGTTAGGCGGTTGGATCGTCAGCCGGCTGCCGCGCCTGGCCGGCCGCATACGCCTGATTCCCAAGCCAGACCCCGGCCGCCAGAGCGGCCTCGTTCTCGGCATCGCCTTTTCGTCATCCCGCAGTCGGGCGCAGTTAGGCCTGCGTTGGGCGCAAGCCGGCGCGGACATGTCGGCCGTGGCCCTCGACGCGGCCGGGAACGAGGTGCGCCGTTGGAACGCCCAGCGCGAGGCCCCCGGCGAAGCCGAACTGCTTCATGACTGCATCGACCAGGCCGGCAGCGACCCGTTATTGGAAGCGGCGCTAGCCTAAACTTGACTTTAGAAGTCCGCGCATCGCTCGCCGAGCTCGCCGTCGCGGCCGCGAGCGACTTCGTTTCGCGCGCCCGGGCGACTCACGAGCGAGCCGAGCGATTCAGCGTCGCTCTTTCCGGAGGAAAGACGCCCAGGGCGATGTTCGCGGTACTGGCGCGGCCGCCGTTTAAAGACGCCGTCGATTGGCGGCGCGTGCACGTATTTTGGAGCGACGAGCGCTGCGTCGACCCCGCAAGCGATCTCAGCAACTATGCAGCGGCGCATAAAGATCTGCTCGCGCACGTGCCCTTGCCTGCGCCGAACGTCCACCGCATGCGCGGGGAACTCGAGCCGGCCGCTGGGGCCGCTGCGTACTGCGTGGAGCTGCAAAGCTTCTTTGGCAACCAACAGCTGCGGTTGGATTTAGTGCATCTCGGTTTGGGTCCCGACGGCCACACCGCTTCGCTGTTCCCGGGCAGTCCTGCCCTAAGCGTGAGCGACGTCGCGTGCGTTGCCAACTACGTCGGCGAAACGGTGCCGTCGCCGTGGCGCCTGACGCTTACCTATCCGGCGATCAACGCGGCAGCCGCCGTCGTTTTCCTAGTGGCCGGCTTCGATAAGGCCAACGCGCTCGCAGCAGTGCTCAAAGAACCGTGCGCAGGTGCCGAATTGCCGGCCGCTCGGGTGTCACCGCTGGGGCGCCGCCCTATCTGGTTCGTCGATGCCGCCGCCGCTTCGAAGTTGCAGGGGCGCGCCGACCAATCATCCGCACGCTAACGGCGCGGTGCTTTTCACCTACTGAGCGGCGGCCGGCAATTCGCGGCCGTTTCGGCGACCGTTCGTCGTCACGACCGGAGCAATCATCGGCGTTCCAAGGGCTTCCTTCAGCGCCTGAGAAAGCTCGTCGACGTAGACCGCCTTCATCGTCTTGCGGACTTCGGCCGGCACGTCTTCAAGCATGTCGGGTTCGTTGCGCGTCGGCAGCACGACGCGCTTGATGCCCGCGCGGCGCGCTCCTAGCACCTTTTCCTTTATCCCGCCTACCGGCAGCACCTGACCGGTCAGCGTTATCTCGCCGGTCATCGCGATGCCCGACTCTACTTTGCGGCCGGTCAAAGCCGACACGAGCGACGTCGCGATCGCCACGCCCGCCGACGGACCGTCTTTAGGCACGGCTCCAGCGGGAACGTGGATGTGCACGTCATGCTTGTTGAAGAAGTCGTCCGACAGCCTCAGCTCCTTCGAGCGGCTGCGCAGAAAAGACAACGCCGCCTGCGCCGATTCCTTCATGACGTCGCCGAGTTGGCCGGTCATCGTGAGCTTACCCGTGCCCGGCATCACCGAAGATTCGACGAAGACGATGTCGCCGCCGACCGGCGTCCACACCAAGCCGGTCGCGACGCCTTTGGTCGCGGTGCGTTTTGCCACCTCGGCGAAGAAGCGCTGCTTGCCGAGATAATCCGCCAGCGTCTTTGCGTTCACGCGCGCGACGTAGTCCGCATCCTCGGCGATCTTGCGCGCGACCTTGCGGCAAACCGTCGCTATCTCACGCTCGAGGTTTCGCACGCCCGCCTCGCGGGTGTAGTTGGCAACTATCGATTCGATCGCGTCTTTGGTTATGACGCATTGGCGAGGGCTGAGGCCGTTGTTTTCCAGTTGTTTGGAGACCAGGTACTTGCGCGCGATCACGATCTTTTCCGCCTGCGTGTAGCCAGCCAGGTTGATGATCTCCATGCGGTCCCGCAGCGGCGGGGAGATCGTGTCCAGCTGATTGGCGGTGGCGATGAAGAGCACTTTGCTCAGGTCGAACGACAGGTCTAAGTAATGGTCGCGAAACGAGTTGTTCTGCTCCGGATCCAGCACTTCCAGCAGCGCCGACTGAGGATCGCCGCGGAAGTCCGCGCCCACTTTGTCGATCTCGTCTATCATGATCAGAGGGTTGCTGGAACCGACGTCGCGGATAGCGCGGATAAAAGTGCCGGGCATCGCGCCGATATACGTTCGGCGATGACCGCGAATCTCGGCCTCGTCTCTGACCCCGCCGACCGACAGCCGCACGAACTTACGGTGCATGGCCCGGGCGATCGATTTGCCCAAAGACGTCTTGCCGACGCCGGGCGGCCCGACGAAGCATAGGATCGGTCCGCTCAAAGTATTCTTGAGCTTTCGAACCGCGAGATATTCTAAAATGCGATCCTTGACTTTTTCCAAGTCGTAGTGATCTTCGTCCAGGATCTTGCGCGCCTTGCCGATATCCAGGCTGTCCTCCGTGGTCACCGACCACGGCAAGGTGACCAGCCAGTCCAAGTACGTCCTGATCACAGAATACTCCGGGCTCGCCGATGGGATCTTGCCCAGTCGATCGAGTTCGCGCACGGCGGCCTTTTGCGCATCCTCCGGCATCTTTGCCGCGTCGATCTTTTCGCGCAGTTCGTTGACATCCGCCTGAGCCGGATCGGTCTCGCCCAACTCGTCTTGAATCGCCTTCAGTTGCTGGCGCAGATAGTACTCGCGCTGGTTTTTGTCCATCTCCTTTTGGATGTCGTTTTGGATCTTATGACCGAGTTCGAGCACCTCCAGCTCGCGCGTCAAGAACGCCGTCAGCATGCGCAGGCGCGCGAGGGTGTCTCGCTCTTCGAGCACCGACTGTTTGTCGGCCGTATCGAGGCGCATCGTGGATGCGACGAAGTAGGACAGCAGATTCGGATCGTTGATGTTGTTGACTTCGAGCTCGAGCTCTTTAGGGGCCGACGGCAAAAACGACAGCAGCTTAGTGTACTGCGCCGCCAGGTTGCGCGCCAGTGCCGTCAGCTCGTCGCTTTCGACCGTCACTTCCTCGAGCTGTTCGACTCGCGCCGCTAGGTAGGGCTGCGCTTGCGTGAACTCGACGACGCGAAAGGGCACGGTGCCGGAGATGATGCAGCGCAGCGTGCCGTCGGGAACTTTTATCATCTTCTGGATGATGGCGACGGTGCCGACCGTGTACACATCCTCGGGGCCGGGCGGGGATACATCTCGCTCGCGCAGCGCGACGACGCCGGCGGGCGTGCCGTTCTTGAGCGCGTCCTCCACGAGCTTTATGCCGTGCGCCTTGGTGACGGCAAGCGGCATGACGGTGTTGGGAAAGAGCACGGCTTCTTGCAGCGGCAGAATCGCCAGCTCTGCCGGTATGCTAAAAGGCTCTCGGTTTTGTTCGGCCATCAACCGCGACCGCGAACGACCATTCGGATTTCCATCCGGTCGTTGCCTAGGCGGCGAGAGCTGTCTAATACCGGTAGTTGGATGCTCAACATTCCGTCCTTGTACTCGGCCCGCGCCTGGCTGACGTCGACGCTCGACGGCAGCTGTATCCGCTTGAGAAAGTATCCGTAGTCGATCTCCTTTTGCAGCACGCCGTCTGCCCGGCGGCCGCTAGGCTCGCGGACGCCCGCTAGGTAAAGCGTCGGTCCCTCGACGACGAGCTTGATATTCTCTTTGCTAACGCCCGCAAGCTCGACCCGGACCAGTACGGTACGCCCGCGATCGGTTAGGTGAACGTCGGTGTTCGGGTTGAAAGACCCGCGGCGCGCGTGGCTCGACATGGGAAGGCTGAGTTCGGCAAACATACGGTCGAACTCATGAAAAAGATCGTCTGGGTACATAAAAAGCTTATTCGGCCGGCGACTGACGCCTACCCGCTCGGACGGCGCAGGCGCCTACGTTGCGCATCGCTCGTTTGGAGCTGCCACGTGCAACATCGGCCGGCAAGTTGGGTATAACCGATCTAATGGATTCCTCTACGCAGTACGCGCTGGCTTACGCGCTATCGACGAGCGCCGGCCTGCGCGGTTTTTTGACTTTGTTCGCGGCTTCGATCGGCGCGCACGCCGGCTGGATCCACCCAGGACCGGCTTTCGGTTGGCTGGGCTCGACGCACGTGAGCGAACTGCTCGGCGCGTTGACGGTGCTCGAACTGGCCGCCGACAAGATCCCGGTCGTCGATCACGCTCTGCACGGCGCATATTTCGTGGTGCGACCGCTGATCGGGGCGATTTTAGTCGGCGGCACGGTGCACAACGGCAGTCCGATCGAACGAGACGCCGCGATGGGGGTTGGGGCGCTCAACGCCCTCGTGATCCACAGTGCTAGCAGCGCGACGCGCGCCGGTTCCAGCGCGCTGAGCTTGGGAGTCGCCAATCCGTTCATCAGCGTCGTCGAAGACCTAGCGACCGTGGCCGGATTGATACTGGCCTTCGTTCATCCGATCATCGCCGCCGTGATCGCCGCGATCGTTCTCTGCGCGCTGCTGTGGACCGCCCGCTGCGTGGCAGCGCGTGTGCGGCGGCGTCCAGCGCGCGTGGGCCGTCCCTAACGCACCTCGGTTTCGCGGCGGCACTGGCTCGGCGCTTTGTCTTGTCGCAGCCCTAGGAACACCGGTTGGCGCAAGATGCCGTCGGTCGTCCACTCCCCGAACTTCACTTCGGCGACCAAGCGCGGTTGGACCCAATGACACGGCGCATTGGCGCTGGGCCTTTTTCCGAAAGGGCACCGATCGGTCTCCCAGGGCGCCAGCCGGCGCATCACTTCCTCAAGCGAAGCTGCACCGAAGCCGGTGCCGACATGGCCGACGTAGTCGAGCCGGCCCTTGTCGTAAACCCCCAGCAGCAGCGCGCCGAACAGTTTACGGGCTCCGCGCGGCTCGGTCCAGCCGCCGATGACGAACTCTTGGCGCCGTTGGATCTTTATTTTTACCCAGTCGCGGCTGCGGCGCTCGACGTAAGCCGAGCGCGCTAGCTTACCGACGATGCCCTCAAGCGAGTAGGCCTGAGCCAATTCATAAAGCTTGCGGCCCTCGCCTACGATGTGCTTAGAGTAAGAAACGCTGCGGGCGCCGGCGCGCAGACTGCGCTCGAGAAGGCTTTTGCGGTAACTCAGCGGTCGAGACCTAAGGTCCCGCCCGCCGTGGTAAAGCAGGTCGAAGACAACGTAAGTCACCGGCGTCGCTTCGCGCACGCGGCGATCGGGGTCCGGCCGATTCAGTCGTCCCTGAAGCCGCTGAAACGAAGAGCGGCCGTCTGAGTCCAGACTCGCAATCTCGCCGTCCAACAGAACTGGCAACGCGCCAAAGGCCTTGTCCAAGGCAGCCAGTTCCGGAAACTGCCCAGCCAAGTCGAGCCCGTTGCGCGACGTGAGGCTGACGCGACCGCCTTCGGCTATCGTGCACAATGCGCGCACGCCGTCCCATTTGGTCTCGAACAGCCAGCCCGGGTCATCGAACGGCTCCGCTACCAGCGTCGCCAGCATCGGATGCCGGACCTGTGGCAGCGGTTGGCGCGGCCGGCTGCTTATACGGCGCGCCTGCCCCCGACTAGGTTGACGATGGCGATGATGATCGCTGCTAGGATCAGCAGATGGATGAGCCCGCTCGTCACGTGAAGCGCGAGGAAACTGACGAGCCAGACGATGACCAAAATGACGACGACGGCCCAAAGGATTCCGGCCATATGAAAGCCTCCGCAAGCAGCCGAGTACGACAACTTCCTATGCCCGCGTCGCCAGACCGGTAAACGCAAAGCCCGGCTTGCGCCGGGCTTTGCAGCGGTCTTTCGCTTTAGGCGGGACTACATCATGTCGTATCCGCCCATACCTCCGCCGCCCGGAGGCATGGCACCGTTTTTCTTCTCTTCCGGCTTCTCGCTGACGAGCGTCTCCGTCGTCAGCAGCAGGGCCGCGATCGAAGCGGCGTTTTCAAGCGCCGAACGAGTGACCTTGAGCGGGTCCACGATGCCCTTCTTGAACATGTCGCCGTAGTCGCCGAGCATGGCGTCGAAGCCGTGATTTGCCTCGAGCGTCTTCACGTGCTGCACGACGACGCTGCCCTCGTACCCGCCGTTGTCAGCGATTTGACGAAGCGGCTCCTCGAGCGCGCGCTTGACGATGTTGATTCCGACCTGTTCGTCGGTCGCGATGCCGTTCTGCGCTGAGGTTTTCATCGACTCGAGGACCTTTATGCCGTGCACGAGCGCGGCCCCGCCGCCCGGCAACATGCCCTCTTCGACCGCCGAACGAGCGGTCGAGACCGCGTCTTCCATGCGGTGCTTCTTTTCCTTGAGCTCCGTTTCGGTCGCCGCGCCGACTTGGATTACGGCGACGCCGCCGGATAGCTTGGCCAGCCTCTCCTGAAGCTTCTCCCGGTCGAAGTCGGAATCGGTGTCGTCGATCTGGCGTTTTATCTGCTCGATGCGGCCTTTGATCTCTTCTTTCTTGCCGCCGCCGTCGACGATCGTCGTCTCTTCCTTCGTGATCTTCACCGTACGAGCTTTGCCCAACTCGTTGATCGTGACCTTATCGAGCTTCAGCCCGAGTTCTTCGGAGATCACCGTTCCGCCGGTCAGGATGGCGATGTCCTTGAGCATCTCCTTGCGTCGGTCGCCGAAACCGGGCGCCTTGACGGCCACACACGTGAACGTTCCGCGCAGCTTGTTTACTACCAGAGTGGCCAGCGCTTCGCCCTCGACGTCTTCGGCGATAATTACGAGCGGCTTTTGCACCTGCACTACTTTTTCGAGCAGCGGCAAAATATCCGCGATGGCCGAGACTTTGCGCTCGGTGATGAGGAGGTATGGATCGCTTAGCGTCGCTTCCATCCGCTCGGCATCGGTCACCATATACGGCGATATGTAGCCCTTGTCGAACTGCATGCCTTCCTTGAGTTCGAGCTCGGTCTTGGTCGTCTTGGACTCTTCGACCGTGATGACGCCGTCTTTGGTCACTTTTTCCATCGCGTCGGCGACGATCGAGCCGATGGCCTTGTCCTTGGCAGAGATGGACGCTACCTGAGCGATATCTTCTTGAGTTTCCACCTTGCGTGCCATCTTCTTTAGCTCGTCGACGACCGCTTCGACTGCCTCTTCGATGCCGCGCTTGATTGCCAGCGGATTCGAGCCGGCTGCCACGTTACGAAGGCCCTCGCGTATGATCGCCTGCGCCAAAACGGTGGCTGTGGTCGTGCCGTCACCGGCGATGTCGTTGGTCTTGGACGCCACCTCTTTTACGAGTTGCGCGCCCATGTTCTCAAAGTGATTGGGCAGCTCGATCTCCTTGGCGATCGTCACGCCGTCGTTGGTGATCGTCGGTGAGCCGAACTTCTTGTCGATGACGACGTTGCGGCCTTTGGGGCCAAGCGTCACCTTGACGGCATCAGCCAGCGTATTTGCGCCGCGTTCCAGCGCCCGCCGGGCCGATTCGTCGAAAAGTATTTCTTTGGATGCCATGAAAAACTCGTGCTCCTTTTAGCGGTTGACGATGGCGAGAACGTCCTTCTCGCTGATGATCAGGTACTCGCGGCCTTCGATCTTGATCTCGCTGCCGGAGTACTTGGAATAGATGACCTTGTCGCCGGCCTTGAGTTCGATCGGAACAACGTCCCCTTTATCGGTCTTACGACCGGGACCGACCGCTAGGATAAGTCCCTCTTGGGGCTTCTCTTTGGCGGTGTCGGGCAGGATGACGCCGCCAGCGGTCTTGGGCGCTTGCTCTATCGACTCGACGACGACGCGGTCGCCGAGCGGTTTGATATCCACTTTAGTCGCAGTTTGGGCCACGGGAACAGATCCTCCTTAGATGTAGCCGCGTGCGGCCGCACGCCACAGGGAGTGCTTCACAAGGTGGTGCATGCAGTTAGACTTGGGACTCGTGCCCGCTTGCGTTAGCAGTCTTGGCACTTGAGTGCTAGAAGATTATAGCCTAAGGTTCCAGCTTTTGACAAGGGGTCCCTGTGCGGTATCCGCTAGTGAAGCGTGGCATTACGTCGCATTCTAACACTCAATCGTGCGCACGCTCGCTACGCGCCAAGCCGCGGTCGTTTGACGGGACCGGTGCATCCTCAGAAAGAAATTCGGAAACGGCCCCAGAGCCCCAACCGTTAGGCCGTCAGCGGGTGAACCATAAACAGCATGCGTCATCTCATCAGTTTGAGCGTCTTAACCCTGTTGGCGTGCGCCTGCGTACCGGCGGCGGCGGCCGCGCCTTCGATCGTCATCGACGGGCAGCCGCTGAGCAGCGATGTTCCGCCCTTAGCCGTGGGCGACCATGTCCTCGTTCCTCTGCGCGGCGTCTTTGAGGCTCTAGGCGCAGCGGTGTCCTACGACGCCGAACGTCGCATTGCGGTCGTCGGTACGACGGCTCGCACGGTCGAAGTACCGCTTAACGGCACGTTGGCGACCGTAGCCGGCAGGCGGGTGGCGCTCGATGTGCCAGCGCGCGAAGTCGCCGGCAGAATCGAAGTCCCGCTGCGCTTCGTCGCCCAATCGCTAGGCGCAGCGGTCGACTACGATACTCAAACGAACTCGGTCATCATCGTCAGCGGCGGCAAACAAGGCAACTTCGTCGCAGCCGTGTCGCGACGGTCCGGCGGCCACCCAACTGCCGCCGTTTCCCAGGCGGCACCAACGATCGAGGACGAGCGGCCTGCGTCCGGATCGCTCATCGGCTCGCAATACCCTCAGATATACGCGCGATTTAACGGGGGGACGTCCGCCGTCGATCCGTCGACCGTCCGAGTCGACGTCGATGGAGTGGACGTGAGCGATGCATCGACGGTATCGTCGGCCTACATCGGCTACACGCCGCAATCGGGCCTGGCAAGCGGAGGACACACGGTTTCGATCAGCGGCCAAGCCGACGACGGCGCGGCATTTTCCGATCGCTGGAGCTTTCGCATCGACGCGGGTGAGGATGCGGAGTACCCATCGTCATACGGCGGGTTTTACCCAGGGCCTTTAGGTTTTGCGGATTACGGTTTTTATCCGCCGGGGTTTTCCCTGTTCGCTCCTGGTCAGCTCTATTACGTCGCCGGGAACATCATCGAGATCGTCTTCTTTAGCCACTTCTTTCCATACGGCTCCGGCTTTTTCACGATCGGCGGCATCCCCGGGGCTTATCCACTGCAGCCGTGGTCCGGCTTCCCCGGCTACTATCGCGGTGCGCTGACCGTACCTTACGGCGCCGTAGCTCGCGCAGCGGTCGTTTCAGCCCATTTCGAGAGCAAAACCGGTCGAACGTTCGTCGTGCATGCGACCGCTCCGCTCACGATCGACGGCAAGCGCAGAGCGCTGCCGCGAGATCTCCGCTTTGCGGTGGTCGCCCGGCCTATCGCCCACCCGACATCGCCGCACCGCATGGTCGTCTTCAAGCAGTCGGTGGCGTTGCCAGCGTTTGAGCCCATCGCTCAACACCAGACGGCCAGCCGCACACCGCGCGACCGAGCGTTGCCCGCCGTGCGTAGACTTGGGCCGGCGGTGCCGGCATTGCGCGCAGTGACGTTGCCCGCGGTGCGATGGCTTGCTCCAGCGGCGCCCTTACCGGCGAGGGCCATGCCTCAACCGCCCGCGCCCATGATCGATCGAGTACCGGTCGCGCATCCGCCGGCTGCGGTGCCTGCACCGGCCCCGCGCGTTCGCCACCCGTCGCGCCCGCCACATTAGCTCCATCGGAAAAGTACGAAAGGGCCGACCAGCGGCGCTCAAGCGTTTGACGCTCGGCGGCGTGGGGGTTAGTCTTGGCGCCCTGCGGGCGGCTGACGGCGCACCATGTACAAGCCCAGCGGCTGACTGAAGTTGAGCGCCGGCAAAGGCGCTGCGCCGAAACCGGCCGCTTCGATTTGCGCTTGCGAGCCCGCGGATACTCGGGCGCAACCTAAAAGCGCGGGCAACGCCTGGGGCGCTTGAGGTTGCAGCTCTAGCCACGGACCCTTGGGCGCCCGGTGACGAACTACGGTCCAGCCTTGAGGTTGAGCCGGCGCTGCCGCCCCTTTGTCGCCGGAGGCGATGTATATCTCTAAACCGGCGAGCAGGCGCGCTGCGATCGGACGCAGGTCAGCGCTGCAGCGATCGGACGAAACGATCGCTAAGGGTTTTGGGGGCGGGGCGCCCGGTAGTCGGTATACACGGAATTGCTCCTGGCCGGCTACCTGCGGTCGGCGCACGATATAGAGGCCGACCGCGGGCGTATAGGCCAGCGGCGAGCGGAAGAACGAGCTGCTGTCGGGCACGTAAAGATGCAGCGCCGCAGCCTGTTCCAATTGGCCCACGTGCACCGCCGCGCAGCTTATGAAGGCGCGCATCGACGTCATGGTCAGCGGGCTAAACGTAAGCGCGTAGGAATCGCGGAGAGAGTGGTAGCCGACGCTGAAGCCGGGCACCTGCGGCATCGAAGCCGGCAGCGCCGCAGGGTAGCCCGCCTGCGTCTTGGCCGCCCGCACGGCATCGGCGTAGGCCTTCATCGCCGCCAAGGTCGGCGCGGCGGCTCGAGCAGCTTCCGGGCTGCAGCTCGGCCTGCCGGTGTCAGCCGCGAACGGATCGGCGGGAGCGGTCGTGGGATAAGGCGCAAGCGATGCCACGAAGCCTCGGGGTCCACCGCCGCCCGGCCTTTGCGAAGGATTGTCGCGCGCCGACGCAAGCGCGTTGGCAGAGTTGCGCGCCGCAGCCCCCACTTGGCTCCCGACCTTGACCGAATATGTTAGATTGAACTGCCGTGGCGAGAGCGGGCGCGCTATCGTCGATAAAGCTCCGGTGCCAACGGTCGGCAATCCGGCCGAGTATGCCGAAGATGCGAACGCGTAACCATACTTATTGAAGACGTTGCTTTCGGAGACCGTCAGCGCGCCGTGCGCGAAGTCGACCGACGCCCCGGCGTCGGCTGTGACATACCCCGGCAAATTGTTGCGGTTGTTGCGGCTCACGTACTGCGCATCGGCGAGCCACTCGATCGCAGAATGCGGCCCGCGGTAGTCGAGCGTCAAGCCGGCTTGGTGCAGTGGCACGCCGGGAAGCTGGGACCCGGAAATCACCGGCGAGTACACGTTGTCTAAGCGAGGATCGTCGGCAAACGGCTCGACGACTTGGGTGTTGTAAAAAGGCGCGGCGGCTAGGTAACGCGTGACGTTGAAAGTACCGCTCAACTGCAATCCTTCGTACACCATTCGGACGCCGCTCAGCGGCACGTTCAAGTAGACGTTCGACGCGCCGAAAGGCACGCTCGGCAGGCCGCAGCCGCCGCCGGATTGATAGATCTGCCCGGCCGTCTGGAAGTAATCGGCCGGAAAGTAGCCGGACGGCAGCGCCGCGGCGTTCACCAACGCGTTGAGGAGGGTGTCATGCTGCACTTGTCTGTACAACGATGCCGATAGTTGACCGATCGCCCCGAAGCGATGCTGCCAACCGGCGCGGGCGCTCAATGACGTCTGCGCTCCGGGCTCGTCACCAGGCCCGGAGCCGTAGCCGAGCTCGGCCGCGCAATCGAACTGCAGTGACTGCGGATCGGAGAGGAGGCCGACGCGCCTGGAACCGGCGGCGTTGCTTCCCAAGTCGACGGACCCGCTAAACCCGTCGGCCGAGGTGGGCGCCCAGGCCGCGTTGAGACCGCCGATCAGCGACGATCGGCCGTTGGAACGAGCAAAACCCAGATGATCGCCTAAGGTCAGTTTGTCGTTTGACCGCATTGAATCGGCGATGGCAAGCGAGGAATACGAACTCGTAGCCTGACCTGCGGCGTAAGTGGACGCGCTGGCGATGGCTCCGCTGGACCGCGTGTCCGACCCGGATGTGGTGGCTTGCAGCGAGAGCGTGTGTCGCTCCCGCGCCGGCAGCTGCACTGACAGGGACGCTCCGCGCGTACTGCCGACCACTTCGGACCCGTACGGCGATGCGACGCCGTCGACGTACCGATTCAGCAAATTCCTGTCGAAGCGCGACGCAGTGCCGAAAAGCGACAGCTGTACCGATGTCAGGCCGATCAAGGCCGAGTCGCTGAGCGATCCCATCGTGAAGTGGCGATAGTTCGCATTTCCCGGACCGTAGCCGCAGGGCAACGCGCCGTTATCGACCCTGCAAAGCGCGTCGTTATAGCCGTTGGACGAGATCAAGGTGCCGCTGAGCGACTGACTTTGCCCGATCTGCGTCCGAAGTTTAACCAGATCTCCGTCAGTCTGGTTAGCCCCGGCGTGCACGTAAGCCAAGCCGCTCGTGTCGGCGAACGCCTGGCCGTCCAACAGACTGTCGCTGCCGCGCACGGTGTGCACGTACGCGATGCCGAATCTGCCGAGGGTTCCTTGCTCGGACAAGATCGTCGATGCCGAACCCAAATTCCCGAGGTTCGTCGTCAGCGATGTCTGCCATGCGGTCGTCGGCTCCAGCGTACGATAGTTTACCGATCCGCCCAGCGCTCCGGCGACGGGATTGAAGTTGACGGCCGCGCCAGTGAAGAGGTCGGAGTCAATCGACCGCAAGTCGCCCGCGCTGCCGGGGCTGTTGAGCGGCACGCCGTCGAGCATGAGCTGAGTCTGCGACGGGTCGTGCCCTTCGAGCGATATGGTTTCGGCGGCGTCGTTTTGAGTCGAGTCCGCGGCGACCGAAACGCCGGCTAACTTGCCAAGCGCATCGGAAAGCGTAGGCGAGAGTTTCCGCACGACGCTATCCTGTGAAATGCTATCGCTCGTCACCACCGCGGAAGACTTCACGACGACGGTTCCGAGCGTCTTGACATCGGCGGTTGGGGCAAGCTCTACGCCCACGCTGACCGCCCTACCCGAGACCACTTCGAAAGCAGCCGTCGTCACCGATTGATAACCGGCCTTTCCCACGCGCGCGGTGTAGACGCCGGCAGGGGCGTCGCGAAACAGGACCACCCCGTCATGCCGCGTCAGCTCGCTCGCCATCACCGGCCCATTGAGCAGGACGCGAGCTAAAGCCAGCGGCGTTTTGGTTTTTGCTTGAGCTACCGAAATCGTGATTTGCCCGTCCTCGGGTTGAGCCTGCGCGCTGCTGGTCAAAAGAGCCGATGCGATCAGCCCGGCCGCCAACCTTACGGCAACTTCCAAACCGCGCCGCGTGCGCGGCCGCGCCGGCCCATATTTGCTTGATCCCACGATTACATTACTCTAGTCGATAGCGCTTTGAATACTCTGGGAACGTGCCACGCATCCAACTCATCGCTCGGGCCCCACGAAGCGCAAGCCCGCATGAAAACCCGGTTAGGCGTAAGAGACCTCGGCGGTCAGTCCAAAGCCCGGCGCCGGTTGAGCGCATTGCCGATCAACCGACCGATGAGCGCCTCGTAGCTGATATCCGCCGCCGCCGCCGCATCCGGGAATAGGCTGAGCGGCGTCAAGCCGGGCAGCGTGTTACACTCGAGGACGTACAGGGCCGATAAGTCGTCTGCCGCCAGGACGTCGATCCGAGAGTAGTCCCGGCAGCCCAAAGCGCGGTGGAGGCGCAAAGCGTAGTCTTGCATGCGGGCGGCGCGTTCGGGCGGGATGCGGGCCGGCACCGTATGTACGCTTGCGCCCGGGGTATACTTCGCGTCGTAAGTGTAGAAACGGTCGCGCGGCTCGATTTCTACCACCGGGAGCGCCTCGTCGTCCAAAATAGCCACGGTGAACTCGCGGCCTTCCACATACCGTTCCACGACAAGGTGGTCGCCGTAAATTGACGCCTTGCTCAATGCAGCCTGCCACTCGGCGGCCGAACGAACTATGCTCACGCCGAGCGCCGATCCCTGGGCTGCGGGCTTGATCACGCATGGCAATCCAACGGGCGCCGGCACAACGTGAGTCAAATGGGCGCCCATGCGCATCAGCTGCGCGGCGGGCGTCGGTATGTCCTCGGCCCGCATGACCGCCTTGGTCAACCATTTGTCCATGGCGATGGCGCTTGCGCGCACGCCCGACCCTTGATACGGCAAGTGCAAAAACTCGAGCAGCGCGGCGAGCGTGCCGTCTTCGCCCGCGCCGCCGTGCAGAGCGTTGAACGCGACGGCCGGTCGGTAAGCGCGCACCGAATCGATAAACGTCCCGTCTAAGTCGAGGCTCAAGCGCGGATAGCCGAGCGCATCGCAGGCGGCCAGCACGGACTGCGCGCTGTGCAAGCTCACGGCGCGCTCGGATGAAGAGCCGCCCGCGATGACGGCGACGAGCGGCTTAGCCGTCATGTCGAGCCGTCGGTGTGTAGGACATGGATCTCAAGCTGCAGTTGGACGCCATGCACCCGGGCTACCGCGCCGCGCACCTCGTCGATCAGGCTCAACACGTCGCGGCACGTCGCCGATCCGCGGTTGACGATGAAGTTGGCATGCTTGTCCGATACCTGAGCATCACCGATCCGGCGGCCCTTGCAGCCGGCCGACTCTATCAGCGCAGCTGCGAACTTGCCGGGCGGATTGCAAAAGACGCTGCCCGAGTTCGGAAGGTCCAGCGGTTGTGTGGCATTGCGGCGTTTGATACGCCTGAGCAACTCCTCGCCCGACCGGCCGGCATGGGCGCGGCGCAAACGCAGCTCGGCGGCGCACACGACGGCCCTCGGGTCAAGCGACGACCTGCGATAGCTGAACTCCGGCTTGTCGTACGACCGACACTCCTCGCCGGCGACGACGACCTGCACGCGCTCGACGAGGACCCCAATCTCGACGTCGGTGCCGGCGTTCATCCTCACGGCCCCGCCGACGCTCCCTGGGATTCCGACCAACGCCTCGACTCCGCCCAAGCCCGCCTTGAGCGCTTCGCGGCAAAGCGCGACGATGGGCACGGCCGCGCCGGCGATCGCTAATGTGTCATCGAACCTAACTTGGGAGAAGTCGCCGCCCAAGCGGATGACCACTCCGTTGAAACCCTCATCGGCGACGAGCAGATTGCTGCCCATCCCGATCGTCGTCCACGAGACGGATCGCGCTTTGCACCACCTGAGCAGCCCCACCAATCGATCGACGTCCTTGACGATCGCAAAGGCGGCTGCCGGGCCGCCGAGCCGCATCGACGTACGGCGGGCGAGCGGTTCGTCGAAGCTGACCGCATCGCCCATCAGGTCTTGCAGCGCCCGGCGCGCTTGCGGATCCAGGCCCAAGCGCGCGCTAGACGTCTTTACGCCGACGCGCCGCTGCGCGCTGCCGACATAAGGCGGCGGCGCCCCAGCGTAGCTGCGAGCGCATGAGCGATGGAGCCGATGTCTCCGGCCCCAAGCGTCAGCACAAGGTCGCCGGCACGCACGATGTTCTCCAGATGAGCCAGTGCTTGCGCCAACGTCGCCTGGTGCACGATCGGTTTGGCTCCGTCGGCTTCGGTCAGCGCATCGATGATCGATTGCGCTCGCACACCTGGCAGCGGAGTTTCGCCGGCAGAGTAGATGTCTAAGACGACGACCTCGTCTGCCCCCATGAGCGCTCTGGCGAAATCGCGGAAAAGATACGCCGTGCGGCTGTATCTGTGAGGTTGAAAGGCCACGATGATCCTGCCGGGCCAATAGGCGCGGGCGGCGGCGATCGTCTCCTGGACGGCGGTCGGATGATGCGCGTAATCGTCCGCGACGACTATTTCGGCGGCGTAAAGGATTTCGAAGCGCCGCGCCACTCCGCCGAACTGCGCAAGCCCTTTGGCGATGCTGGCAAACGGCACGCCGCATTCGGCGCCTACCGCAACCGCGCACAGCGCGTTGGAGATGTTGATCAGCCCCGGCACCCGCAGCGCAACGTCGCCCAGCTTGCGGCCGTCACGCTGGACCGTGAAGGAGGAGCCGAAATTTGCCAGGTGCACCGTTTCGGCACGCACGTCGGCCGCGGTGTCGAAGCCCACGCTGATGACTTTGGGCTCACCGAGCAGCGACGGAGAGCGTCGCGCGCGGCGCAACAGTTCTACGACGGCGGGGCAATCCGCAGTTGCTACGATGACTCCCCCCGATCCGACGCGCTGAGCGAAAACCGAGAAGGTCTGCACTAAGTGGTCGAGATCGCGGTAGTAGCCGAGATGATCGTTTTCTATGTTCGTGATGACGGCACACCATGGGCTCAGGCGAAGAAACGAGGCATCGCTCTCGTCTGCCTCTGCCACGACGATATCGCCCGACCCCAAGCGCGCTCCGCTTCCGCTGCCTTCGATGTCCCCGCCGACCACGACGGTGGGGGATCTTCCCGCGCACTCCAAAACCGCGGCGATCATTGCCGTCGTCGTGGTCTTGCCGTGCGTGCCGGATACTGCGATGCCGCGCTTATCGGCCATTATTTCACCGAGCAGTTCGGCTCGCTGCAGCACGGGCAGGAAGGCGCGCCGGGCGGCCACGACTTCCGGGTTGTCCAACGGGATGGCCGACGAGATGACGACCGCGTCCGCCCCGCGGATATTCTCCCGGGCATGACCTAAAGATACGGCTCCGCCTACGGCGCGCAGGGTATCAAGGGTGGGCGTCATGTTTAGATCGGAACCTGAAACGCGTATCCCCATGGACAGCAAGACTCGCGCGAGCGCGCTCATGCCCACGCCGCCGATGCCTACGAAATGCACGTGCTTGTAGGGCTTCATGCTGTGCGGCACCACCTTAGCGAGCGTCGGGCTTTATCCCGCGACCTACGCAGGTTGCGCTCGCTCGTCAGCCAGCGCAAAGAATGCGCTCGACCATATCGTGCAGCGCGCGCGGCTGGCCAAGAGCCGAAGCGGCAACGCGCATGGCGGCCAGCTTGGCGGGCGCGGTCACTTGATTCAGCTCCCAGTACAAGGAGTCGCCGTCGAGCCGGTCGTCGCGCAGCACGCGCGCTGCGCCGTGATCGGCGAAAAGCTGCGCGTTCTTGGTTTGATGATCGTCGGCCGCGTGGGGATAGGGCACGAGTATCGATGGCAGGCCTGCGACTCCAAGCTCCGCGATAGTCGATGCTCCGGCGCGCGTGACCGCTACGTCGGCGGCTGCGTAAGCCAGCTTCATGTCTTCCAGATACGCCAACAAGAGATAGCGGTTCGCGTTGGATTGAGCCTGACGCTCGGCGACCATCCAACCGTGGTCACGCCGACCGCAGAGGTGCAAGACCTGCCACTCGGATGGCAGACGCCGCCGACCGACCATGGCGCTGACGGCGACGTTAAGGCTGCGGGCGCCTTGGCTGCCGCCGAAGGCAAGCACCGTAAAAGCTCGGGGATCGAGCCCCAAGGAACGGCGAGCTGCATCCGCCGGCGGCAGCGCGTACATCGCCGGCCGGACGGGGGTGCCGGTGAGCGCAAATTTAGGCCCGAAATGGACGGCCGCCTGGGCGTATGCGCCCCATACCGCATCGGCGAATGGTGCCAACACGCGGTTAGACAGCCCCGGGGTTGCGTTCGGCTCGAGCAGCACGATCTTCGCCCGCCGCCGCTTGGCCAACCCCATAGTAGAAGGGAGGGCGTTGAGGGCGGCCGTCGCCGCTACGATCGGAAATGCCGCATAGCCCCCGGTCGCGATGACCATGTCGGGCTTGAAACGAGCGACGGTCGACACTGCTTGCGCGCAGCCGCTCAGGTTCCGACCCAGGGCGACGACGGCTGCCGCCGGCGAAGATCGCGCGAGCGGAGCGCTTGCGACTCGAGCCGTCGGAACGTCGGCCGCGCGCAGTAAGGCATCATCCGCCGCGCCGATGACGCCCACGAACAGCATGCTCAGCGCTCGGCCGTGCCCAGCCTTTGCGCCGCCGTCGTCCGTTCTTTGAGCGCAATTCTCGCTGGCCGGCGCTTGGCAAAGCCCCGGGTCAGCGCGAGCGGCGCGCAGCGCTTGCGCTAACGATAGGGCCGGATATAGGTGCCCGCCCGTGCCGCCGCCCGTGAATAGAATCCTCAATGCCAAAGCCGCCCTTGATAGGTGTTTCAGCGGCGTGCGCCGCTCGCGATCGACCGCGCGAAACGCTGGCGATCAGGCCAACGCCGAAAAGGCTCAAGACGAGCGATGTGCCGCCGTAGCTGACGAACGGCAGCGGGACGCCGGTGACGGGCCACGACGATGTCACTACGCCGATGTTGACCAGCGCCTGCGAGACGAGCGAAGTGGTAAGGCCGATCGCCAAGAAAAAACCGAAGCGGTCCTGCGCCTGCATCGCGATGCGCAGTCCGCGGTACGCCAACGAGATGAAGAGCGCCAACACGGTAGTGGCGCCGACGAAGCCGAGCTCCTCGCCCACGATAGCGTAGATGAAATCCGTGTACTGCTCCGGCAAATAGCCGAACTTCTGACGGCTCTGGCCTAAGCCCAAACCGAACCAACCGCCCGAGCCGAGCGCGTATAGCGACTGGATGATGTGATAGCCCGCCCCGCGGGGGTCGCGCCACGGATGCAGGAAAGACGTGAAGCGGTCGCGGCGGTAAGAACTGGAAAAGATAAATCCAACGAACAGCGGCACGCAAAGCGCCGCCAACGCAAGCAATCGCAGCGGCTTTACTCCGCCGACGAACAGCATCACGAACGCGGTCATGACGAACAGCGATGCGGTGCCCAAATCGGGTTCCAACAGTACCAAAGCGAAACAAAGGCCCATCCAAAACAGCGCCGGAAACTCGAAGCTCGAAAACGACAGGCCCGCGTTTTCTCTATCCGAGAGCAGCCGCGCCAGATAGATGACGAGCGCGAGCTTTGCAAACTCGGAGGGTTCGAACGAAACGGGCCCAAGCGTGAACCAGCGCCGAGCCCCGCCTTCCACCGTTCCGATGTGCGGCACCAAGACGGCGCCAAGCATTACGATCGCAAGTCCGAGCGTCCAAGGCGCCAGACGTCGCAGCCGGCAGTAATCGAGAGTGGCCCCAAACCACATCGCTGCCGCGCCGACGACGATCCACACGAGCTCGCGCTTGAGAAAGTACGCGGCGTCGTGATAACGGTCGTACGCGGATACCGAGGATGCCGAGTAGACCATGACGGCGCCGATCGCACTGAGCAGGCCCGCGATCACCAGCAGCGATGCATCCGGACTTAAACGCTTAGTCATGGCACCGCCGGCGACTTGCGCTGCTCCAGCTCGCGGGCGAGCCGCGCGAATACGTCGCCCCGCTGCTCGGCGCTTCCAAACATATCGAAGGAGGCGCAGCCCGGGGACAACAGCACGCACTGCCCGGGCCGCGCGGTTTTGGCCGCGATAGCGACCGCCTCGCGCATCGAGCCGGCGCGATGCACGGCCGGCCCGGCTATATGAGCTGCGATGCCCGCAGCGGACTCGCCGATCAGCACGACGGCCGTCGTCAGGCGCGATATGGCCTGGCCCATGTCCGCGAAATCGGTCCGCTTGGCCTTACCGCCCGCGATGAGCACGGCTGGCTGCGTGCAAGCTTCTAGCGCTTTGACGACGGCATCGGGATTGGTGGCCTTGCTGTCGTCGATCCACGTCACACCGTCTACGCGCGCGACGGTCTGCAATCGGTGCGCCAGCGGCTGGAACGTTTTCAGCCCAGTGCGAATAGCCTCCGGCGGTACGCTCGCTGCGCGCGCAGCGAGCGCCGCTGCCATCGCGTTGGCGACGTTATGAGCTCCGGGCAGCGGCAGTGCCGTGACGTCCATGAGCTTGGCCCACTGGCCGTCATGGCGCCACCGGATGACGCCGCCGCCCGCGACGATGTCCGCGTCGGTTGAACTCGGGTCAAGGCTGAACCACCAGCTGCGCACGGGCAGGCGATCGGGCGCGGTTTGCCTGAGCCTGCAAAGGCGCGGGTCGTCAGCATTTCCCACGAAGTCCGAGTGTTGCCGTCCGTTTTCGAAGATGCGGTACTTGGCTTGAGCATAATCATCCATCGACGGGTAGCGGTCGAGGTGATCGGCTGAGATGTTCAGCAGGACGCTGATGCGCGGCGCGAACCGCTCGATGTGCTCGAGCTGAAAGCTCGACACCTCAGCCACGATCCAGCGCGGCGGCGGCTGTGCGACAGCCTCGAGGACGAGCGGCCGGCCGATATTGCCGCCTACTCCCACGGACAAGCCGGCGTTGGCTATCAGATGGGCGATGAGCTGCGTCGTAGTAGACTTGCCTTTGCTTCCGCTGACCGCGATCATCGGAGCGGGCGAAAAGCGGTAGGCGAGTTCTATCTCGGAATAAAGCGGCACCCCGGATCGGCGCAAGAGCGCGATGGCGGCGTTGTCTTGGGGGATCCCCGGCGACAGCACCGCGGCGTTGATCGACGGCACGGCGCCCGTTAAAGAATCCCGGCCGATGAGCGGAACGTGCAGTTGGGCGAGCCGAGAACGCTGGCGTTCTAACCCCGCCGGCGGCCCGTCGTCGTACGCCACGACCGCGATACCTCGCTTAAGCAATACTTCGGCGGCCGCCATGCCGCTGCGCCCGACGCCGAAGACCAGCACGCGATCGGTTATGCCGAACATTCGTTACGCCGTCGATTCTTCATCTAGGATGCGCTACCCCGCGCGTTGGTGAGCAACAACCCGATCCATGTGATGGCGGCGGCCATGAAGGATGCCGCGACGATCGCATGAGTGACGCGCTGCTCGGGCCAGCCGCTCAATTCGAAGTGATGATGAAGCGGACTCATTTTCAAAATGCGCTTGCCGGTGGTTTTGAAGCTGGCCACCTGCGCTATGACGGAGAGCGCCTCTATAACGAACACTAGGCCGAGCATGGGTAAGACCAACAGCATGTTCGCTTGGATCGCGCAGCCGGCGAGCAATGCGCCCAACGCCAGCGAACCGGTATCGCCCATGAAGATGCGCGCCGGGTGACGGTTGAACCACAGAAAACCCAGACAGGCTCCCAGCACGGCGATCGCGAGCGCGTCGTGCGACGCATAAGCCAGCACCGCCAGCGGTGCGGCCACCGAACCGGCGGCGAGCCCGTCGAGCCCGTCCGTGATGTTAACGGCGTGTGCGGTTGCGTTGATCGCGACCACCGCCAGCAAAAACCATAACCACTGCGGCATGGTGACGGCATGGCCGAACCATGCTTGGGTCGCGTGAGCCGGCTGCGTGCGTGAGACAATTGCGACGTATGCGAGCGCGGCGACGAGCAAGAGCGCTGACTTAGTCCGGGCACGCAAGCCCAGAGCCCGCCGCTTACGCACTATCAGCAGATCGTCGACCAACCCAATGCACCCCGCGGCCAGAGTCAAGCCGGCTAACGGCACTTCCGCGAGCGACGACTTTGCGGCGGCGGCGGTCAGCACCGCCGCGATGAAGGCCAAGCCGCCCATCGTAGGCGTGCCTTGCTTTACCCCGTGCGAACGAGGCCCGTCTTCGTAGATCTGTTGGCCCAGCGCTGCGCGTTGCTGCGCGGCAATGGTCAGCGGGACGACGACAGCCGCAATCACGGCGCCGAGTCCGAAGGCAAACGCAGCGTCGATCGACCAAATCGACGGCGTCAGCATAGGGGCTGTAGGAAGGGGCTGGCCACGTCTGAGTTGCGCTCGGCCCGATATTTCAAGACGACGATAGGCGTCTGCTGATCTGCGTTGCCGTGCGGATTGTGCCGTAAGCAAGCGCGCACCGCCGAAGCGTTTATGCCGTCGGTCGTGCCCAAGATCTCCACCTTGTGCATGTCGTTCGCGTCGACGATGGCGGCGTGCGCCGAGCAGGCGCGCCCGATGTCCTGGGCGACTTTAGCCGGCTTGCGCGGACCCAAGACTATGTGACGCTCGTATGGAGGCAGCGTCCCCGTGTAGCCATCGATCTCAGCGACCGCCGGGCCGACGAGCCGATAGAAATCACCGCTGCGACCCGCCAGCCGGGTGGCAGCGCCGACGAAAGCCGCGCCAAGGACGCGCCAGGCGCCCACTCTTTCTATGACCAATTGCATCGACTCAGGCTGACTCACGGTCGCGTACGGTCCGGCTCTATCTGCAAGGGCACGCGCGAGCCGGCTTGGGCGAATGGTTTCGGCCAATATCGCCCGCCCTTGGCTTATAGCGACGACCGTCTCGGATACGCATACGACGTCGGGGGGCGCGACGATGCCTCGCACGCAATCGGCGACCAGCGCCGCCAAGTCGTCGCCGCTTTGGACGAGCGGAGAACGCACCGGCAGCGCGACGATTCGCCGCGGCAAACCGGCGGCCTCGACCTCGAACGACTGCGCGTTCATGCGGTCGTCTCCGCCGGCGCGAGCTCTTCGAGGATCTGCTCCATTTTTTCGGCGCGCGACCCTTTTAGGAGCACCGCGTCGCCCGGGCGCAACCCGTCACGCAGTTGGGCCGCTACCTCGTCGTTACGGTCGTATACGAAGACGCGATCGGCGGGCAAACCGGCCGAGCGTGCGCCGCGCGCCAGTGCGCCCGCGTGCTCCCCGCCGCAATATAGGGCGTCGACGCCGCAAGCGGCGGCCGCGGCGCCGCTGCGCTCGTGCAACGAGCAGGCTTGGGGCCCCAGTTCGGCCATGCTGCCCAAGACCGCGATGTGACGCGCCCCCGGGATCTTGGCAAAAGCTTCGAGCGCATGGCGCAGCGATGTCGGGCTTGCGTTATAGGCGTCGTAGACGATCGTGGCGCCGGACGCGACGGCACGGATCTCGAACCTGCCCTCAGGCAGCCGTAAGTCTCCGAAGCGCCCGGCCACGTCTTCCAAGCTCTCGCCGCACACGAGCGCGGCCCCGGCCGCTAAGATAGCATCGCGCAAGTGGTGCACACCGGGCAGCCGCCAGCCAGCCGCCGCAGTGCGCTCGGCGAAGCTGAGCATCACTCCGTCCGGTTTACAAGCCGCGCAGTAAAGCGTGGGCCCGGCGCAAGGCGCATCGCCCGTCATACGCGCCCACAGGGCGCGCTCGTCTACTCCCGCCTGCGCAGCGAGCATGCGGGTCCACGTGTCGCCAGCGCTGAGCACCGGGCGCGCTCCCGAGGCAAAAACCGAGAACTTCTCGCGCGCGAGATGCTCGGAATCGGCGAAGAACTCAAGATGTGCCTCGCCGACGTTGGTCAAGACAGCGACATCGGGCAAAGCCATTTGCACCAGCTGCGCGATATCGCCGGGTTTGCGGGAGCCGAACTCGAGCACGGCGACTCGAGCGTCGCCGAGCGCATAGCACATCTTTGCGACACCCAGCTCGTTATTTTCGTTCCGGTGCGCCACGGCCAGCTTTTGCCGCGTGCCGAGCAGCATCGCTATCATGCTCTTAGTCGTGGTCTTACCGTTGCTTCCGGTGACCGCGATGACCCGCGCGTCCGAGCGGCGCCGCGCCGCAGCCGCTCCGGCTAGGTAGGCGGCTTTAGTATCGCTCACCGCTATCACGGGAATCGGGCAGTGCGCGGGCACCTTCGCCAAGTCGGACACCACGAGCGCCGAGCACTGGGCGGCCAGCGCGGCGTCGATATGGTCGTGGCCGTCGAACTTGGGTCCCAGCAGACACACGAAGACCTCGCCCGGCCTAAGCGTGCGCGAATCCGTGCTGGGCGAGAAGACGGATCTCGGCCGAGGCGGCGCACCCAGCATGCGCCCGCGGGCGGCTTTCAAGAACTCTTCGAAGCCGATCGTCACGAGGCGAGGGCTTGCAGGGCGCTCTTGGCGACCGCCGCGTCCGAAAAAGGCAGCTGCTCCCCGCGCACGGATTGGTAACTTTCGTGGCCTTTGCCGGCGATGACGACGACGTCGCCGGCGCGCGCCTCCGCCAGCGCGTAGCCGATGGCCTCGGCCCGATCGAGCTGGATGCGCAGCTTGTCTTTGATCGATGCTCCGCTGGCTATCTCCTCGATGATGCGATCCGGATCTTCGAAGCGCGGATTGTCCGTGGTCAAGACGGCGATGTCGGCAAGGCGGCTTGCGATGTCCCCCATCGCCGGACGCTTCGACCGATCGCGGTCACCGCCGCAACCGAAGACGCAGATGAGCCGCCCAACCGTTAAGCTGCGCGCGCTTTCAAGGACGCGCTGCAGACCATTGGGAGTGTGCGCGTAATCGACGTAAACCGCAAACGGACCAGCGCTCACCGCCATCATGCGACCCGGCACTTCGCTGACCGATTCTATGCCCTCTGCGATCGCCTCGACTTCGACGTCGAGCGCGCAGGCGCCGGCGATAGCCGCCAGCGCGTTGGCCACGTTAAAACGGCCGGGCAGCCGCAAGCGGAAAGGAACCGGGCGCAGATCGCGCAGCATGAAAGTCGAGCCTTGGCTGGTCGGACGGATGTCGGTCGCTCGCAGCAGCGCCTCCGCGTTGTCGACGGCATACGTGAGCTTGCGCCGCGTCGACGCTGCGAGGGACCGGCCGAATTCGTCGTCGACGTTGAGCACGCAGGTACCGACCGGCTTACGCAGCCCGGCCGACACCGCGTCGAACAGCAACTTCTTGGCGGCCCGGTAGGACTCCATGCCGCCGTGGAAATCGAGATGGTCGTGCGTGACGTTGGTCAGGATGGCGACGTCGAATGCGACGTCGTCGACCCGGTGCAGGACCAATGCATGGCTGGACACCTCGCAAATCGCGCCTGCGGCGCCCTCGTCGGCAAAGGCGGCCAGCAGCTTTTGCAGCTGGGGAGCGGGCGGGGTGGTGTGTTCGAGCGCCGCCTCGAAGCGCCCGGCCAGCCGCGCGCCCAGCGTGCCGATTAGCCCGAAGGGAGTACCGGCGGCGCGCATCACGGCCTCCAGCAGATGAGTGGTCGTCGTCTTGCCGTTAGTTCCGGTGACGCCTATGCAGACGAGCGATTGGGAAGGCCGGCCGAAAAACTCTGCAGCGACCGGCGATAATGCGCTCAGCGTATCGTCGACGTAAGCGACGGTGGCACCAGCCCCGGCGTCGATCCGGGACTGCGCCAGCACCGCGGCCGCCCCGCGATCGAGAGCCTCGCGCGCGTGCGCGTGGCCGTCTTGCCGGACGCCCGGAAGGCAAACGAACAGCGCGCCGCCGACGGCGCGCCGGGAATCTGTGACGATCGATGAGATCGGCGTCGCCGGGTCACCTTCGATGCGCGCGCCGGGGAGGTCGCGCAGCAGGCGCTGCAGCGGACTTTGCATCGCTTCACCGCTTCAGCGCTGCCGTTGGCCGTTCCCTCGCATAGCGGCGGCGTGCGCGCTTGGAGAGGGCGGCATGCCGCCGTCGATATTGGCGGCGACGTGATCGGGCAGGATGCCTTCGCGCCAATAAGTGCGCCGCGCCAGCTCGCAAAACGCGGGCAGCGCAACTATGCTTCCATAATATGCGCTGCGCGGGCGGTCCACTTTGACCAAGATTACGTACTGAGGCGAGTTTGCGGGTATTAGACCGACGAATGAGGCCGTATACGCGCCGCCAAGGTAGGCGCCGCCGACCACCATCTGCGCGGTTCCGGTCTTGCCGGCGACGCTGTAGCCAGGGACCTTCGCCGCCTTGGCGGTTCCGCGCTTGACTACGTCGCGCAAAATAGCCAGCAAAGCGGCGGCGGTTTGGGGGCGCATCACTCGGCGCACGAGTTGGGGCGCGTAGCGTTTGACGACCTTACTTTGCGGCGATACGACGCTGGACACGGCCATCGGCCGCATCAGCAGTCCGCCGTTGGCGATGGCGGCATAAGCTCGCGCCAACGCAAGCGGCGTCACCGAGATGCCTTGGCCGAACCCGACGGTAGCGATGCGCGATCCCCACCAATCCTTAGGGTCGTCGATGATGCCGGCGCTTTCGCCCGGTAAGTCCACGCCGGTCGGCGAATCGAATCCAAAGCGTTGGATATAATCGTAGAGCGTGCGTTTTCCGGTGCGCAAGGCGACTTCGGCGGCCCCGACGTTATGCGAGAAAGTCACGATATCGTCGAGCGTCTCGCGGCCGCGCCCCGAGGCCATCAGGCCGTCGTCAGCATTATGAATCAAGCGATGTCCGACCTCGATCGCATCAACGGCGGGGAAGGTGTCGCCGGTGGATACCTTGCCGGAGTCTAACGCCGCCGCGGCCGTGATGAGCTTGAACGTTGACCCCGGTTCGTAAGGATCGGTGATCGCGCGATTCCGCCAAGCCGACGGTGGAGACGCGCCGTAGTCGTTGGGGTCAAAGTTTGGGTAGTTGGCAAGCGCGAGCAGCTCGCCCGTGCGGGCGCGCATGATAATCGCAGCGCCGTCGTCGGCATGATAACGCTCCACCGTGGCGCGCAGCACGCGCTCGGCTTCGTACTGTAGCATGTGGTCGATCGTCAGGACAACGGTGTCGCCGACTAGGGCCGGCTTGATCACGCGCCGGCCGAACGGGATCGGGCGCCGCTGGTTATCGGTCATCTCGACGACCGTGCCCGGCCTTCCGCGCAGCGCGTCGTTGAAGTAGAACTCGACCCCTGCGAGCCCCTGATTGTCTACGCCGGTAAAACCGATCAGCGTGGAGCCGGCACGGCCTTGCGGATCGATCCGCACCCCGAGCGGCTCTTCGGCAGTAGCGATTCCGGGCAAGGCCAGACGGTCTATAGCGGATGCGATCGGCGGCGCCACGTTGCGCGCCAGATACACAAAAGAACTGCGTGCGCGCAGCCGCGCGGCGAAGGCTCGAGCGGGTCGGCCAAGAAGCCGGGCCAGATCCGCAGCCTCCGCGTCGGCGTGCGTAACGGCGGAAGGCTGGCAAAAGACCTGAAACGACGGCAGACTCATGGCGAAGGGGACGCCGAAGCGGTCGACGATATCGCCGCGCCTGCCGCTGACTTCGAAAGTAGCGCGCTGTTCGTCGCCGGCACCGGCCGCCAGCGCGCGGCCGTCACGGATCTGAACGTGAAAAAGCCGCACCCCTAGACATGCGGCTATCACAAAGAAGGCCCAAAAGACCGCCGACGCGCGCATGCGCAGCCGACGCTTCGCCCTTTCCTTCACGGCGCGGACGGATCGGAACCGGCGCGCCGGACGACTACCAGGCGCGCAGCCAATTTTGTGCGCCGGTGAAGCCGGCGGCGATGTCCGGCGAGCGCGCCGACCGACGCACCGCCGGGGCCGGCACGATGGCGGTGACGCGCGTCGGCTCGGCCATATGTAGGCTAACGGCGACCGCCTGGAGCCGCGGCAGCGACTCCAAGCGCGCCACTTTTTGACGCAGGTCGTTGTTGGTCTCCAGCAACGCGCTGCGCGTCTCGCGCTCGCTGACCAGACGATACGTCTGAGCCGTCAACTGCGTCGTCATCGCGACGTAGGCCAGCAACAGCGACACTATCCCGATAAACCCAAGCGTCGCGACCCCGATACTTAACGGACGGCGTTTCTTGACACCAACGACGCGGCGCGCGCTGCTGACCGGCGGGCTAGGGGCGTGGAACGATCGGGCTGACGTCGCCAGCGCCACGGTTCCCTTTATGCCCCTGCGACGACGGCGCCGCGCAAGCGGGCACTCCGGCTGCGGGAATTGGCTGCGCTCTCGTGCGGCCCAGGACGCAGCGGCTTACGCGTGAGAATTCTAACTCGGCCGGCCAGCTGGTAGCGGCCAAAGGCGTGCTTCACGATGCGGTCCTCTCCGGAATGAAAGCTGATGACGGCGATGCCGCCGCCCCGCCGAACGCGCGAAACGGCCGCACCAAGAGTGCTCTCTAAAGCGCGCTCCTCGTCGTTTACGGCCACTCGTAGCGCCATGAACGTGCGGGTTGCGAAATGGATTCTAGACCTTCGCCGCGGCGATTGCGATGGCAGTGCGCCGCGAATGGCTGCTACGAGTTCGCCGGTCGACGCAAGCGGGCCAAGGCGGCGCCGGTCGGCGATGCGCCGGGCTATGCGTCGGGCATGGCGTTCGCCAAAGCGGGCAATGAGATGGGCTAGCTCATCTTCAGACTTGTGCGCCAGCATATCGGCGGCCGTCGGACCTGACGTAGGATCAAATCGCATGTCCAGCGGCTCATCGCCCGCGAAAGAGAAGCCGCGCCCGGAAGCAGCCAGTTGCCATGAGGAAAGACCCAAGTCGTAAATCACGCCGTCCACTCGATCGATGCCGCAGCCGTCCAGCACGGCATCGAGATCCGCGAAGTTGGCGTGCACGGCCACCAACCGCCCAGCGTATCGCTTTGCAACGTTGCGCGCTCGCTCGACCGCCTGCGGGTCCGCGTCGAGCGCGACGACGCGGGATGCCGGCTTGCGCGATAAGATTCCCTCGGTGTGGCCTCCGCCGCCGAAAGTCGCATCGACGTAGACGCCGTCGTCAGGTGCTTGCGGCGGCACGACAATATCGAGGGACTCTTGCAGCATGACCGGCACATGGTTAGTAAAGCCCAAGCTCCGTCATCAGATCGGCCATGCCGTCGGGAGCACGGCCCGCAGCTTGCCAGTTGCCGCTCGACCACAGCTCTACGCGAGTCAAGGCCCCGACCAACATGGCGTCCCGTTCGATGCCGGCGTGATTGCGCAAAACCGGCGGGATAATCAGCCTGCCCTGTGCGTCCAATGATGCCTCTTCAGTATGCGCGAAGAGATGGCGCACGAATGTCCGGTATTGGGCGTCCTTGCGTGTTGCCGACTGCAGTCGGCCGCAAAAGTCAGCCCAAGTCGCTTCCGGATACAGCGCCAGGCAGGCATCCGGCGGGGCTATCGTCAGCACGAAGTGCTCTCCCAGCCGCCCGCGAAACCGGGCAGGTACCGTCAGCCGGCCCTTTTCGTCCAGTGCGTGCTCGAAGCGTCCGGTAAAAGTCGGAAAGGGTGTCACCAGATAGCCACAATAGCCCACCTTTTGCCACTTGGCACCACTATACCCCAATCAGGCTTGCCTGTAAAGGCCGCTTCAGCTCTCAGACCGGCTCGACGCGTTGATTTTTGGCGTTCAAAGTGCTAGAGTTCTCATGCGTTTTGCATTTTGTCAAAGTGTGACGCGCGTTTCATTTGTACTGGCCGACCTTCGAGGATCGAACGTGGCTACTGAGGACAGGATGTTGACGTGCCGTGACTGCGGCACCGAATTTGCCTTCACGGCGGGCGAGCAGGACTTTTACTCGCAAAAGGGTTTCGAGCACGAGCCGAGCCGTTGCATCAATTGCCGGCAAGCGCGCAAGCGGGAGCGCAGTTCCGCCGGCGGGCCTGATCGCCTTATGTACGATGCCGTCTGCTCGCAGTGCGGGGTAGCGACCCAAGTGCCTTTTTCGCCGCGGCCGGACAAGCCAGTGTACTGCGCCGACTGCTATCGCTCCGTTGCCGGACGCCGCGCCCGAGTCTAATTGCGCCGGATTGCCGGACGCGCTCGCTGACTGCCGCTAGTTGCCGATAGATTCTTAAGCACAGCCAGAAAGCAGCGCGATTCAAATGTTACGCGGGAGACTCATGGGCCAAGGACTAGGCGTTGGATTTAGACGGGTAGCTCTCGCTTTTTTCATCGCGGCCGCCGGAGCTTTGAGTGGTTGCAGCGGCGGAGGGTTCTTGCCCTTGAGCGCGGGCGGCCCGCACGCGCTGCCTGCCGGCCAGCTCGACCGGATCGTTTCGCAGCAGTCTGAGGCACATGGGCTGCCGCCGGCCCTGTTGCGCGCGGTCATAGCTCAAGAGTCGGCCGGGGATCCGTCAGCGGTGTCACGTGCCGGAGCGATGGGCCTCATGCAGCTCATGCCGGGCACCGCCAGCGCTTACGGTGTGGCTGACGCCTTCGATGCGACGCAAAACGTCGCAGCCGGGGCCTCGTGCCTAAGCGATTTGCTGCGCCGCTATCACGGCAACCTTTCGCTTGCGCTGGCGGCGTACAATGCGGGCTCCGGCGCGGTTGACAGATACGGCGGAATCCCCCCGTTCCCCGAGACGCAGGCTTACGTCAGAGACGTTACCTCGATGTATGAGGGCGCTGCTTCCGATCCGTAAAGCGGTTCCTGGTCGCGGGAGTGTATTGCCGCTACGACAAGGAAGTGAGCTCGAACACATGCTCATCGAGGTCGACGGTGCCGGAGACGTCGAGCGCTTAGACTGGCTCTCGGCCGGCCACGGCAGGCGTCAATGGCCGCAGCATTCCAGCCGTCAGAAAACCTCTCGGTTGTCGATTCTCGACCGCTATCTCGTGCGGGAGATGGCGGCACCGTTCGGCTTCGCCATCGCGGCGTTCACGCTGTTTTTGGTCATCAATTCTTTCTTCTTGGCGGCTGACTACATCATCAACAAGGGCGTCCCGTTCTCGCTCGTTTTGCGCTACATCGTGCTCGAGCTTCCCGCCTTTATCTATCTCATCTTGCCGTTCGCGGCGCTGTTCGGCGTGTTGCTCGGGTTCGGCCGGCTGGCGGGCGACAATGAGGTCACTGCGATGCGGACCAGCGGGGTTAGCCTAAACCGCATTGCGCTGCCCTGCTACATCGCCGGCATCGCCTTGACGCTGCTCGCCTTTTGCATCAACGAATCGATAGCGCCGCGCGCTTATCACAAAGCCACCGAGGTATTCCGCCAGATCGCGTACCACTCCACTCAACCGGTGATACCTTCCGATCGATTCGTCAAAATCGACGGCCAGCATATAGTCTACATCGGGTCGATCAATCCGACCACCGGCGTGATGACCAACGTCCAGATTTTTACGCTCGGCAACGGCTACTATCCCGACTCGATGATCGCCGCAACGGCGCGCCAAGTCGGCGGCACGATCATGTTGTACAACGGGATGCTGTACAAGTATCGCAAGGACGGTTTTCTTCTAGCTCAGCAGCATTTCGATTCGTTCCCTCTGCCGCTCGGCGATCCGAGTGTGCTGTACCAAGGCGATCTGTCGGCCTACGAGATGAACTCGTCCCAACTGCGCCAAGAACTCAAAGCCCTGCGCGCCAGCGGCCAAGATACGCGCGACGACGATATGAAGCTGCAGCAGAAGTACGCCATGCCGCTTGCATGCCTGGTCGGCATTCTGATTGCCTTGCCGCTTTCGGTGCGGTTCGGCAAGAGCGGACGAGGAGTCGCTGCGATGCTGGCGGTGGTCGTCTTGTTCGTCTACTATCTGGTCATGGCCGCCACTAGCGCGCTCGGCAAAAACGGGGCCATACCCGCGGTCGTGGCCGCCTGGATACCCAACGTCCTCATAGGAAGCGCCGGGCTTGGGCTGCTCATGAAAGAAGAGAGCTAGAGGGTGCTCAGCCGCTGATCGCCGGCGGACGCACGGTCGGCGGGGTGCTTTCGATTTTCTTGAGCGTCGCGCTTGGGGCGCGCGCTTTGAGCCAACCGACCTCCATGCCGATGCCCGCGCCTTCGCCCTCCGCTCCGGTGTACGCGACGCCCGCTCCGGGACCGCAGGACTACCCGACGACCAACGGCCCCGGACCCGCTGCCGCGCCCCAGCCGAGCCAAAGCGGCGCTTCAGCCGAGCCGTCCTTGGCCGCCGGCGATGCACGGGTCCGCGCCGATCGCCTGTACGGAAACTTAGGACCCACCGGCACGCTGACCGCCGTCGGTCACGTCGATTTGAAAAACAGCGACGTGGACGTGCTCTCGGACGAAGCGGTCTACGACGCTAAGACGAAGATGCTGGAAGCAAGGGGCCACGTGCGCTTTACCGCTGCGGATGGAGACACGGCGACTGCGGACGCCTTGGAATACGACGGGCGCACGCGCCGAGTCAGCATGACTGGAGTTCACGGACAAAGCGGGGCGCTGGTCTATCAGGGCGAGCAGATTCACGGCTTGCTGTACTACAGCGGTCAGCGCGTCGTCGTCGACTCAAGCGGTCACACTACGATATCGCAAGGCTACGTAACGACTTGCGACCCGCGACACGTCGCCTATCACATCACCGGCAGGGAGATCGAGATCCGCCCTGGCGATCGGCTCATCGTCCACCGATCGGCCCTTTTCTTAGGAAAATACGTAGCCGGGATATTGGGCCTGTTAGTCGTTCCGCTGGCGGCGGCGGCCGAGCGCCGGCCTCAGGCGTTTGCGCCGCGCCTTGGCTACAATTCGACCGAAGGCGTCTTCGTGCGCAACGCGCTTAACTTTTACCGCGGGCCCAACTACTACGGAACCTATCATCTCGACTTCTTTCAGAAGGTCGGCTTGGGCTTCGGCACCGACGTGTTTTTTACGCGCCTGGATGGGCGGGGTGGGGGCGCTTTGAGCTTCTACGAGTTCCGCAACAATCAGCAGCAGCAGGCCTTGACCGGTTCCAAAAGCACGCTTCAAGTGAGCACGAATTTGCAGGAGCTGCTTTCCAAGCACGTCAGCGCCGCTTTGCAGTTCAACTACAGCGGAGCCGCCGGCGTGCTCTCGTCGATCCCCGCTCAGACGACCGCCAACATGGCCATAACGCACACCGGCGACCGCAGCACTACGAGCTACGGCGCGACGATCGCCAACAGCGGGCCGTCGTCATCTTTCGCCGGCATCTTCAATCACACGATCTCCTTCAGTCCGACGTTCAACCAAAACGTCTCCCTTTCGCTGCAGGACAGCTCGAACCCGACGGCTTTCTCGCGCACGACTTCGATCAACACCGACACCCACTACTCGGCGAAGCTGTTTGACGCCGATCTCGCGATCGCCACGATGCACGGACGTCAGATATCTTACGATCAAAACGGCAATGCCCTGGCTCCGCTCGACACGCTGGGATTTCAACGCGTGCCCGAGCTGACGGTCCGCGCGCGGCCCTTTCAAATCAGCTCGTTGCGCTTACCTGTCGCCATCACGCTGACGGACGGCGTCTACAACGACGGTTACGATCAGATCAAGACCGAGCGCTACGAGACGGCCGTGCAGCTCGGCAGCGGCTTTTACCGCATCGGCAGGAGCTCGGATCTGACCGCCTCGGCGTCTGTGCGCCAGGACCTCTACGGAACCGGCGATCAGCGAGGCAGCATCGGCGAGCAGTTGGCCTTGCACACGCTGTTCGGCGCCCATGCCGACAATACGGTCGCCTATCAAGATCAGAGCATCCGCGGATTCACGCCGCTGACGTCGTTCGATCTGCTGACCGGCTTCGACACGCTAGACGAGGCGCTCAACATCTACAACGGCAGCATTTACCGCTTTACCGCAGCCACCGATTACGATTTCAAGAACAAGCTGCTGGGCAACATAAACTATCAGCTCAACGTCGCGCCCAACCCGTACGCCAGCGTTAGCTTGGGCACATCATACGACCCGCACGGCACCGGCTATTCACCGCTCGTGATCGCCCTGGCGACGCCGCTTTCGCGCAGCGACTACTTCGAGTTCTCCGGCAACTACGATTTCAAGCTGCACGGCTTGCAGGGGCAAAGCTACTTCTTGAGCCACACCGTGGCGGACTGCTATCAGGTTCGCCTAGCGTACCGCCAGCCTCTCAAGGAAGTGGACATCTCCTTGAACCTGCTTGCCTTTCCGAGCGAGAGCGCGAATTTTGGCATCAACAATTCGGGACCGATCATACCGCAGAACTTCAATTTTTAGCAGATGCGCTTTAGGGATTTACTATGATCTGTCCGCCGGTGATGAAGAGGTTGGGATTGCTCGCGCCTCCCTGGCAGCTCGTAGATCGCGTGAGGTTGATGGCGGCGGGAGAGCCGGTCAAGGCGATCGGACCGATCGTCTGCCCGCTCAGGCAGGCGAGTTGATCTTGCGGTGTCCCGGCGGTGTCCACCGTGACGAAGTTGACGAAGATCTGCGTCGCAGCCGGCGGCGCCGTAGCCGGCGGAGTGGCGCTGAATCCGTTGGGAATCTGGAGCGACGATATCGGAAGGCGGATCTGCAGTGCGTTATTGGTCCCCGTCGGGCTGCTCGCGTTGGGGATGAAAGTGTAATCGTTGGCGGTCAGGATGATGGGCACGAAGGCGATCGTGTGCGAGCCGCCGGCCGAGTTAAGCGCCTTATACGCGTAGGTGAAGCCGGTCGGCGGGTTGGCGGTACAAAAACCCGTCGAAGTCGGCGGGCATACCCCGTAAAACAGCTCCTGATCCCAATGCACGAATGTTCCGGCTTGCGCTTCGGCGATAGTCGGTTCCCCGGGCGCCTCGCCCGGGTTGACGTTGGTCGCCGAATCGATGTTGGCGTTTATCGCGATGATGTACGCGCCCTGACTGGGGGTTATCTGGCCGGCGACGTAAAGGGCGAACGTGATCGTCCCGGTCTGCACGGACGGCTTGAGCGTTTCGACTGGCCCGCGCCCGCACCCGACCGGCAGCAGCACGGCCGCAAGACACGCTGCCAGGCCAAGGATCTCGGCCGCCCGCGCGCGCCCGGCGGCCGATGAACCCGGTCTTGCTGCTGCTGCTTTCGGTCTTATGCCCGATCGCCGTCGCCCTGTCATTTCCGAAGGCAAACGTCACTGCTTTCGCGTTCGTGGGATTGGCGCCGCTTTTCTGGTCGTGGTCGCAAGCATCCTGGAAAGCCGCCTTTTGGTCCGGGTGGCTGGCCGGCTCGATACTGTTCGGCATCGTTCTATACTGGATGACCCATTCGATCGGCGACTTCGTCGGGAATTGGACGCCCGTCGCCTTGGTCTTGCTGGCAGCGATGCAGGGTTTATTCGTCGGCGCCGCAGCCTTGCTCACGGCGTTGTGCTGCCGCGGGCGCTACGGGGCGCTGGCGGTCGCGGCCGCGCCGGCCGCGTGGGTCGTGGCGGAGATGCTGCGCAGCCTCGGCGCCTTGGGCATGCCGTTCGGCGATTTGGGACTGGTCGCGGTGCACGTGCCCTGGCTGCTGCCGATGGCGGCTTTCGGCGGCGTCTTCGGCGTCAGCGCGATCATCGCGTTGGTCAACGGCGCGCTGGCCGGCATCGCCGCTTCGCAAGGCGGCGCCCGGCGGGCCGGCACCGCCGCCCTGGTCGCGCTCGCCCTCATCGTCGTCATCGGGGACGCCGCGCGGGCCCGAGTGCTCGTCGAACCGCCGCACCTCAAGGTGGCGATCGCCCAAGGCAACATCTCCCAGCGCGCCAAGTGGTCACCGGCGGTGTTCGGTCATACGTTGCAGACCTATGCCGCGCTCACACGGACCGCCGCTGACCGTGGGGCGCGGTTGGTCGTCTGGCCTGAGACTGCGATCACGTCTTTTCCGTTGCAAGACGCGGCGCTCTTGCGAGTACTCGAGACCCTGGCCCAGAGCAGCCATGAGTGGATACTCGCTGGCACGATCGACCGCGTCGGCGCAGGGGCCTATCACAACGTGGTCATCGCGCTGTCGCCACAGGGCGCCCTCAGCGGCGTATACGTCAAGCATCTGCTCGTGCCGTTCGCCGAATACTTGCCGCTGGACCGCTACCTGCGCCGAGTGGCGCTGCTCGCTCATGCGTCGCAGTTCACCGCGGGCGACGGTCCAAAAATTCTGGCCGCTTCGGGGGCCGCGTTTGGGACTCTGATCTGCTACGAGTCGGCTTTCCCACCGTATGCCAGGCGCACGGCAAATGCCGGCGCAGACACTATTTTAGTCGTCACCGACGACGCCTGGTTCGGGCATACCGCCGGTCCGTACCAGCACTTGGATATGTCCGTAATCGATGCCGTCCAGACCGGCCGGTGGGTCGTGCGCGGCGCCGACACGGGCGTCTCTGCCATCATCGATCCTAAGGGCAACGTCATACAATCGCTGCCTCTGGACCAAACCGGTGTGATCGTCGGGGATATTGGGCCGCCGATCGGCGCTCCGTATCTGCGGCTGGGCTCCTTTTGGCTCATCGCACTTGCGGGCGTTGCGGTCTTGGCCGCGTTGGCGGAATCGGCCGGCCGGCGCGGCGGCCAAGCTGCGGGCTGGCGCTCGAAACGAGGCCGGTCCTGACCCTGCGAGCGATTGTCGCTCGCTGGCAGATATGGGCCGGCGTGCTCGGCGCGGGCGTACTGGCGCTGCTCGGCTACGTACTCGTGTCGGCACTGCTGGCGCCGGACGTGCCGCCCGAGCCGTCGGCCAATCAGCTGACGATGCACAAAGTCGTGGCCCAAGGGGGCAACGCCAGTCTGTTCGGTTGGAGATTTTCGGCCGACTCCAACGACCTGAACAGCGACGGCACCTTACTCACCTACCATCGGGTTCATGGCGCCTACTACCGCGCGGGCAAGCCGCTTTACAGCCTGACGGCTTCGCAGATCATCTTGGATTTGCGCAATGGGAACTACACGGCCACCGGAGGCGTCCATGTCGCGACGTCGCCTCACAGCGAAAAACTGCAGTCCCTGACGACCGTCGAGGTGCTGTGGAGCAATGCCGTGGCCACGCTTACTTGCCCCGGCACGGTGCACTTGCGTTACGGCGGATCGGCGCTGGAAACGTCGGAGCTGGCCGTAAATTTCAACACCGGGCAAACGACGTTCGGAAAGACGGCGCTGAATCTTTGAGGGCCGCATCGCCTGCCGTTGCCGGCTTTAGGGCGCTTTGGCCAGCTCAGACTTCAGCCAATCGATGACCTTGACGGGGGTGGGATCCTCGCCGTAGGCATAGGCAAGGTAGCAAGAAGCGAAATCGCCGACGTATACGAGCGAAAGCATCCTAGCTAAGCTGCTCCGGCCCCGCGACCACACTTCATCGATGCTTGCGGCGTGCTTTCGGATGATTTGTTTCGTGAGCTCGACGCGCTTTACTATATGCGGCGGCTCCCGATCGTCGCGTAGGATCACCACAGACAGCACGTTTTCCGGCTGCCCTTGGCCGTGCTCGCCGCTCCACCCGACGGTCTCGTTGTGATTCAGTTCCGGAAATACGTTTGCCATCGCGAACGCCTTAGCGTTTTCGTTGATCTGGGTTTTCCAGCGGTATGCGACGACGCCGCGTTCGGCGTGCGAACCGTAAATCAGCGGAATCTTGCCCAGCCAAGAGCTGGCCAATCGACGGGCGTGATTCGGCTGTTGGGCGTCGCCGGCTTTGCAATCGTCGCGGACCGCTTTGAGCATGTCGACTGCCTCGTCGACGTCGGCGTCGAGCGTCTGAGGGATTAGCCCCAAGCGCGCCGCCACGACGATCAAAGGGATAAAGGAGTAACCGACCGCGGCGCGAGGCTGCAGGCCGCCCGGGAAACGCACTACCGGCACGCCGTCCGCGGCGCAGCGGTCCGCCAACTGTCCCCCAGTCGTGAGAGCCAGGATCGGCGCGCCGGCTTTGCGCGCTTGGGCATAGGCCGACAGCGTTTCCTCGGTGTTGCCCGAGTTGCTCGACGCCAGCACCAACGTATTGGCGCCGACATAGCCGGGCAGATCGTAGTCCCGGACGACGGCGAACGGGCAACTGAGCTGCCCTTCGAAAGTTGCTCGCAGGAAGTCCCCGCCGATAGCCGACCCTCCCAGGCCCGCTAAGACTACTGAGGAAAACCGCCGGCCGATCAGACCCCCGAGCTCGGCCCGCTGGGCGATGGCCTTTGCATCCTCGCACTGCTCCGGCAAACCTCCGATCGCGGCCAGCATGTTTTGCGGGTCTAACGGCCGCGCTGCGGGGTCGGTCATTTACGGCCTCTCATTATGGTGCTTTAGATGGGGTACTCGAGCCGAATTGGAGCCGACGGCGCGCTCAACGTTCCGAACGCTTGGCCTCTTCGATCAGGCGCTTGACTTTTTGGCCGCCTTTATGGCCGATCTCTTCGTAAAAAGCGGCGCCGTATTTGTCCTTGACCGCGTTGCCGCCCTTTTGACCGATCTCTTCGTAAAATTCCGCTCCGTGACGCTCTTTGGTCACGACGCCGCCCTTGCGTCCTATCTCCTCGTAAAAGGTTGCGCCGTACTTGTTGCGCACGGCGTCGCCCCCTTTTTTCCCGGCCTCCCTAACGGTCATGTCGCCGCCCTTCTTGCGTTGAGGCGTTTGGCCGTTCCTCACGGTCGCTGACCGGTCTCGCCGTCTTGGTCAGCCATGCGTTTCGATCGCTGGCCGCCCCGCTGCCCGATCTCTTCGTAGAACTGCGATCCGTGCTTTTTCTTCGTGCTTTCGCCGCCCTTGCGCCCGATCTCCACGTAGAACTCGGGTCCGTATCTCGATTTGACGATGTCGCCACCTTTTTTCCCGGCTTCTCGAACGGTCATTCCGCTTTCACGTTCGGTCATGATAACCTCCGCGCTGCGCTTCCTTCGGCGTTAGTAATTAGCAACACCGAACTAGTAGGCATGTACCCGACCGAGGGTCTGCTAAAACGGCGAGGATGGAAGCGCGTCCCGCTAATCTCTGGCAAGGGCAACCGACAAACCGGCCAACGCGGCCTTGACCTCTTTGAGCGCCGCGGTATAATGACTGCAATAAAGTGGTTGGCCGAAGCGTTAAATAGAACGTGAAGACTTTGGGAGCCGCCGTCGCCTTGATGGCCGGCCTTATTTCCGTCTTTGGCCCGAGCGCACCAGCCCATGCGGCGCGGGGCCGCGTCCGCCTGGACGAATCCGCAAAGTTCAGCCGGCCATGGATCGAGGGCCTAGATCCGGTGCTCGAAAACCAGGTGTTCGACGCCGCCTATCGCGTGCTTCCCAAGCATAACATCCTCAAGATCTACATGCACGGTGGAGACGGCTATGAGTCGGGCGGCATTAGGTTTTCCGCCCGCATTCCTCACCAAAGACGCGATTTGTCGCTGCCGCAAATGGATGCCGAAGCGGCGGCGCTGATCCGCACGACGTTCGACCAATTTCCGCAAGTGCAGGCTCTAGACGTGTGGGCGACGATTCCGGTCGCTCAAGCGCGCCAAGCCGCAGTTGAGAACACCGTTTTCTCCGTATCAGCCGATCGGGCCGCGTACCTCGTCATTCGCCGCCGCCACGGTTTGGACGCCGTCGAGTTCGTCGATTCGTTCGGGCGCGTCTGGGCTGCGCCGGGGTTGTCGCACTAATGCGGTCATGGGGCGCCTTGATTTGCGCCGTGTTTGCGACTATCGGTCAATTGCCGCCGGCTAGCCCTGCGGCGGAACTCGGAGCGCCTCCGGTGACGCGCTCGCTGACGGGCCCTACCCACGGGCCGTACGGCGAAATTTGGCGAGTACCGACCGACCGCCGCGAGATCGCCTTAACGTTCGACGACGGCCCTTTTCCCTTTTTCACTCCGCTGCTGCTGCACTCACTCGAATCGGCACGCGCTCCGGCGACCTTCTTCGTCGTCGGGCGCAGCGCCCAAGAGTTCCCGGAACTAGTCGAGCGCATAGTTGCGTCCGGCGGCGAAATCGGCAACCACACTTTCAATCATTATCACCTCACGCGCCTCAGCAACGGGGACATCGCCTACCAGATAGGCGCCGACGGCCAGCTGCTCGAGCAGTTGACCCGTCGGCGACCCGTACTTTTCCGGCCGCCCTTCGGCCGCTACGATCGCCGCGTGGCCTACATAGCCCACGCCATGGGTTACGTGACCGTCCTTTGGAGCGACATCCCGGGCGACACGGAGAAAGATGCGACCGCTCAGTCGATAGCCGCGCGTGCCGTCGGCCAAGCAAGTCCTGGCGGCATCATCTTGCTGCACAGCGGTCAATACGCGACGATCCAAGCCGTTCCCGCGATCGTCGCGCGGCTGCGCGCGCAAGGCTACCGGTTCGTCACGGTCAGCCGTCTCATTAGCGGTCATTGATGCGCCGCCCGGGGACACAAGCTGCCGCGTAAACGCGCAGCGCGCTCCAAAGATCGCCGACGGAACGTTCAAGGGCGCCGAGGTCCGAGTCGTTAGCGACCAAGATGTCGGACTGGCTGCAGACGACTGCGTCATCCACCTGACCGCGTCGACGCTGGTCGAACTCCGCCCAGGACATGCCGTCGCGCAAGCGTACACGCTGCCAGCGAATGTCTGGGGGCGCCACCACCCCAATTATCAGCCGGCATTTGAAGCGCAGGGGCGACTCGAAGAGCAACGGCACGATCATGACCGTGACTGCGCTTGCCAGCTCGGCCGCCGCGCCGAGCATGCGCGCACGAATCGCGGGATGCATGATGGCATTGAGGCGCTCGCGCTTGGTAGGGTCTCTAAATACCAGCGAAGCTAGCTTCGACCGATCCAGCAGCCCAGCCCGATCGAGAATAGCGGGGGAAAACGAAGCGACGAGTTCGTCGAGCACCGCACTGGGGGGCCGCACCACATCGCGCGCTGCGACATCGGCATCGATGATAGCGGCGCCGCGGGCCAGCAGCATCGCGCCGACCGTCGTCTTACCCGAGCCGATGCCTCCAGTAAGCCCGACGACCACGACGTATGGTTAGCTCGGTTGAGTCGCGGGCGCCTCTTCGGTTGGCTCAGGCGGCTGCGTCTGCTCCGCTGAAGGGGGCTCGGCAGCAGCCGGCGCCGAGCCCATGTCCGAACCGGGGACGCTCGCGTCGGCCGCCGTCTCATCATCGGCTTGCGTTGCATCCGAGCCTTGCAGCAGGCTGGCGGTAATCCGCCGGGCCGCAAGATTGATCGACAGCAGCTTGACTTGAACCTCCGCGCTGACGGCGGGCGCCTCGGCGGCGTCAAACTCCGACTTGGGCACCATCGCGGTGACACCTTCGGAGAGCTCGACCAAGAGGTAGTTGGGCGTTACTTTTATGAGCGTGGCGCGCACGACGGCGCCTTCGACCAGTGAGTCGGGCACCGTCTTCCAAGGGTCCTCAAGTGAGTGCTTCAGCGACAGACTCACCTTCTTTGCGTCCTGATCGAATTTCATGATCTCGACCTGGACCTTATCGCCGATCTTGACGACTTCGCTCGGATGCTTGATGCGCGACCACGAAAGCTCGCTGTTGTGGATCAGGCCGTCGATACCGCCGAGGTCGACGAACGCTCCGAAGTCCGCCAACCGCACGACGGTGCCTTCGCGGATCTGGCCAGCCTCCAGGGTCGACAAGAGCTCGACCTTCTTTTGGTTTAGCTCTTCCTCCAGCACGACGCGCTGCGAAAGCACCACTCTACGCCGCTTATGATCGAGGTCGATGACCTTCAGTCGTAGTTGCTTGCCGACGAGTTCGTCGAGATTGCCAACCGGATGACGGCGGATCTGCGACGCGGGGACGAATCCGCGCATGCCCAGATCCACCAGCACCCCGCCTTTGACCACTTGGGTGACGGTGGCGTTTATCGCCTCGTTGCGCTCGTGCGCTTCGAGAACTTTCTCCCAGGTCTTAAGACCGCGCGCGCGCTTCTCGGACAGGTACATCGTGCCGTCGCCATCGCTGTCGATGCGATGCACGAGCACTTCAAGCGTGTCTCCGATCTTCAGATCGGAGATGCTCATCCCGGACGAAAGCTCGCGGCCGGTGACGACGCCTTCCGATTTGCCGCCGATATCCACGAGCAACTCATCGTTGCTCTTGGCGACGATCGTACCAACCAGGACTTGGCCCTCGTCAAGAGTCTTCAGGCTTTCTTCATACAATCGCTGTTCCAGCGCGAATTCGTCTTCGGCTGCCTGCTGGGGCTCTAACGTGCGCGTTTGGGCCATCAACTAGTATTCAACCGGTCCCTCTTGCGAAAATGTCATGCGCGATCGAATCAGTTCGATGCTGCAAAGAATCATTTAAACGGCTTTGACTTTTCACTGCTGGCAGGCGGGGCAGTAAAACGTGCTCCGCTGCGCCACAACGATTCGCCTTACTAGAGCGCGGCAGTTCGGACACGGCGAACCTGTCCGTCCATAGACCGCCAGGTGCTTCTGAAAACCGCCCCGTTTTCCTTCCGCATCGACGTAGTCGTCGACGCTGGAACCACGATGGCGGATAGCCCGCCGCAGCACTGCGCGTAGAGCCCGCAGCAGTTCGATTCGTTCCCGGCGCGAAAGGCTCTTGGCTTGACGGCGCGGCCGTACGCCCGCGTAAAACAAGGCTTCGGCCGCGTAGATGTTACCCACGCCGGCTATCCGCCGCTGATCCAACAACAGCGCCTTGACGGGCGTCCTCTTACCCGCGAACAGCGCTTTGAGGGCGACGTCATCCAGGGACGCATCGAAGGGGTCGATCCCGATGCCAAGCGTCTGTTTGACGTCGCCGACGAAGAGCCTCACGCGGCCGAACTTCCGTGCGTCGGCGAACACGAGCGCCCGCCCGCTGCCTAGTGAAACGACGACTTTAGAGTAGGGCACCTGAGTGCCCGCGTCGGTCACGAGCAGCCTGCCCGTCATGCGCAAATGGACGGCCAGGCGCCGACCGCTTCGCAACTCCAAGACGATGAGCTTGCCGGCTCGGCTGACGGCCTCGATCCGATCTCCGACCAGATCGCCTAAGGGTAGGCTCGCGCTGTGAACCGTGCGCGGCCAACTGACCGTCAAGTCTTCAATGCCGCAGCCGCTCAGCAGCCGGTTCAGCCCCCGGGCGATCGTCTCAACCTCGGGCAGTTCGGGCATTTATGCCATCACCTCGGCCTCGGCCCAATTGGGGCCCGCCTTGCACTCGACGACGATCGGAACCCGCAATTCCATCGCATGTTCCATCCCGTCGATGGCCGCGTTTCGAACCGCAGCGGCGTGTTCGGGGGGCACATCAAAGATCAGCTCATCGTGCACCTGCAACACGAGCTGCGCCAATATCGCTTCCCGCTCGAGCCGAGCGCAGACTCGGACCATAGCCAGCTTGATAAGATCCGCAGCACTGCCTTGAAGCGGCGCGTTGGTCGCCACTCTCTCCGCGGCGGCGCGCTCGGCGCGCTTGTCGGACTGCAGCTCCGGCAGATAACGGCGCCGTCCTAGGATGGTGCTGACGTAGCCGTCCGAGCGCGCTCGGGACAATTGTTCGTCGATGTATGCGCGCACCCGCGGAAAGCGAGCGAAATACTGGGCGATGAACTCTTTGGCTTCGGCGCGGGAAAAACCGACGCTCTGCGCAAGGCCGAAGCTGCCCATGCCGTACAGGATGCCGAAATTCACGGCCTTGGCCCGCCGGCGCATCTCGGCCGGGACCGCTTCGCCCGCCGGCAATCCGAAAACGGCACGCGCGGTATACGCGTGAATGTCTTCGCCGGAGGTAAACGCCGCGATCATGGCCGGATCCTCCGACAAATGAGCGAACAGACGCAGTTCGATCTGCGAGTAATCGGCGGCCAACAGCAGATTGCCGGCAGTCGCGGGCAAGATGGCCCGGCGGATGGCTTTGCCGGCCTGGCTGCGCACCGGTATGTTCTGCAGATTCGGGTTGACGCTCGACAGGCGACCGGTTTCCGCGCCTAACTGGCGCAGCGTCGTGTGCATGCGGCCGGTCGACGGGTCGACGAACTCGGGCAGCGTGTCGACGTAGGTCGATTTGAGCTTGGCGACCTCGCGGTACTCCAACACCTTGGCGGCGACGGGATGTTCTGCTGCCAGCGGCGCCAAGACGTCGATGCCGGTACCGTAGCCGGTCTTCGTTTTGACGGCCCCAGGCAGTCCGAGCTTTTCGAAGAGGACGCTGCCAAGCGCTTTGGGCGAATTGAGATTGAACTCTTCACCGGCGAGTGCGAAGATCGCCTCCCGCGTCTCAGCGACGATGCGGTCTAGCTCGGCTCGGATGCGATCGAGCTCAGGGATATCCAGACGGAAACCCGTGCGCTCCATAGCCGCGAGTATGGGGCCGAGCGGAAACTCGACGCGCTCGACGAGCCTATCCATTCCGACGTTGAGCAGCGCTGTCTTGAGCATATCGCTCAGCTGCAGCAAGACGTCGGCCGCCGACGCGATCCGGGGATCCAAGCGCCGGAAATCGTCGAAAAGCTGCGGGGACGTAAGTTCGGGTCCGGGCGCCACTATGCTAAGCGTCGGGACGACTATGTGAGCGAGTTCCTCCAGCGTGGCCGGGACCGCCGCTGGATCGAGCAGACCGGCGGCGATCGATGCGTCGAACAACGGAGCCCGCAGCTGAATCGAACGGCCCAGCAGCCAGCCGGCTAACCCTTTGGCGCCATGCATCACTTTGGTCACGCTCTCATCGCTCAACAACCCCTGCAATGCAGCCGCCGCTTCTTCTGCGACGAGCGGACCGGGGGCAACGACGGCGACTCCCGGTTCCCAAGCCAAGGCAAAGGCGGCCGGCATCTGCCCGCGCCATGAAGTGATCGGCGGCAGCGGCGCGATCGCAATCCGGCCGCTTTGGCTTGCGGCTTTGAGAGCCTGTGCGACATCAGCCGCATCGCTCAAGGCTCGATATCTGCCGCCGGGGACGAGCCCGTCGATTGCGACGCCGCTAAGCGCCCGAGCCATCGGCGATGTGACGGACGACGCTTGGCCGGCCGGCTGTTCGGCAGTTCGGATGCCCGCCAGCAGGGACTTGAATTCCAGATCGGCGTACAACGCCTCTAGCCTTGCCCGCTCCGGCGGCGCGTACGCCGCGCGCTCCCAGGCCAAGTCGATGTGCAGATCGCGCTTTGCCAAAGACACTTCGCGACAGCGGCGGGCCTGATCGGCGTACTGGAGTACTAATTCGGCCGTGCGCGGCGGCGTCAAATCGGCGGCGTGTTCTATGAGCTGCTCGAGTGAACCGAACCTCGCGATCAGCCGCACGGCCGTCTTTTCCCCGATGCCGGGAACGCCCGGCAAATTGTCCGACGGATCGCCTTTTAGACCGCGATAGTCCGGCAGCTGCGCCGGCGCGAGACCGTAGCGTTGGCGCACCGCTTCCACGTCGTAGCGCGCCATCTCGGTGATGCCGCGGCGGGTTACGACCACCGTGCAGTGTTCGTCGACCAACTGCAGGAGGTCCAAGTCGCCGGAAACGATGGCAGAAGAGAAACGGTCGGCCGACGCCCGCGTGGCCAACGTCGCTATGCAGTCATCGGCTTCTTCGCCGCTGATCTCGACGGCCGGGATGCCGTAAGAGTCCAGTATGCGCCGCACGAGCGGAAACTGGCTCTTCAGGTCGTCGGGCGTTTCCGCGCGATTGGCTTTGTACTCGGCTACAGCGGCGAAGCGCTCCGCCGGGATGCCGGCGTCAAAACATGCGACGACATGCGTCGGTCGTTCGTCTTTCAAGACGCGGTTGAGCATGCGTTCGAATCCGTAGGCGGCATTGACCGGGAATCCGTGTGACGTCGAAAGCGGCGGCAACGCGAAAAACGCACGATAGACGAGCGAATAAACGTCGATTAGAAGAAGCTTGGCGTCGGCAGCGACGTTTTGTGGCATCGCGGGCTATGGCTCGAACGACAGCCGCGCGCTTCCCATCGCGGCCGGCACCCGAAACCCGAGCGACACATCGGCCGACTGGCCGTGCTGCACGGTCTGCGAGAAGGTCGGTGGAACGCCCGCGTCACCCCCCAACAGTCCGAGGTAAGCGGCCCCCGTCGTCAGGTCCGTCAAGACAAACTTGTTCGGCGCTATCGCCTGCGGCAGCCCATCGTTGTTGGTGAAGGTTACGCGCAACACCACGATCGTCTCATGGATGACCGATCCTTGCTCGACGGCATAGCGGTCTAGGCTATGCACCGTGAATGCGCGGGGATCGACGGTGATCGAGTCAGCGGGCGCATGGGTCGCTTTTTCTTGGCAAGCGGACGGCGCGACGCATAACGCGATCAGCGCCGCGACGGCCAGACGTCGGCCGCACGTGATTTGCGTCAAGCATGCGCTAACGGGCGGCGGCGCCGACACGCCCTTCGACCGCCGCAGGGCGCGCGCCTGAAAAAGGCAGCAGCAGTGCCAAAAAGAAGGCTGCACAAGCCGCGCCGACCAGGCACCACATCGCCATTGTCAGCCCGGCGACGTCGGCGACCCGGCCGACCAGCACCACCGCGAGGCCGCCGAGACCGGTCGTGAAGCCGATCATCAAGCCCGAAGCGAGCGCCAGACGGTTGGGCAAAAGCTCCTGTCCCATGACGACCGTCAATGCGAATGTGCCGATGAGGCTCGCGCCGGTCAGGGCCAGGGCGATCAGCGCCGCGACGCCGCTGCTGAGCAGGTAAATCGCCAGCAGCGGCGCGGCGAGCGCAAGACTGACGAGCACCGTGGGCTTCTTGCCGTAGCGGTCGGCGATCGTGCCGGTCAATGCGGTCGCCAGAGCACCCGACCCCAATAAAAGAAAAAGCAACCAGCCGTTGCCGCCCGGGCTTCGATGCAGCACGTTGACGGCATACAGCGGCACGAATGTGAGCAATCCGCCGTAGACGGCCGAACGCAGTCCGACGACTGCGATGAGCAGCGTTAGCGGGCCCTGCGACGAGGAGGCTGTCGAAGCCGGCTTTCGCCGATGATGAGCCGACGCAACCCCGGCGATCACCGGGAGGGTGGTCGCGACGATGGTGGCTACGATCGCGCCCGGAATCACGAACAGCGAAGTCGCTTTGAGACCGCCCCATGCGACGGCCATCGTCAACAGCAAGGGCCCGATGGCCGTGCCGATGTTGCCGCCGACGGCAAACACGGACATTCCGGTCGCTGACCTTCGGCCCGCGGCGTAGTAGGCCGACTTTGACGCCTCCGGATGATAAGCCGCCGAACCGATACCCGCCATAGCGACGGCCGCCAAGATCGCCCCAAACGAGCGCAGCATACCCAAAGCGGCAAAGCCGCAAAGCGCGCAGACGACGCCAACCGGGAGCAAATACCGCGCGCCCGAGCGATCGGATGCGGCGCCGAAGATCGGTTGAACGATCGACGACGTGATGTTCGATGTCACCATGATCGCGCCCACCATCAGGTACGTAAGGCCGAATTCGCGCTGAAGATAGGGCAACAGCGCCGGCAGGCCGCCGGCGACGATATCGACCGTCAGATGTCCCAAACTCAAAACGCCCAACAGCCGCCTGTTCAAGGCCTCGGCACCTGCTCCAACGCGGCGCCAGCCGGGCGCTGGTGCGGCGGCCCCGGCGGAAAAGCAAAAGGGAAAGCTGTAGCCGCATGAAGCAGGGTAGTCGGCATGTCGGCGTCTTCGCCCGGCTTTTGAAAGCTGCCTTCGCTGTTCGGCTCCCCATCTGCGCGCCGGCCTTGAGGCCGTGCACTTAAGGCATGCGCGGCATCTCCTTTTCAACATCGCCTGCGGCCAAACGCGCCGGCTATGCCCGAACGATGTTGGTGCTGTGGTCGGTGACGGCTGTGGCGCTCGAAGCGCTTCGCCTGCACGGTTTGGGGCCATCCGATGTAGGCTTGCGCCCCCCGCGTCACGGCTACGACATCGCCGCAGCATTGGCGGCCATCGGCATCTTGCTCGCGGCAACCGGAGCCATGCGCGGCTCAGTCCCCAAAGCCTATGCGCGCCGACTCAGCCCGCTTGTCCCCGGCTCGCGCGGCGATTGGATTTGGTTCGTGCCGTTGGCGGCCAGCGCCGGCATCTGCGAGGAATTCTTGTATCGCGGATACTTACTTAGCCAAGTGGCGCAGTTGACCGGAAGCGTGGCGGCTGGCGTGGTGATAGCCACTGCAGCGTTCGGTCTGGCGCACGCCTATCAAGGGCGGCTTGGGATGATGGGGACGAGCCTGAGCGGACTGTTGTACTGCATCATCTACCTTTGGAGCGGTTCGCTGGTGCCATGCATGATCGCGCATTTCGCGCACGATCTCACCGGTGCCGGACTGCTCGCCCGCCGGCTGCGCGCGCAGTCGCCCGTCGAGCCACCGGATGGCGGACCTCAGCCGAACGATCTTGGCAGAGGGAGGCTCGGCGCCACGCAAGAAAACGACCGAAAAAGTGAAAGCGAGTTCGGAGGACCTTAGGTGACTTACGTTATCTGCGAGCCGTGCATCACGGTCAAAGACAAGTCTTGCGTGGATGTCTGTCCGGTGGATTGCATCCATGGTACCGACGAGGACCAGCAGCTCTTCATCGATCCGACCACTTGCATCGACTGCGGCGCCTGCGTCGCCGCGTGCCCGGTAACGGCGATATACTCGGACACGGAGGTCCCAGATCAGTGGAAAGACTACACTGATAAGAACGCCGAGTACTTCACAAATGAACCTAAATGAACCGCCGGGGGCCGACTAAACCTATCTGATCTAAAACCCCAGGCCGCCGCCCACAGGTCGGGCGCGCGCTTCAAGGGAATCCGGTTTGCTGCGACGTGAACGATCGACTCAAGCTGCGGTTTCGCCGCCTGGTGGGCTTTGTTACCGGGCAATCGACTCCGTTACCTCAGGCGCATGCGCTTGAGTCAACGCCGGCCGTCGTCCTGGCTGCGGCGCCGGCAACCCTGCAGCCGTCGCCATCTCCCGACAGCGACTTCGACACCCTCTTAGCCGAAGGCCGGATCCGCACTCTCTTCCAGCCGATCGTCTCGCTGCGCGACGGCAGCGTATTCGGCTACGAGGCGCTCTCCCGTGGGCCGATCGGGACGCGCCTGGAGACCGCGGATGCGTTATTCCGAGCCGCCGAACGCAGCGGCGGAACGCGGGAGCTCGAGCGCGTATGCCGTTTCCGCGCGATAGCGAGCGCGGCAAGCCTGCCGGCGACCGCGTTCTTGTTCCTCAATATCAGCCCGCACGTGTTGGACGATCCCAACGCCGGCCTGTCGCGCGAGATCATGGAGGCCAGTCACCTCGTCCAGGAGCGGATCGTTCTCGAGATCACGGAGAAGGAGGCGATCTTCGATTTTGAGCGTTTCAAACGGGCGCTCGTACACTATAACCAGCAGGGCTTCAAGGTGGCCATCGACGATGCGGGGGCCGGGCACAACAGCCTGCGGGCCGTCACCGAAGTAAGACCGCATTTCATAAAGCTCGACATGGCGCTGGTTCGCGACATCGATCGCGACGGCGCGAAGAACGCCTTGGTTTCTGCCATTATCATGTTCGCGCGGCGGATCGACGCTCGAGTACTGGGCGAAGGCGTCGAAACGGTGGAAGAACTCGTAACTCTGATCGAGCTCGGGGTCGATTACGGCCAGGGCTTCTTACTAGCTCGGCCGTCGGCAGCGTATGCCGAACCACGCCCCGAGATCGCGGCTTACATCCGCGAACGCTCCGCCGCCAAGGGCGCCGGCCGGATCGCCAAGCGCGCGTCGATCGAGTCGATCGCGCGGCGCGCCCCTACGCTGGAGCCGGGCTGCCCCGCAGCCGACGCGATCGAGATGTTCGAGCGCAACCCGGAAGTGTCGAGCGTGGTCGTGACGAAATCCGGCGCCCCTATCGGTCTCATCAGCCGAACCAAGCTGTATGAGCGATTCTCCCATCAGTTCGGCAGGTCGCTTTATGCGACGCGCCCTGTTCGACTTGTCATCGATGACGCCTACCTGGCGGTCGACGGCAAAGAATCGATTGGCGACGTCGCGCGCAAGGTGGTCGACCGTCGGCGGACCGCCATGTACGATGAGTTGGTCGTGCTCGACGGCGGGATGTACTCGGGCGTCGTATCCATGCCCGATCTGCTGCAGGCCCTCACGGGACTGCCAGCGCCGCTTTCGGGATCCTTCAATCCATTGACTGGTTTGCCGGCGCGCGGCATCTTCAGCGGCGAGGTGGACCGGCGCGGCGAGGCTGGCGTACCGTTTGCTTTGCTGCACGTCGAGCCGAATCAACTGCGCCTATACAACGAGCGGCACGGGTTCGACCACGGTGATGAGATCGTCAAAGCGCTTGGGGCCACTTTGAGCCAAGCGGCCAAGGACGTCGATCCCGACGCGGCGCTCGTCGCTCACTTGGGCGGGGTTGAGTTCGTCATCGCATGCTCGCCCACCGCCGCCCAACAGTTGGGCCGCGTCATCTCGGACCGCTGGTCTAGGGAGGCCAACTGGCGAGCCGCCGCGAGCGTGCAAGCCGAAAAGCCCGGCGGCGAAGGTGCGTCGGAAATCACGCTGACGATCGCCGGGATCACTGCGGCGCATGCGCCCATCCCGCAGTGCGCCGCCCTCTTGGAGCGCTTGGCGCGCTATAAACGGATGAAAGGTGGCGTCGACCATAGCGTTTTCGTCCTCGACGGTCGGCTCGTGCCCGGCCCGCAGTTGCCAGGCGGCCGGCGCGCGGTCTGACCGGCGGGTGCGAGCCCGCTTGCGCTACGTTTCACGATAGGCGATCGGCTGGACGACTGCTCGCGAAGAGGTTGCGCGAAGAGCGCGGCGCAAGCGTCTATGGCATCGCGCGCGGCGGCGTCATCGTCGCAGCCTCGCTGGCGCAGGCACTCCAAGCGCCGCTGTACGCGATCGTCGTCCGCAAGGTCGGCCACCCGCGCCAACCGGAGCTCGCGATCGGCGCGGTCAGTGCGGCGGGCGATCGGGTCATCAACCAAAACGCCGCCGATTTCGACCCCGCAGAGCTCGACGCAGCGTTCGCCCGCTGCGCTCTGGAAGCTCGAGAACTAGCAAAGCGTCTAGCATCAGACGGCGTTGACACGGCACGGTCCCCGCGCACGGCCATCGTAGTCGATGACGGGATCGCGACGTCCGCGACGATGCAATGCGCGTCGATCTGCGCGCGCAAAGCCGGCGCTCGGGTCGTATGCGCCGTGCCCGTCGCTCCCGCGAGCGCTGTGCCGGAGCTTCAGGCCTGCTGTGACCGGATCGTCAGCCTCAGTCTCGAGAATAGCCCGCACTTCGCCGTAAGCCGGTACTACGCGCGCTTCGAAGAGGTTGGCGAAGACGACGTCCGGCGCGAATTGCGCAGGGCAGCTGTGCGCATTCAGGCAAACCTGCCGTCGTCTTGATATCGATGACGTTCGGCGTGGCGCCTTTGGCTGTCAGCGCCGCGCTTTCGCCCGGTCTCCGCGGCGGCTTCATCGCATACGCTTTGGCGCATGCCGCGGAGCTGTGGACAGCCGTGCGTATCCATCTCGCGCTGAGCGCCTGCGCACTGGCCATCGGCGCGACCGCCGGTATATCGCTTGGCATCTACAGCGCGCATCATAGCGCAGGCCGCTCGATCGTCGCGGCCGTCAACGCGGCGCGCGTCGTGCCGAGTTTGGCGGTGCTCGCATTTGCGCTCCCGGCCCTGGGGCTGGGCTTTGCCCCCGCGCTCGTCGCCTTGGCGCTTTTGGCATGCCCGCCCGTCCTCATCAACACGGATGTGGCTTTTCGAGGTGTCGATCGCGCGGTAAGAGACGCGGCGGCTGGCATGGGGATGACCGCGGCCGACGTCATCCGCCGCGTCGAGGCTCCGCTGGCATTACCGGTGGTCATCGCCGGCGTGCGCACTGCATCGGTCGAAGTGATCGCTTCGGCGACGCTGGCTACGTTCATCGGCGCCGGCGGCCTGGGCGACTTCATCGTGCGAGGATTGCAAAACGACGACATGTCAAGCCTGCTGCTCGGTGCGGCGTGCGTCGCCGCAATCGCGGTCGCCGCCGAACTGCTCTTGGGCGTTCTTGCCCGCAAAGTCACGGTCGCATGACGCCGGCAGCGGCTCGGGCCCCAGCCAACCCGCGGATCAGCCGGGCCCGCGCGTTGGGCTTGATCGCCGCGCTCGGCTGCGCGCCGGCAGCGTGCGCTAAGCAGTCCAACGCAAAGCTGAGAGTCGGTTCAAAGAATTTCACCGAAGAACTGACGCTGGCTCAGATGTACGCGCTGTTGTTGGAAAAAGCCGGTTACCGCGTCGAGCGACGGCTCAACCTAGGCAGCACTCAGATCGCCATGACGGCGTTGCTGCGTGACGAGATCGACTTGTATCCGGAGTATACCGGGACGGCGCTGCTCGTTTGGCTCAAGCTGCCGCCGATCGGCGACCGCCGTCAAGCGTACGAGACCGTCAAGCGTGCATATCTGAGCAGGCACGACCTCGTGTGGCTGGATCCCGCGCCGATGAACGACACCCAGGCACTGGCGATGACCGCTCGGACGGCCGACCAGTACGGCGTGCGCTCTTTGTCGGAATGCGCGCGGGCAGCACCAAGGCTCAGGCTAGGCGCAGTGCCTGAGTTTACCGAGCGGGCTGACGGCCTCCCCGGACTGCGCCGAACCTACGGCGGCTTCGATTTTAAAAGCGTAAGGTACATCGATATCGGTCTGAAGTACAAAGCGCTGCTGGATGGGGACGTCGATGTGGCAGTCGCCTTCGCAACCGATGGCCAGATAGATCAATACCGCCTGGTCGTCCTGCGCGACGACCGGCACTTTTGGCCTCCGTATCAAGTGGCTCCGGTGGTGCGCCGTTCGGCTCTGGCGCAGTTTCCCAAACTCGGGCCGGCGCTCAACAGGTTGGCTCCGCTGCTCAGCGATGAAGCGATGCGCCATCTCAACTGGCGCGTGGACGGAAACAACGAAGAGCCGCAAGACGTCGCGGCCGACTTCTTGACCAAGGCGCGCTTGCTATCGTCGACCTAAGGGCCGGCGATCCGGCGATTCGCTTCGAGCATGTCGTCAAGCGCTACGGCAAGCTGACGGTCGTAGACGATGTATGCGCAAGCATAGCCCACGGCACCTGTGCGGTCATCCTGGGTCCCTCCGGCTGCGGCAAGACGACTCTGCTGAAAACCGTGAACCGGTTATGCGCGCCTTCGAGCGGGCGGGTCTTCGTCGATGGCGCCGACGTAGAGCGCGCAGAGCCGACCGCCTTGCGCCGCCGGATCGGATACGTCATTCAGCAGGTCGGCTTGTTCCCCCACATGACAGTCGCCCAAAACGTCGCGATCGTTCCATCGCTGCTGGGATGGTCGAAGGCGCATAGCGCCGGGCGCGTCGATGAGCTGCTCGAGCTCGTGCATCTCGACGCCGGGAGTTACCGCGCTCGCTTCCCGCGCGAGCTTTCCGGCGGCCAACAACAGCGCGTCGGCCTGGCTCGAGCGCTGGCGGCGGATCCACCGATTCTGCTCATGGACGAGCCGTTCGGATCCGTCGACGCGATCGAAAGGGAACATCTGCAAAAGGAGATGGTCTCGCTCCAAGGTCGGCTGCATAAGACGATCCTTTTCGTCACCCACGACGTCGACGAAGCGTTGCGCCTGGCCGACAGCATCATCGTCATGCGCGATGGAAGGATCGAACAACACGCCGCGCCGGGCGCCTTGCTGCAAACGCCGGCGAACGACTTCGTCGCGCGGCTCGTCGACGCGCACAACATCTTGCGGCGGCTGAGCGTCATCAAGGCTTGGAGCGCCGTAGAAGCAGCCGGCGACGATGGCTTGGCCCCGCCGGCGGCACAAATCTCGGGCGATGCAAGCCTGCAGGAAGCGCTCGCGGTGATGCTCTCGGAGTCCGTCGACTATCTGCGCGTTGTCGGCAGCGACGGGAAAAACATCGGCCGCTTATCGCTCGGCGGCGTTCGTAGTGCCGCTTCGGCGGCGGCAGCGAATCGTTGACGTGCATTACGCAGCCCGGCACCCCGGCCTGATCGCGCTGCTGACGTTGCAGCACGTGGCGCTGTGCGCCACGGCGCTGACCATCGCCCTGATCGTCGCCGTTCCGGCCGGAATCCTGATCGCAAAACGGCGGCGTCTGGCGCAGCCGGTGCTCGCGGCGCTCGGCATCGTCTACACGATCCCCAGCTTGGCGCTATTCGCGGTCCTCGTCACCGTCGAAGGCTTGGGGTTTTGGACCGGCGTCACCGGCCTAGCGGCTTACGCCCAGCTCATTTTGGTGCGGAACATCGCCGCGGGCATCGCGGGCGTTGCGCCGGCGGTGGTGGAAGCCGCCCGCGGGTTAGGCATGAGCGGCTGGCAAATCCTATGGCTGGTGGAACGGCCGCTCGCGATGCCGGTGGCGTTGGGCGGCCTCCGATTGGCCGCCGTATCGGTCATAGGCATCGCGACCATCGCCGCGTTGATCGACGCCGGCGGCCTCGGCACGTTGATACTCGCCGGTATCCAGCAGTACAACATCCCCAAGGCGGAGGCCGGCGCGGCCGCTTCAGCGATGCTCGCGCTAGGGGCGGAGTTCGCGCTGCGTGCGTTCGAAGGCGGTTGGCGCCGGCGCGCTGCGGTCGGTTAGCGCGCTACCAGCAGATTCGAACTGAAACGCCCTAGGTTGTCGGTCCACGACAACGCGACGCCGAAGCGCGTAGCCGCGGCGAGTTCCGCAATGCGTTGGGGCTCGTATTTGTACGATGACTCGGTGAAGATCGATTCCTCGGCGGCGAAATCGATCGACAGCGATAGCGCATCGATCGCCACGCGCTGGGGCAGGCGGCTTACGAGATACATCTCGACCCGCGATCGCGGCTCGTTATACCAGGCGCGATGCATGAAACGACGCGGGTCGAAACGCCCGCCCAGGTCGCGGTTGATGCGGCTCAGCAGATTGAGATTGAACGCGGCCGTGACGCCGAGCGGATCATCGTACGCCGCTTCCAAGACCGCGCGCGATTTCTTCAGATCGGCGCCCAACAAGAGCCCATCGCCTGCATGCAGGCAAGCGCGGATGGCGTCGAGCGTAGCGATAGCCTCGTCGAAGTCGAAGTTACCGATATTGGAGCCGAGGAAGAGGACAAGGGGCCGGGCATGGCCGTCGCGTGAGATAGCGCTGAGCCCATCGAGGTAATCAGCCGCCACGCCGTCGACCGAGATGCCGGGGTAATCTTGGCGCAGCGCGCGCGCGCTGGACTCGAGCGCTGACTTCGAGATATCGATCGGGCGATAGCGCAAAGACTTTTGGCGTGCCAGCGCAGCTTCGATGACATAACGCGTCTTGACCGCGCTGCCGCTTCCGAGCTCGATGAGTTCCAGCGGAGGGCCGACTGCCGCGACTATGTCTGCGGCATGCCGGCGCAGGATCTCCGTTTCGGCTAAGGTCGGGTAATACTCCGGCAACAAGCAGATCGCTTCGAAAAGGACCGAACCGAGCGCATCGTAGTGGTACTTAGATGGAAGCGTCTTGGGATGCGAACTGAGCCCCCGCGCCACGTCGTCTGCAAAGCTCATCGCGGCGTGCGTTCGGGCCGGGGGCTTGTTGACCCCGCTCGGCGCAGTTGCCGCGCGCCGCGGGACATGCGCTCGGCCACGCGAATGCAAAGCTGGGTGCCTCAAGCGACGATTCGCAAACCGCTTGAAAACAAGAACCTTTTAGGAGGCGCAGAGCGCTTGACGACGGTTGTCCGTTTGGACGATGGTGCGCTGACGGCAGTGGATATGCACGGAACCGGTCCGGCGGTCCTATGCATCCATGGAATCACGAGTTCGCGCCGTTCTTGGACGCGATTGGCCGAGTATCTGGCCGACCGCTATCGTACGATCGCTTACGATCAACGCGGTCACGGCGACTCGGCGGCGGTGTCGGGGCCGATGACGCTCGAGCGCAGCGTCGCCGACTCTAGATCGGTACTCGACGCGGCCGGCGGCGAGGCGGCGGCGGTCATCGGTCATTCGTGGGGCGGGGCGGTAGCCTTATTGGCCGGACAGGACCCGCGCATACGATCCGTGATCGCGGTGGATCCAATGGTCCGCGTCAGGCCCGGCACGTGGGGCGCCGATTATTTGGACGACACCGCGGCCGACATGGCGCTGGAGCCCCAAGAGCGCGAACGCGTACTGCGAGCGCGTCACGCGGATTGGCATCCGCTCGACGTCGAAGGCAAGCTGCATGCCGTGCGCTCCATGACGGCCGAGCCGATCGCGCGGCTCGGGAGCGAGAACCACGTCGATCGCGCCGGTTGGAATCTGCTCCCGTCCCTGGCCGATTATCCCAAGCCGCTGCTGTTTTGCGTCGCCGATCCATCAGAGTCTGTGGTGGGCGCCGACGACCTGAGCCTAATCCGCCGGAGCGCCGGCCGCAAGCTGCGCGTGGTCGAGTTCCCGGGCGAAGGGCACAATCTGCACCGAACGGCCTTTGAACGATTCGCAGCCGCGGTCGACGCGTTCATCGGCGACGCCGGCGTTCCACAGGCTCGCCCAAGTCAGGGATAAACGCCGCGCAGCATGGTCGCCTCGGCCACTCGTCCGACTGCCACAACGTAAGCACCGCGCCGCATGTCGATGGCATGGCGCTTAGACTTCTCCAAGGTGTCGCGAAATGCGCGCACGATGAAGCGGCGCATCTTCTCATTGACCTCGTCTTCGTCCCAGAAGTTTTCCTGAAGGTTTTGCACCCACTCTAAGTACGACACGGTCACTCCGCCGGCGTTGGCCAGGATGTCGGGCAACACCATGATACCGCGATCGTGAAGGATGGCATCTGCCTCGGGCAGCGTGGGCCCGTTCGCGGCCTCGGCGATTATCTGGGCCTTGATGCGGCCGGCGTTTTCCTGCGTGATCACCTTCTCGAGCGCTGCCGGTACTAGCACCTCGCATGGGCACTCGATCACTTCTTTGTTGCTCAAGTCGTCGGCCCCGGAAAACCCCACTACCGAACCGGTCTCGGCCTTGTAGACGATCAGCTTGGGGATGTCCAGCCCTTTCATGTTCACGACGCCACCGCGGCTGTCCGATGCGGCGACGACGCTGTAGCCTTCGGCGGCCATCAGCGAGGCCGCGTGCAGCCCAGCGTTGCCGAACCCCTGGACCGCCACGCGAGCTCCTTGGATTTCCGTGCCGCGTTCTTTCATCGCCTCGTTGACGACGTACAAGCAGCCTCGCGCCGTCGCCCGATCGCGCCCCAGCGAGCCGCCGATGGCTACCGGCTTGCCCGTGACCACGCCGGGTACCGAGTAGCCCTTTTGCATCGAGAAGGTGTCCATGATCCAAGCCATGATCTGAGGCGTCGTGTACACATCCGGCGCGGGTATGTCTTTCTCCGGACCTATGATTATCGAGATCTCGCTCGTGTAACGCCGCGTCATGTGCTCCAACTCGCGCATGGACATGGCCTTGGGATCGCAGATGACGCCGCCCTTTGCTCCCCCGAACGGTATGTTGACGAGCGAACACTTCCAGGACATCCACATGGCCAGCGCTTTGACTTCGTCGAGTGACACGTCGGGATGGAAACGAATTCCGCCTTTAGCCGGGCCGCGTGCCATATTATGCTGGACGCGGTAACCCTCGAATACGCGATACGAACCATCGTCCATCTCGCACGGAACTGAGACGGTGAGGACCCGCTTGGGTACCCGCAGATATGCGTGGATCGCCGGCTGCAAGCCGATGAGTTCCGCGACGTCGTCGAGTTGGCGCTGCGCCATCTCCCAGACGTTGTCGGTCGACTGTTTGGCGGACCGGTCTATGACGGTGGCCATAAGCTACCTCCGAGGATGCTCGAAGCGTGGGCGCTGCCGAAGACAGGACTCGAACCTGCACGTCCTTGCGGACACAAATACCTGAAACTTGCGCGTCTACCAGTTCCGCCACTTCGGCGTGGGAACCGGTGCTTTGCCTGCGCGACGGGGGCGCCCTCTCCGCCAGGCGGTGGAAACACGCCCGCGCGCCGTGCCGTTACACGGCCATGAAGATCCTGTGGGCGGCGCTCATGCTGAGCGCTTATGCGGCCCGCGCGACGGCTGCGCCTGCGGTGCCCTACTTGCCAGTCAGCCCGGGCGCCGCAGTGTTATTGAACACAGGGTCGACGAACTCACGCGGCTATCGCATAGTGGTCGCGCCCAACGGCGACGCACGCTATGCAAGCGGCGTGACTAGCGGGTTTGGGCGCCTCTCGCCGCGGCTGCGCAGCAAGCTGTTCGCCGACCTGCGAGCCGCCGTGCCGCTGTCCGCCGCAGCCGGACAGCGGTGCATAAAAAGCGCCTCTTTCGGGACATCGCTGTTCGCATGGTGGAAGGGCCGACGATCCGGCGATTTGAGCTGCGGCGGCGGCCCGGCTGCTTTGGTCAATGACGCCGAATCCGCGGCGGTGCAGCTTCACATCGGCGTTCGCAGCCCGGTCATGCGCCCGATGCTGCCCAACGAACACCGCAATCTATCAGTTCCGGCCCCTTCTCCCAACCCGCCGTAGGGAATTTTTTGCGGTTTTGGCGTCCGGCCGCTATTGAGGGAACCAAAATCAGACGATGCTAAGTTATATGGGATAACCCCGTTCGCACCTGTTCTCTATAGGTTGGAGTCATACTGTCCATGCTGAAAAGATTCTTCGCACCCCTAAGCCTGGCCGCCGGGCTGGTGGCCGTGGCGGCGATCGCCGGCTGCGGTGGGGGAACTAGCACCCCAGCGCCGCCGATCGTCCGTACGTCACCTTCGCCGGGAGTCTCGCCTTCGCCGGGAGTCTCTCCGTCGCCGGTCGTGTCCCCCTCGCCGTCGGCCTCGCCGACACTCGCTCCCATGGTCTTCGTTCCCGGCCCGACCGTCGGCCCCACCGTGCTGTTCTACACCTTGGGTGGAGAGAGCGGAAACATCTCACAGCAGATGGATCTAGGCGCGGGCGGCACCGGCACCGCGGGTACCGCGCGTCTAACTTACCGAGGCTCCGGCAGCGGCACGTTCGGTTGGGTTTCGGCGCCCGGCGTACCAAATCTGACGACCTGGCCTGCCACGACGTACGCCGTGACGCTCAACGTCATCACCGCCAATCCTAACCTCAGCGTGACCGAGGTCGACATCTATCGCACCGATGCCAACGGCGGCCCCTCGACGCAGGGCCAGTTTCTCGTGGGTAAGGACGGCCCCGGCCTCACGCAATCGCTCGGAACCGCCGGACCGATTCCCTTCGCGCCGATCGCTGGCGTCGCCCAGTTGACCAACGCGACCGATCGTCTGGCCGTGAAGTTCCACGTCACGAACTCTTCCGCGACGAGTCAGTCGTTCACTTACGATACGGGGACTGGGTCCCTTTCGAACCTCACCGTCAACCCACCGCTGTAAGCGACCTCTCGTAAGCGAAAAGCCCGCCAGCCTCACGGCCGGCGGGCTTTCTCTATATCTAACGGGCATCTTTAGGGAACCGGCGTGCAGTTCCATCCGGCGCAAAAAGACAGCAGGGGATGGAGTTCGATGCCGTTGGGCGCGGCGCCGTAGTTGCCAAAGTACGTATAGTCGAAAAACCCGATGCCGCTGACCGTTATCGGCACGTTGGGATCCTGACCGCCGGGCGTGACCGTGAAGTCCGCGTCGAGCGTCCGGCGGACTACCGTCATCTGCCCGCGGAAGCGGCTGGGAACCGTCTGCTCGCATAGGGGGTTTGGGCTTTCCAGGATCATGGTCCGGCCCTGCGGGTCTTGGACGACCAGGTGGTAGTCGAAGTCGGGGTTGGACTTGATGAATATCAACGCCACGTTGGTCAAGCGAAAAACGGTCGTCTCCGTCGGCGTGATGCGGTTGTTTTGCGGAAGCGGGGTCGGCGGTGCCGGAAGCGTCCGCAAAGCTGCGATGTTCGTGTCCTGGGGCGTCAAGTTGACCGAGCCGGCGTCGGCGTCGACACCGATCTTCACCGCCCAGCGCTTGACATCGGGGGTGGGTATCGGACACGCCATGGGCGGGCCGGTCGGCGTGGGCAACGCCGAAGGACTGGGCAGCGGATCGCCGGTCGGCGAGGCGCTGGGAGCGGCCGTCGGCGAAGGACTGGTTAGCGGCGACGATCCGGCCGAGGGCGACGATTGAGGCGGCGGCGGTCCTGCCGCCGTGCCGCCACCGCCGCCGCAGGAGGCCAACGCCAGGACCGCCCCAAGCGTCGCCACCGCCGCGCTAAGGCCGAACACCGGTCTCAAATGCTATCACGCTCGCTTGACATTGCCTTAGTGTAACGTACCCGCCTCCGCCCAAGGTTTCCCAAGTGAGATTAGGCATCAAGGTCTTTAGACCCAGCTCCAGCGTCAGGCCTGGTCAAAAAGTCGTAGCGCTGGTGAAGCGAAAGCCTTCGATGAGTGCGGCCGGCACCACATGGGTCTCGGAACGCACGAGCTGGTTGGCAAGCTTGCAGCGGCCCAAAGCGCCCAGGATCGATTCGTTGAAACGCATGTTGCGCAACGGCCGGGTGATGCGGCCGTTTTCGATGAGAAAGAAACCATCGCGCGTCATGCCGGTGATGACCGTCTGCTGCTGGTCGACGAGCCGGATGTACCACGTCCGCGACACCAAGACACCTTTGCGGACGCTGCCTATCAGCTCTTCGGTGCTTGCCTCGCCCGGTTCGACGACGATGTTGAGCGGAAACGGCCCGTCACCGTTGGGAGCGGGCAACGCGTGGCCCGTATTGGCGTGATTGAGCTTGTGAGCGTAGTAGCTATCGTATACGACTTCGCGCGCGACCCCTTTGTCGACGAGGCAGACCGGCTGGCGTGCAACGCCTTCGAAGTCGAACGGAATGCCGCAGCCTGCAGCTAGCCGGAAGTCATCGCCCACCGTCACGTTTTCGCCGACGATGCGCTCGCCGATACGGCCGCTCATGAACGACGACCCTTGATCGAATGCTTGTGCGCCGAAACCGATCCAGGATAAATAGACCAAGAACTCACGAAACGCCGGCGGCTCCAGGATCACGGTGTATTCACCCGGCTCTAAATCGACCGGCGCTCGGCCATCCACGCACTTGCGCGCCGAGCGCTGCGCCAAAGCCGCTGCGTCCAAGTCCCCGAAGCGGCGCGAGAAGCCCTCCGCGTAGCCGCTTGAGTCATCGCCCATCGCCTTGATCGCAATCGAAGAATCGGTCGATCTGAAAAAACGCCGGACGCCTTTGGTATTGGCGATCGCGATCGTGTCGGCGCCCGTCGCGACATAGCCGGCAGCGTTGAGGCCATGCGCTTCCATGATCGTTGCGATCGAACGGACGGCGGCGACGCGCGCCTCCGCGGAGGCGGCGGCCGTCGCATCGTCCCAAGCATGCGGCAGTTCGACGACATCACCCGCACCGGGCGGCAGGCCCGGGAACATTTCGTCGGGCGGTGATACCCGCGCTATCTGCGTGGCTCTAGTTATTACGTCACGGACGCCAGCAGCATCGAGTCGGTTGGTCGAAGCGACGCCCACTCGTTTGCCCAAGACGACGCGCACGTTGAGATGTAAGCTTTTTTCCAGGACGTTCTCGTGCACGGCGTTTTCGGTGAAACGCGTGAGCGCGGCTTGGCTGGTCATCATCAATGCTTCCGTTTCGTCCGCGGCCGACTGGTCCAACACGGTCGTCAGTACTTGACGACAATCGCTCTGGCTGATTTCGTCAGCGATCATAGCCGACCCCGATCGCCACGTTGCGAAAGCGAGCGGGCGATGATCCCTGACACGAGCGCGCGGTTTGCATCGGTTCGCCCTTGCCGCAGTTGGGCGTGCCCCACGCCACCCAATGCGAGCGGTCGGCGATGCCGTCGCAAGAGCCCCAAAACTGCGGAGTCACGCCGCAGTAGGTCGGGTTCTTGAGCATGCGCCCGAGCTTTCCGTTCTTGATCTCGTATCCCAGCTGGCAGCCGAATTGGAAGTTCAAACGTTTGTCGTCGATGGACCAAGAGCGGTTGCTTTGCATGTATACGCCGTCGCGCACGCCATCGAACAGCGCGTCGAGGCTGGCGTCGCCCGGCATCAGGTTTACGTTCCCGATGCGGATCATCGGCAGCCGCCCCCAATACTGGCTGCGCACGCACCCGCACAGGGCGACGCCGGCGACGCCCGCTGTGTCGCGTCCGGCCATGTAGCCTACCAGCACGCCGTCGCGGATCAGAGGAACCGACACTGCGCGAGTACCTTCATCGTCGTAGCCTTGGGTGGCAAGCGCCTTCGGGCAGGCCATATCGCAGACGACGTTGACCAAACCACTGCCGTACTTGAAGCTGTGCAGTTTGTCCAGCGTCGCAAACGACGTGCCGGAAAAGTTCGCCTCCCAACCGAGCACGCGATCGAGTTCCAGCGCATGGCCGATCGACTCGTGGATCTGCAACGACATCTGGTCGCCGGACAGGACCACGTCTGCCGTCTTGGCCGGGCACTGATCAGCGCTCAACAGCGCGACGGCCTCTTCACCGATCCGTCGGGCGTTCTCGCGCAGCGCGGCGCCGCGCACGATCTCGTAGCCACCCGTCTGGTACAAGCCGCACGTGCCGGGGTAGATGCGGTCTTGGACGTCAGATTCACCGACCGCGAGGGCGTGCACGGCGCTGCCGCACTGCAGGACCGTCTGCTCGATGCGGCTGCCTTCGGTGCTGGCGAAAGTCTTGTGCGTGCGCCACACATCTATCCAGGCGCGCCCGACCGTAACTCCCTTGGCGGCCCGCGCCTCCGCCTCTGCCTCGAGCAGATACCCGATGCGGTCGTTCGTCGAGACGTCGTCGGGGTCGATGACGAACGGCGTCTCGTAGCTGTCGACATGTTTGCCGGCCGGCAGAAGCTCTATCCCGCGTCCTTTGGCTTGCGAACTTGCTTTGGCGATCGCGACGGCCCCGGCGGCGACGCGATCGATCTCCGCATCCGCTAAAGTCGCGCTCGAAGCAAAGCCCCACGCGCCGCGGTAGAGTGCGCGCACGGAAAAACCAGTGCTGTCCGCGTCGGTCAGACCGTTGACCACCCCGTTGCGGACCTCGGCGTGCTCGTCCCGCACGCTGCCGACGCGCACGTCTGCGTAATCGGCGCCGCGGCTGACCGCCGTGTCCAGCGCTCGCAGTGCTTGGGCCTCGAACTTCATCGGAGCCGCTCGACAGCGCGGATGGAACTGGGGGCTCTAGCGCCGGTCGGCGGCCAGCGCACTAAGCGACTACCATGGCGCGCGTCGCCGCCAGTGCCTGTTCGAGATCTGCGATGATGTCGGCTCGTGCCTCGATTCCAACCGACAGACGCAGCAGACCGTCCGTCACCCCTTTCTCCTCTCGCATGGCCGGCGGTATGGCTCCGTGCGTCATGCTGGCTGGGTGACAGATCAACGACTCTACTCCACCCAGGCTCTCCGCCAGCGAAAATATGCGCGTCTGGGAAGCCAGCGCGCGCGCGCGCGCGGGAGGTCCGTGGAGCGTGAATGACAGCATGCCGCCAAACCCGCGCATCTGGCGGCTCGCAAGCGCATGCTGCGGGTGCGAGCGGAGGCCGGGGTAGAACACCCGATCGACGTCGGGATGACCGTCCAGGTAGTCCGCGACCGCGCGCGCATTTTTGTCGTGCGCAGCCATGCGCAAAGCCAAAGTCTTGACGCCGCGCAACGTCAAGAAGCAGTCGAAAGGCGCCGGCACGCCGCCCACCGAGTTCTGATGAAACTTGACGATCTCATAGAGCTCTTTCTTGCACATGCCGACGAAGCCGCCGACGACGTCGGAATGGCCGCCGATGTATTTCGTAGTAGAGTGCACGACGATATGGGCGCCGAGGTCCAGCGGGTTTTGAAAGAACGGCGTCGCGAAAGTGTTGTCGACCGCCAACAGAACGCCGCGCTGCCGGCATGCCGCTCCTATGCGTTGCAAGTCCGCTACCTTCAGGAGCGGGTTCGTCGGCGATTCCAGCCAAACCAGACGCGTCGCCGCGCTGATCGCTTGCTCCACGTTGCGCGGATCGGTGGCGTCTACATAGCTGAACGTCAGCCCGTAGCGCGCCAGCACCTTGTCGAACAGCCGGTACGTACCGCCGTAAAGGTCGTCAGTTACGACGACGTGATCTCCGGCCGAGCACAGGTTCATGACAGCCGACGTGGCAGCCATTCCGCTGGCAAAACACAGGCCGTAGCTCGCGTTCTCAAGCGCCGCCAGGCAGCGCTCGACCGCCGTGCGGGTAGGGTTGACCGTCCGCGAATAATCGTAGCCTTTATGCGCTCCGGGATAGTCTTGGGTGTAAGTCGACGTCTGGTAGATGGGCACGATGGTCGCGCCGGTGACCGGGTCAGCCTCTTGACCGACGTGGATGGCCTTGGTCGAAAACTCCATAAAACGCCCTCTACGATCCGGAAAGGTACGTGATGATGTCCATCTTCGTCAGGACTCCGATCGGCTGTCCCCCGTGCGCCACGATTATTGCGGCATGCCCGAGCGAGAGCGCCCGGTACGCCGCTTCGACGGCCGTGTCCTCGTCGAGCAACGGAAACGGCCCGCCCATGATGTCCTTCACCTGGGCGTGCACGATATCGGCGCGGTCGTAGAAGAGCTGCATGACCGCCACTTCGTTGATGCTGCCGACGATGGCGGCGCCGTCCACGACCGGTATCTGGGATATCTGGTACTCGCGCATCAGCTCGACACTGCGCTTGACGGAATCCGATGGCGCTAGGGTGATTAGCTTCGGCAAGGCGCCTTTGGCGCGCAAAACCAGTCCCACGGTGGCGGCGCGCCCCTCCTCGCCCAAGAAACCGTTGGCCTTCATCCATTCGTCGTTGAATAGCTTTGATAGATAGCCCCGGCCGTTGTCGGGGAGCACGACTACCATGACCGCATCGGCCGGAAGCGCCGCCGCGACCCGCCCGGCCGCGACCGCCGCAGTCCCCGACGACCCGCCGACGAGCAGTCCTTCTTCGCGACAGATGCGCCGCGCCATCAGAAACGACTCTTTGTCGGAAACCCGTTCTATTCGATCGATGGCTTTGAGATCGACGGTGGCCGGCAGAAAGTCCTCACCGATGCCTTCGACTTTGTACGACTTCGCGGTGTCGCCGGAGTAAATCGATCCCTCGGGGTCGGCGCCTACGACGACGATGTCCGGATTGCGGGCCTTGAGGTAATGGGAGACGCCGGAAATAGTGCCGCCGGTTCCCAGCCCGCTGACGAAGTGGGTGATTTTGGCGTCGGTCTGCGCCCAGATCTCGGGCCCGGTCGATTGTTCGTGCGCCTTCGGATTGAGGAGATTTGCGAATTGGTTGGGCTGAAAGGCGCCAGGGATCTCGCCCGCGAGCTTGGCGGCAACCCCGTAATACGATTCGGGGCTACTGGCCGGCACCTTGGTCGGAGTGATGACGACTTCAGCGCCGTACGCCCGCAACAGGCGGATCTTTTCCTCGCTGACCTTGTCGGGCATGACCAAGATGCAGCGGTAGTTCCTGATCGCGGCGACCATGGCAAGCCCGGTGCCGGTGTTGCCCGATGTGGCCTCCACGATGGTGCCGCCCGGTTTGAGCAAGCCGCGTTCCTCGGCATCTTTGACCATCATCAGCGCCGGCCGGTCCTTGACCGAGCCGCCGGGATTGAGGTATTCGATCTTTGCGAGCACGGTGCACGCCGCCGTGTCCATCACGCGGCGCAGCCGAACCAAGGGCGTGCCGCCGATCGCGTCGAGCGCGGAGTCGTAGTATTGCATCCCGCGATGAGGCGCCGACTCGGGCGGCTGATATCTAGACGCTAAGAGGTTCGCGCTCATGGCTGGCTCCTTTTAGGCTGACCGCCCACTCAAGAACTGTTCGGTGCGGCTGTCCGCGGGACGGCTAAAAACCGCTGTCGTGTCACCGCTCTCGATCACGCGGCCGCGCGCGAGGTACCAGGCAGTATCGGACAACCGCGCCGCCTGCTGCAAGTCGTTGGTCGCGAGCAGCACCGTGCGCTCGACCCGCAGCGCCGAGATGACCGCTTCGACCGCCGCGACGGCCGCCGCGTCCATGCCCCGGGTCGGGTCGTCCAGTAACAGCACGTCTGGCTCGAGGACCAAGGCCCGGGCGATGCATAGCTGCTGCGCCGCATCTACCGGCAACGACGAGGCGGCCCTATCCAGCTGCCTGCAGACGCGGTCCCATACGAGCGCTTCGCGCAAGGCGCGCTCGCATCGCGACTCAAGGGTGCTGCGCTGGGAAATTCCCATCGCGCGCAATCCGTAGGCGACGTTGTCGAATATCGTCATCGGCAAGATCGCCGGCCGAGTGAACAGCATGCCTGCGCGCCGGCGCAAAAGCGCGACGTCGGTTCCCGGGGCCATCACTTCAGCGCCGTCGAGTTCGATGCTTCCCATCACCCGGACCCGCGGATCCAGATCGTGGAGCCGGTCGATGCACCTGAGCAATGTCGTCTTGCCGCTGCCGGCGGCACCGATCAAAGCCGCCGTCTTACGCGCCGGAATGGCCATGCGCACATCGTAAAGCGCTTGGGCGGCGCTGTACCACACGCTCAGCCCGCTGATGTCGATCTTTACCTCGGCAACCAGCCCGCGCTCGCTCATGCGCCTGTCCCTACCATTTTTAGGCCGCCGCCGGCAGTTGATGAAGCGGATCGCAAACGGGCGCTGAGGAGCCGCAGGCCCAGCGCGAGGGCGACGATCGCCGCTGCCAGGAGCCCGTTGCGCCCGGCAGCCCCGGCATCGGCTGCGGATCGCCACAGCGCAACGCTCAGCGGATAGCTAACGGGCGCGATGGTCGCAATGACTGCCGTCTGGCCGACCATCAGGGCGCCGCGCTCCAGCAGCTCCGCCCACAAGTCTGCGGCCGCCGCGGGTACAAATACTGCGACGATCGAGAAGGCCGCCGAAGCTCCCACAGCCGCCGCAGCCGCGCCATGTCTCGCGCCGGCGCGCACGAGTATGCGTGAGAACGACGCGCATAGGGCTGGCGCGTTCAAGACCACCAATGCGGCTGGGATCGAAACCGCTTGGGGGACTGGGAATCGGGCAACGACGACGAGCGCCGCTACGCCGACGACGACCGACGACAGCCCGTTCGCCCGCTCGGCGACTAGCCCTAAAAGCACCGCCGCTGCGCTTTGCGGCTCGCTGACCGCACGCGCGGCGGCACACAGAGCCAACAGGCCACACAACGGCAAGGCGATGGCCAAGACGGGTATGGTGGCCAACAGCGGACCGCCGATGGCCGCGGCCCACGCTTGCGGTCCGCCGCGGGTCGCACCTGGCAACGCAAAGCCTACGATCGCAGCGCCGACCGCCAGGGCCGGCAACGCTACGAGCGCGCAGGCGGCTGCTCTCGTAGCCGCTCTCATATCCACTGCCGGGCCGGCCCCGGCCGCCTCACCAAGTAAGACGCGAGCGCGCCTGCGATCAGCAGGAGCAGCGCGCCGGAAGCTAATCCGCTGGGGCCGGTTCCCACTGCGACAGCTCCTAAAAGCCGGGCCCCTAAAGGCGCGCTGGGCAGCCAGTGATGCGCCCCACCCGGCCTGCCCAAGATGATCTGCACGGCAGTTGCTTCGGGAAGAAGGCGCACGAACGCTACCCCTAGTGCGGTGGGAGCCCGCACCGCAAGGCCGGGAAGCGATGCGGTGGTCGCGCATTGGTCCTCGGACGCGCCCAGGGCCGCGGCCGCTTCCAGCAACTCCCTTTGAACACGGTTAGGCGCAGCGTCGAGCTGGCTCGTCAAGATCGGGATCGCGATCACGCCTAAGGCCGCGACGGCAGCCCATTGCGCCGAAACGTCGCCAGAGTTTAGCCAACCCCGACCCATGAGCCGCACGACGATGGCCCCTAAGACGACCGCCGGCACGCAACGCAGAAAAGCTGCCGACCCCCGGGCGAGCGAGGCGGCCAGCGAACGGGCATGGCCTCCCCAAAGCCTGACCGGGATGCCTACGGCCGCCCCAATCGCGACCCCGCCGGCTGACAGCAGAACGGACGACACCAAGGGCGTCAGCCACTTCGACGGCGCATGCGACGAGCCGCCTGGCGCGCTGCCATGAACGGTCGCCGCTGCCAAGATGATCGCGACGCTCAGCGGCGCGGCTATGACGATCCAGGCACAAGCGCACGCGAGCATCCACAGCAGCCGGCTCAGACGCGCTGACATGGCCATGCCGTTAGCGTCGCCGGATAACGCCCCCTCCGTTGCTTTGGGGTTTGCCGGCCCACAACTTAATGCGCAAACAACATGGCCTTAGCGTGGGCTTGATCGCGTGGCGATACGCTTGAGGCGGTTAGCACGCGGCTTGAGGAGGATTGCAGTGATCCAACGCGCTTGGTGGCTCCGCGGGCTCGTCACCCTGGCCGGGATGGCGGGAATCGCCTTAATACTTTCGCTCGATACGAAAGGGCCGCCAAACGAATCCAACTTTGCCCTCGTTGGCGACGCCTGACCGGGGGCGCCGGCTGCGGCCTTAATGTCGCCTGAATGTTTCTTAACGTCCGCTTGATTTCGCGCTGCTATCATCGAGGCTCACCTGCGTTAGATGAGGAGTACGATTTCATGGCATCATCTCTTGGCAAAAGGGCGCTCGTCGGCGCCATGGCGGCCGCCGCGCTTAGCGCTCCGATGGTTGGTCTGGCCGACACGCAGATCATTGGGGCTGGATCCTCTTTCGATTTTCCGTTTTTCTCGCGCGCTTTTTACGAGTACGGGCGCAATCACGGCGGCCTGACGGTCAACTATCAAAGCATAGGTTCCGGCGGCGGCATCCAGCAATTCACCGCAAGAACCGTCGACTTCGGCGCTTCCGACGTTCCGCTGAGCACGAAGGAAGAACAGGCCGCACGCGACGCCAACGGTCCGGTGGTTCAAGTACCAGTCGCTTTGGGCGGCGTCGTCATCGCCTACAATGTCCCCGGCGCGCCGAATCACCTTCATCTGTCCCCCGACGTGCTCGCAGATATCTTCTTGGGCCAGGTCACTAACTGGAACGACGGCGCGATCCGGCGGCTGAACCCCGGCGCCCGGCTGCCTGACCTGCCGATCGTCGTCGCTCACCGGGCGGATGGCAGCGGGACTACCTACATATTCACCGATTACTTGAGCACGGTCAGCGCTCAGTGGAAAAGCCGCGTCGGTACGAACAAGACCGTAAACTGGCCGGCACAGTCGTCGATCGGCGCTAAGGGTAATGAAGGCGTCGCGGGGCAGGTGCGCAACAGCCCCGGCGCGATCGGATACATAGAGTTAGCGTATGCGTTGGAAAACGACATCTCGTATGCGGCCCTGCGAAATAAAGCGGGCCGCTTCGTGTTGCCGTCAACCGACGCGATCAGGGCGGCGGCGGCGCAAAAGCCGAACGTCAATCCGAACAACTTCTCCATCGTGGACCAGCCGGGCAACGAAAGCTATCCGATTTGCGGCTATTCATGGGCCATGCTGTGGCAAAACCAAGCGGATCGTGCCAAGGGTAGGCAACTGGCCGACCTTTTCCGCTGGCTCGTCAGCGATGGACAGTCTCTAGCCGCGACGGTTCACTACGTCGCTCTGCCCGCCGTGGTAGGGGCTGAAGCGCAAAAGCAGATCGCCAAGCTACACGTCTAGGGGCTCGAGCGGCCAGACCAATCGTTGGGCCGGCGCGCTCACGCTCGCCGGCCCTCACCTCTTGCTCGTATAGGAGACTGACGACTCGTGCATACTCGACACCGACTGGCTGCCGGCCTGGCGGCGCCGCTTGCTTTGGCGCTATTAGCCGGCATGCAGCCGGCTATTGCCGCGACTGAACTGCCCAAGGTCACCACAACCGGCAACTTGCGCGCCTATTTCTTCACGCGCAGCTTCAAGTCGGGCACGAATCAAGGGGCGTTTTCGATCGGCGGCAAATTTCATGCCGAATCCCTTTCCAAACGCGGCCTCGGAGTGGGCGCCACCTACTTCTCAGCGCTGCCTGCCTTCAACAGCGACTTGGCGCAGTTCGTCGACAAGTCGTTGCCCGGCAACACCGTGAACGTGCTGGGTGAAGCCTACGGTCAGTACGCCGGCGATAAGTATCTGGTGCGCATCGGCCGTCAGCTCATCAAGACGCCATGGGCCTACCAATCCGATTCGCGCGTCATCCCCAACGCCTTCCAGGGGGCGGCGGCCAACTACAATCTGTCGTCTAATTGGAGCGTTTACGCCCTGCGCATGGCGCGTTTCAAGAGCCGCACTAGTCCGACGTTCGACGCCAACGACACGATTTCGACAAAGCCCACGAGCGGCATGCTAGCATTCGGCACGACCTACGCCAAAGGCGGCTTGGCCACCCAAGCATGGTACTACCGCTTTTACGGAACGGGAAAGCTCGCGTACGTCGATGCGGTCGAGAATATAGACACGCATACCCGCCTTGCGCCCTATGTCGGCGCTCAGTACGTCAGCGACAGCGGGTACAGCCCTAGGTTCGGCGCCAACATCGACGGCCGGGCCTACGGAGCAAAGATCGGAGTCGGAAACACCAACGTCGATTTCAATCTTTCTTACAACAACATGCCGCTTACGGTCGGCGCGTTCAAAAACGGCGGCATCGCGTCGCCGTACACGTACGGGGACACGGACCCGCTCTTTACGACATCGACCGGCAGCGGCTTGGTCGACAAGGGCGCCGGACATGCGTACAAGCTCGCCTCGACGCTGTGGTCGGCAAACCGGCGGGTGCGTTTTATCGCCAGCCGCGCGCAGTTGTTCCTGTACTCCAACGGTCCGGCCGGGACCAACGTGCTGGTGACCAACCTCGATACGACCGTGTTCTTGAGCAAGCCGCCCAAGGGCGATTCCGGCAAAGGCCTGTCGATCCGCAACCGCTGGATCGACGTCGACACGGCCAGCACACCGTTCACTTTTATCAACCACCGACTGCAGATCGAATACAACTACTAGCCGGGGGTTCAAAAAAGCGGCCGCGATAGGGCGACCGACACTTGGCGCGGCTTAGCCGAATCGGCCGGTGATGTAATCTTCGGTCCGTTTGTCCGTCGGAGTCGTGAAGATCTTCGACGACTGGTTGAACTCGACCAGTTCGCCGGGCGACGATTCTCCCGCCAGCATGAAGCCGGTGAAGTCGGACACCCGAGCGGCTTGCTGCATGTTATGCGTGACGATGACGATAGTGTAGGTAGCCTTCAACTCCCGCATCAAGTCTTCGATCTTGGTCGTGGAGATCGGGTCCAAAGCCGAGGCTGGCTCGTCCATGAGCAGCACTTCGGGCTGGACGGCCAGCGCACGGGCGATGCATAGCCGCTGTTGCTGGCCGCCGGATAAAGACGTCCCCGGCTGATGCAGCTTGTCGCGAACCTCATCCCACAGCGCCGCTTGGCGCAGGCTGTGCTCGGCTATCTCCGCTAGCGCCTTGCGATCGCGAACCCTGCCGGTAAGCCGGACGCCGGCGAGAACATTGTCGACGATCGACATCGTCGGAAAGGGGTTCGCGCGCTGGAATACCATGCCGATGCGCTGCCGCAGATCCGTAGGATCTGTGCCGCGGTCGTACAGGTTAGCGCCGTTGAAGAGCACCTCGCCGGCTACCCGCGTGCCGGCGACGACTTCATGCATCCGGTTGAGGCAACGAAGCAACGTCGACTTGCCGCAGCCGGACGGGCCGATCAGCGCGGTGATGGCGCCGGGTTGGAAGCGGATCGTTACGTCGCGGACCGCGCAATGCGATCCGTAGTAGGCAGTCAGCGACTTGGTGCGCAGTTCTTTGGCCATTGTCGCAATCGACGCTTAGCGGACGATCGAGCGCGTGGGGAACACGAGCCGGGCAACGAGGTTGAGCGCGAAGACGGAGATGATCAGCAGGAGGGCTGCGCCCCAAGCGATTCTCTGCCATTCAGGATAGGGTGAAATGGCATACTGAAAGACGACCAGCGGCAGAGCAGCGGTCGGCTGGTCCACGCCGCGCGCCCAAAACTGGCTGCCGAAGGCCGTAAACAGCAGCGGCGCCGATTCACCGGTGACCCGCGCGACGGCGAGCAGCGCACCGGTCACGATGCCGGGCCGCGCGACAGGAACGGTCACCGCCAGCGTCGCTTTCCAGGCGGGAATCCCCAAGGCCAGCGCGCCTTCCCTGATAGTAGCGGGGACCAAGCGCACCGCTTCCTCAGTCGTGCGAACGACTATCGGCACCATGATGATCGACAGCGCAACCGCGGCCGAAAGCGCTGAGAAATGTTTGGTGGGAACGACGACCAACGCGTAGGCGAAGACGCCGATCGCGATGCTGGGCACGCCCGTGAGCACGTCGCTCAGAAAACGAACGGTATCCGCTAGGCGCCCGCGCCCGAACAGGGCCAGGTAAACTCCGGCGAGCGCGCCGACGGGCACGGCTGCCAAGGACGCCATCAAGACGATCTCCAGCGAGCCGATGATGGCATTGGCGATCCCGCCGCCGGTGACGCCGACGGGCCGCGGCAGGCCCGTGAAAAAACTTGCGTTCAGCGCGCCAGAGCCCATCTTGATCACATAGACGACGATGACGGCAAGTAACGCAGCAGCGGCGCACGCGCACGCGCCGGCCACGACGATCATCGAAGCGCTCCACGCCTTGCGCACCGCCGAGGTCACCGCGCCTTACCCGCGGCCGGCACGCGTCGGACCAGCCGCCGCGCCAGCGCGTTAACCGCCAAACTGACGATAAACAGCAGCAACGCGATCTCGACGAGAATCGAAACGTATTGCGGTCCGGTCGCTTCCGTGAATTCATTGGCCAGCACGCTGGCCATCGTGTAACCGGGCGAAAACAGTGACGCCGAAATCGCGGGTTTGTTGCCGATGACCATGACGACCGCCATCGCCTCGCCCAGGGCTCGTCCGAGCGCCAGCACGAGCGCGCCTATCACTCCCGAGCGGGCATAAGGCAAGACGGCTCTGGTCAGCGTCTCCCATTTTGTCGCGCCCAGGGCGAGCATGCTCTCCCGCTGTTCGCGCGGGACCGCGCCGAAGACATCGCGCGAAATCGCCGCGACCGTCGGCAAGACCATGATAGACAGTATCAGCCCGCCGGTCAGCATGCCGACACCGTACATGGGCCCTTGAAAAAGCGGCAGAAAGCCGAGCGTCCGATGCAGCAACGGTTCAACGATCGTGCGCATGATCGGAGCTAAGACGAATAGCCCCCAAAGGCCGTACACGACGCTCGGCACCGCCGCCAAGAGCTCGACGAGCATCCCGATGGGATCTGCGATCCTGCGCGGCGTCAGTTCTGCCAAAAACAGCGATGCGAGGATGCCCACCGGTCCCGCGATGATCAGCGCGATGCACGATGTTATCAGCGTACCGGTGATGAAAGAGAGCACGCCGTAACGGCCGGCGTTAGGGTCCCACGCCGCGCTCGTCAAGGGCGCCAAACCAAATGCCGAGATGGCCGGCCAAGCCGCGATGACCAGTTCGACGAAAAGCCCCGCGACGACGAGGAGCACGAGCCAGGCCGCGGCCGAGACGGCGCCTACGAATATTCGATCGCCCAGCGGCGACAGGCGCCGGAGTTCAGACGGCGGCCGGTGCATTCGTGCTGTCTTGGGACACTGGACTCCACAGCTCAGAGGGTCGGTTTGCGCCCGTGCCCTTCGGGCTGCGTCCGACGCCGCCTTTCGGCACTGCTTGCATAGCCAGATGAAAGCTCCCCTGCGGGGCCAGTTGAAAAAGGCTCGCTCTGCGGGCCATTTCCGAGCATAACCTATCAGCCTTAAGGAATAGTTAAGAGCGCTCCATCTTTAGTCAATCAGTTGAGGCCCGAACGGCCGCGTTAAAGTCGACGACCGAGCGCTTGAGCTTCTTGGGCGCGCCTTCGACCATGTACACGACCCGCTCGCAGATATTGGTCGAATGGTCCGCGATGCGTTCGAGGTAGAGAATTACGAGGATGAGATTGCTGCCGCGGTTGATCGCTTTGGGTTCCTTGGCCATGAACTCGATCAGCTGCTTGAATATCGAGCGGTAGAGCCGGTCGACGACGTCGTCTTTGGCCGGAACGCTGTGCGCGATCTCTGCATCGCGCCGCGAGAAAGCGTCGAGCGCCTGGCGCAGCATCTCGCGCGCCTTGGAAGCCATCTCCGGTATGTCGATCTGCGGCTGGAGGGCCGGCTCGCCGGCGAGGTTCTTCGTGATCTGAGCGATATCGCAGGCGTGATCGCCGATTCGTTCGAGGTCGATGATCACGTCCAACATAGCGGCGATCGTCCGCAGGTCGCTGGCCATCGGCTGCTGCAGCGCCAGCAAGTTCAAGCAGTTCGTTTCGATGAGCACGTTGAGATCATCGATGTAGTCGTCGAACCGCAAAATATCCTCGGCCAGACTGACGTTGGATTCCCCTAGCGCATCGACGGCGCGAGCGATCGCCTCCTCGACCAAGCTGCCCATGCGCAACACGTCTCGCTGAGTCTCGTCTAGCAGCCGGTGAAAGTTCTCCCGTCCCACCTAGTCCTCGATTCCGTTTGTTTGGCGAATCCTCAGCACCCGACGCCGCTTGGCTTCATGTGCTTTGACGGTACGGTAAACGGCACGTGAGTCGCGTGCCGTTACCAACTTCGCTTTGCACTTCGACCGTTCCGCCGTGCGCTTCGACGATGTGCTTGACGATCGCCAAGCCTAGTCCGGTGCCGCCCGCCGTCTTGGCCCGCGACCGATCTGCGACGAAGAATCTCTCAAACACATGGGGCAGCGCCTCGGAAGGTATGCCTACGCCGGTGTCCTCGACGACGACATCTGCGGTTGGTCCTTGCCGCACGGATACCGTGACTGCGCCCGACGGCGGCGTATACTTGATGGCATTGTCGAGCAAATTTGACACGACTTGGTACATCTTCGCGCGGTCGGCGAAGACGGTCGTTGGTTGCGCGGGCTCGAGGAACTCAAGCGTGACCCCGGCCCGGCGCGCGCGCGGCTCTTGAGCTCGTACGGCATCGCGGCAGACCGAACACAATGCGACCTTCTCGGCCTTGAGCGCATCGTTGCCGCTTTCCAAGCGAGCCAGATCCAGCAGATCTTCGACAAGGTCGATCATGCGATCCGTCTCGCGAGCGATGCCGCTGAGGAAGCCGTATCTCGTATCCTCGTCGACGCCGCTGAGCAGCGTCTCGCTCATGACCTTGATGGAGGCGAGCGGTGTCCGCAATTCGTGCGAGACGTTCGAAACGAACGCCCGACGGATGGCTTCGAGTTCGCGCAGCCTTGTCCGATCCAAGACCGCGATGAATGCCGCGCGGTCACCGCGAGATCCAGAAAGGGCACGGATCGTCACCTGCAGCCGGCGCTCGGAAGGACCGCGTAAAGTGAGCTCGGTGTCGCTTTCCTTGCCATCGCGCAGAACGGACAGCAGACGCCGATCGATCTCAAAGCTGCGCACGCTTTCGATCAAAGCGCGCCCGACCGCGCGCTGCGCGGGAACGTCGAAAATTTCGCTGGCCGTTGCGTTAAAGGCGGCCACCCGGCTGTCGCTGTTGACCACGATGATGCCGACGGGCAGGGCGCTGAGCAAAGCGTCGAACGAATCGATGGCGGGGGCGTCTTGATCGGTCGGGCTGGCCGGCTCGACGACCACGGCCGACTGGCGCTCGGTTTGCGCGCTACCGCAGAGCGCGACGCCGACGATCAGCACCGCGATGCCGGCAAAGATCACCATTTCGACTGGCGCACCCAGCCGGGAGCCAAGCGCCGCGACGACCGCTACGACGAACAGTGCGGCGGCGACACGGGTGCGCGGCCAATCGAATCGTCGGTCCATCGAACGCTCATTCTCGGAATACGTACCCGCGACCCCGGACGGTCTGGATGTAGGCGGGGTCGTTCGGATCGTCTTCTATTTTTTCGCGCAGCCAGCGTATGTGGACGTTGACCGTCTGAGCGTCGCCATAGAAATCGTAGCCCCAGACGCGATCCAACAGCATCTGCCGCGTGACGACGAGGCCCTTGTTCTCCATGAGCAGCTGCAGTAAAGCGAATTCCTTGGGGGCCAGTTCGATCGTAACTGTGCCCTTGGTCAAGCGTCCGCGTGCGACGTCCAGCACGATGTCGCCGCCGCGCAAGGCCGGGGCGACGACTGGCTGACCGGTCGCGCGCAGCCTGCGTAAGTGCGCTTTGATGCGGGCTAAAAGCTCGTAGATAGAAAACGGTTTGGTCAGGTAGTCATCGGCCCCTATCTCCAGCGCTAAAACCTTGTCGAGTTCCTGATCCTTCGCGGTTAACATGAGCACCGGCGCATTCGAGCGTTTGCGGATCTCCCGGCAGGCTTCGATCCCGTCGAGCACCGGCAACATTATGTCCAAGATGACGAGATCCGGCTTCTCGGCTTCCGCCACGTTTATGGCTTGGCGGCCGTCGCCCGCACTGCAGACGACGTATCCGTTACGTTCCAGATTGAAGCGCAACGTCTGCAGCATTGCGATCTCGTCGTCGACGATCAAGATCTTATGCTGCCTGTGCGCGCCGCTATCTTCCATAATAATATGCGCGGTTTCTCGGGACCGCTCGGTCGCGACCTTCGCCTTAAGCCAACCTTAACTAATGCATGCTTTAGGAACGCGGTACCACTGAGTACGCATGATACGCCCAAGAATACCACATGCCGTATGCGTTAGCCGCGATCGAAGAGACGACCAGTGGCATGGCCAAACCCGACGGCACTCGGCCGAGCCCCCGGCCAACGAGCGGCATCAAGAACGGCATGAAATCGAGGCTGTGGCGCATGCCGAATTGTTCGAAGCCATTGACGTAGTAGAGCATGGACGGTGCCGCTACCAGCAGCGCTGCGATGCCCAGAGGCCGCCTTTCGCAGCCGCGTGGGGCGGCGAGCGCAAGTAAGAGCATGGGGCTCGTCAGCGTCAGCGATACTCCGAAACTGCTCGGCCGCAGCCAGGGAAAGTTGCGCGCGAAATCCGGCGCCAGCATCAAGAAACTATAGAGGTTGAACGGCAGGTACTCCAAGCGAAAGGGGCTGCCTGTCGGTTGGCCCACCTGGTCCTGATGGTACCAGACGGTATATCCAATATCTAACGGCGTTCCCCAGCGCGCGAAGTTGTACGCGGCATAAGCGACGAACAGCGGCGCGGCCCCGGCCACAAACGCCCAAAAACGGCGTGCTTTTAGCCTTCCATCGCAATCTTGGGTAACCCACCACAGCATCGGCGGGATGGCCAGCGCCATCGGAAGGCGCGACAGCGCCGCGCACGCCAGCAGCAGGCCGACGAGCCATGGCCGCCTCGCACCGTATAGCTCGGCCAGCGCCAGCATCGCAAACATCACGCCGGCCACATGGGCGTACATCCATACCGCGCCAAACGCCGTACACCACCACAACACCGTACCGCACGCGAAAGCCGCAAGCGCAGTATAGCGGCCGCCGGCGCTCAGCTCCATGCGTCCGAACATCGCGTCTGCCGCAGCTACCGCCACCGCGCCGCACACGACGCATACCAGTGACTGGTTGGCAGCCGTTCCAAACAGCGCTACTAGCGGCAACATCAGCACGGCCGGCAGCGGCGCTTCGATGATATAATAGCGGCCCATGTAGTGCAGCGCATCGATCGCCGGCCCCGGATCCGCCACCGTAAGCGAGCCGTGGACCCAGGCGTTAGCTAGCAACACGTAGTTATCGTATGCCGTGTGGCCAAAGCCCGAAGAGACGAGATACCCGCCAAACGCGGCTGCGAACACCCACAGCGCGCGGCGCACCTACAGCGCTCCTTGCCCCAGCGGCGCGATCAGGGAGAAAGATCCGCGGCGGCTGTCGGCACGCCTTTTGTCTTAGGGCCAAACACTTGAGCCGGTATGATCGCCGGAAACTGCCAGCCGAAGAATCTGAGCGATTCCCGAAACTTTATCGGTCCGCCGCCAGCCGATGCAGCCGGCTGAGCGCCGCCGCCCGGCGGCGTGCAATCGACCGAAACCGCCTCCGGCAGCCAATAGCGGGCGGCCGCAGTAAACGAAATCCATCCGGCGCCCGAGCAGCCAGGCGTCTTGACGTCGAACGTCTCCCTAACGGGCAAATAGCGCACCGAGTCGATCTCCAGCCCGGTCAGCGTAAAGTCCGCCGGCGTCGGCCGGCTGAGCCGAAAAGAATAGACGTGCCGTCTGCTCACTATCCCAAGGCCGTTGAAGTCGGCGTTGTAGACCTCGCCGGACGCGGCGAAGCGGTCCGCCCAGTACGGCCATGGGGCGCGGCTGAATATCCTGACGATGACGGGCACGATGGACACGCCGTTGAACGACGTCGTCTCGTTGCGTTCCGGACCGCGCGAATTGAAGTAGACCAGATGTTGTTCCGTCACGACGCGCGTAGGCCCGCTGCGCGTCTGCGCGTAACGGAAGACCATGTTTTGAGGGCGGGGCAGACGGCTCAAGGCAAAGCGATAGTCGGACAGAGCGTCCGGGGGCGCAATCAGAGCCACACCCGGCGGCCGCCGGGCGGCTGCGCTGACCGGATGGACGCAGCAGGATGCCGCCGCGAGCGACAGCGCGGTCACGATGGCTCGAGCTTTTGGCCTAGCCATGAAGCGCGGCGCGGATCGCCTCGGGAACGGCTTGCAGGGCAGCGTCGACGCCGCCCACGTTCTTGCCGGCCCCTTGGGCTTGGGCCGGCGTGCCGCCGCCTTTGCCTGCGACGTGCGGGATCATAGCGGCGAGGATTTCTTTGGCTGCCAAGCCACGGCTTAGCAGATCTGCGCTGACCGTTACGATGAGCGAGACATCCGAGCCGCTTTTTGAGGCAAGCGCCAAAATGCCGCTGGTCATGCGTTCGCGCAAGGACGCGGCCAGCTCGCGCAAACCGAGGCCGTCGGCTGCAACTTCGAGCGCGAGATAAGACACGCCGCCCACATCTTGGGCGCGGGCGGCGTACTCCTCGACGCGGCTTTGGGCCAGTCGCAGGCTCAGCGCTGCGATCTTCTTTTCAAGTTCCCGCCGCTCGCGCACGAGACGAGCCGCGCTTTCGGGAAGATTGTCGGCCCCTGCCGACAACGCCGTACTCGCGCTCTCGACCGCGTGGCGCAGCGAGCCGACGTAAGCGTCGGCAGCTTGCGAAACCAGTCCCTCCGCGCGCCTGATCCCGGCGGCGATCGCCGTCTCCGACAACAGCACGAAATGGCCGATCTCGCCGGTGGAGTCACAGTGCGTGCCGGCGCACAGTTCGACGCTGGGGCCGAACGTCACGACGCGCACGATGTCGCCGTAATGCTCGCCCTGCATATAGATGGCGCCGCGCGCGACGGCTTGCGCCAAAGGCATCGTTTCGACGCGCTCGTGATAGTCGGCGCGGATCAATTCGTTCACGCGCGCGGTCACTTCGTCACGTCGATCGCGGCTGAGCGCTCCCACCGGCGAATCGAAATCGAATCGCGTCCGGTCAGGGAAGACGGCGCTGCCGCGTTGGACGACGGCTTCGCCGACGACGTCTTTGAGGGCGCGCTGGAGAAGATGGGTGACGGTGTGATGGCGCCTTATCTCTCGGCGCCATGCCGGATCTACCAAAGCATCGACCGTTTCGCCCACCCGCAACGTACCTTCGCTTACCCGGCCGGCGTGAAAGATCCGGCGCTGGGACTTGTCTTCATACTGAGTCGTGTCGACGTCGAACACGGTCGAGCCGTACGCGATCACACCCCGATCGCCCATTTGCCCGCCACGTTCGGCGTAAAACGGGGTGCGGTCGAGCGCCACAGCGCCGCTTTGGCCTTTTTCGAGCAGCTGCGCGGGCGTGCCGCTTTGATCCATGAGCGCGACGACCCGAGCGGTCGCCGCGAGTTGCGCGTAACCGACGAACTCGGTCGGCTCCGTGGTCTGCGCGGCTAGGTTCTCGACGCGCAGCTGAGCGCGCTTGGTTCGTGAGTCGATGCGGGCGCGTTCGCGCTGCTGCTCCATCGCCTCGCGGTAACCGCTCAGATCGACGGCCAAACGCTTTTCTGCCGCGATTTCCGCTGTCAGCTCCGGCGGGAAGCCGTAGGTATCGTGCAATTCGAACACCGCGCGGCCGTCAAGCGTGTCGCGGCCGGCTGCCCGCAACTGTGCGATAAGCGCATCCAGGCGGGCTTCTCCGCGCGCCAAAGTCTGCCCGAACTGATGCGCTTCGCTTTGCAGCACCGAAACGATGCGCCCCTGCGCTTCGGGCAATGTGGGATAACCGTCGCGTAAGGTAGCGATGACGCTCGGCACCAATGCCGCGAAATAATCGCCGCCGTAGCCGAGCGCCTTTCCGCTGCGGATGGCTCGGCGGATCAAAAAGCGCAGCACGTAACCCCGATCGCTGTTGCCTGGCATCACGCCGTCGGCGATTAGGAACGTTGCGGCGCGAGCATGGTCGGCGATGATGCGCCGGGCGACGGCCGCGGTCTCTTCGGCAACTTCAGCCGCGCCGACCGGCGGCAGCGCGGCGATGATGTCCTGGTAGAGCTCGGTCTCGAAGATCGACGTCTTGCCGCCCAGCACCATGCACAACCGCTCGAAACCCATGCCCGTGTCGATGCAACGCTTGGGCAGCGGATGAAGCGTGCCGCCGCTGTCGCGATCGTACTGCTGGAAAACGAGGTTCCATATTTCGACGAAGCGGTCGCAGTGGGCGCAGCCGACGCCGCAATCCGGCCGCGCGCACCCGCACGACTCGCCAAGATCGAAAAATATCTCCGAGCTGGGGCCGCATGGGCCGGTCGGACCCATATCCCAGAAGTTGTCCTCGCGAAAGCGGGCGATGCGTGCCTGCGGCAGCCGCACGTCTTGTTCCCAAATTTGCGCCGCCTCGTCGTCGTCCATATAGACGGTCGCGGACAGCCGCTCGGGCGACAGCCGCAGCGTAGCGGTCAGGTACTCCCAGGCCCACAATATGGCTTCGCGTTTGTAGTAGTCGCCGAACGAAAAATTGCCTAACATCTCTAAAAACGTGGCATGCCGTCCCGTACGGCCCACGTTTTCCAGATCGTTCTTCGTGCCGGCCACACGCATGCAGCGCTGGACGCTGACCACGCGCGGCGCCGGTGGCGGCACGACGCCGAGGAAAGAGCGCACGAACGGCTCCATGCCCGCTATCGTGAACAGCGTCGTGGCCATCGCATCGGGTACGAGGCTGACTCCGGGGACGTGCCGGTGTCCCTTCGCGACGAAAAAGTCGACAAAAGAACGCCGGATCTCGGCGGCCTTCATTTAGCCCTTGAGGTGCTTTTTAAGTTTTTCCAGGGCACGCTGCTGCAGCCGCGACACGTGCATCTGTGAGACGTTCAGGCGCGCCGCGATCTCGGTCTGCGATACGCTCTCGTAAAACCGCAGGTACACTATGATGCGCTCGCGCCGGTCGAGGACTTCAAAGGCGCGTTCGAGATTGGCTCGGTCTTCAAGCAGCTCGAGGTCGCCGTCTTCGCGGCCGATGTAGTCGAGCAGCGTTGTGGTCTTGGCGTCACCATCGGCCGACATCTCCGAATCAAGCGAGAGAAGATTGTAGGCCTGACCGAGTTCTTGGGCCTCGATGACCTCTTCATCGCTCACATGCAGATGTTCGGCGAGATCGGCTACCGTCGCCGAGCGGCCTAGTTGGACGGAGAGCCCTTCGACGGCCCGGTTGACGGCGAGGTTTAACTCCTGGAGGCGCCGCGGGACCTTGATCGCCCAGCCGCGGTCTCTGAAGTAGCGCTTTATCTCTCCGATGATCGTCGGCGTTGCATAGGTCGTGAATTCGACTCCGCGCCCGACGTCGAAGCGGTCGATCGCCTTTATGAGCCCGACGGTGCCCACTTGGATCAGGTCATCGAGCGCCTCGCCACGGTTGGCGAACCGCACGGCTAGATAACGCACCAAATTGAGATGGGCGACGACCAGCTCGTCGCGCATCTGCGGAGTGGGGCTCTTGGCGTATTCGGCAAAAAGAGCGCGGGTTCGATCGCGGTCGAAGCGCTCGTCGACCTTGTCAACCGCCGCGGCCGCGTACATGGGCCGCTTAGGCCTTGAGGTGCTTGGTCATGATGAGCTTGGTCCCGCTATCGGGATCGTATTTATAGCTCACGTCGTCCATCAGCGAACGGATCAAAAAGACGCCCAAACCGCCGACTTGGGGTTCGGCCGATTCCTGGGGCGTTAGCTCACGGCCGGCAAAGCCGTTGGGGTGATCATCGACGGTAATCGTGATGTGACTGGGCAGAATCTCGCAGCTCAAGCGGACTTCATCGCTGTCGCCGGCATGCTGGATACAGTTAGTGCACGCTTCGGCAACGGCCAGCTTCAGGTCCTCGATATCTTCGATCGACAAGTTCATCCGGTTGGCGACCCCGGCGACCGCGAGCCGAGCCACGCCCACCCATTCAGCCTTGCTGGGAATGCGCAGCTCCACGATGTCCTTGAGCTCTTGGGTTTGCGACATGTTCGGGTCTACAAGTTCTCGCATGCCGTCGTCTCGGAGTCGTATATCCCGAAGATCTTCACCAACCCGGTAATGTCGAAGATTTTCTTTATCTGCGGATTCGTGCACACGAGGTTGACGGTGCCGCTGTGTTCCCGCACTCGCTTGAGCCCGCCGATCAAAACCCCCAAGCCGGTCGAATCGATGTAGCGCACGTGTTCTAGGTTGATGACTAGCGTGTAATGGCCCTGATCGATGAGGTCGGTGATCGTCTCTTTGACCTTGGGAGACGTGTAAACGTCGATCTCGCCGTTAAGATCGACGACTGAGATATCGCGCTGACCGTCCAGCTGTCTGACGTTGACCTTTATGTCCACTATCCCCGATCCTTCAGTCGTCTTGGAACTCATCGCGTTGCGCGTCGGCTGCCTGGCTGCCGTCGTCGTTGGAGCTGCTCGTCTGATTGCGCGTGCTCTCCATGACCTGTTTGCTTTTGTTGGCCAGCTGTTCGGCTTGGCTCTTGAGGTCGTCGGCAAGCGACGACGCCCTATCCTTAAGATCGGAGGCAAGATCTTTGGCCTTGCCGCGCGCCTCCTCCGCCTTGCCGCGTAGGATGTCGCGGGTCTCCTCGCCGCTTTGCGGGGCCAACACTACGGCGCACAGCGCCCCCACAAGCGCCCCGATGACCAAACCAGCGAGGAAGCCTTGACCGGAGCCTTCGTCTTCGTCTCGGTGCTCTGCGCTCACAGGCCGTCGCCCCTTCTCGGTTGATCCGCTCGATAGTAAGTGTCGTCCACGCCGTCGATGCCGCCGCGCCGCCGCGAACGGAAAAAAGATTTCGCTCCCTGCGCCACGCCCGCGACGATGCCGGCCACGTTGACGACGGTCGGCGTGAGCGCGTGTTGGGCCGCCTCGGCCGTTTTGCCCACCGCCCGGGCGGCAGTCTCGGCTACTTCGGTGACCCGGTTTACGCGTCCCACCATGCTGTCCACGTTGGCGGTAACCCCGCCGAGATGGGTGAGCATGCCGGTCACGGGCGTTTGAGCCAAATCCAACTGCTGCTCGATTTTGTCGAGTGTTGTCACGCTTCGGTCGAGCACCTTGCCGAGCCGCGCGCAGACGAATGCGACGGCTACGGCCACGATGAGGCAAGCGACCCCCAGGGCCAGCCAAAAAATGTCGGTGGCAGACGTCACTTTAGTTCCCTCAAAAGTCTAGCGCGCATTCTGTGAACGTCCGCCGTCGGCCTTCCTCGTCAGGAGTCAACCCGCGGGCGCGAATACCGCCGACAGCTGCCGCAACCGCTCGATCGTTTGCGGCAACACAGCCAGCAGCCGTTCGATGTCTTGGCTCTCGGTTGCTTCACTTAGGGAGAAGCGGATCGTGCTGCGAGCCGCTGCCGCATCCAGGCCGATGGCGCTCAGGACGTGGGACGGGTTAAGCGAGCCGGACGCGCAAGCGCTTCCCGTGGACGCCTCAAAGCAGGCTTGTTCCAAAGCCATCAACGCCATCGTCGCTTCGATGCCCTCGAATCTCAGGCTCGCGTTGTTGGGCAGGCGGCGGTCGCGCGGGCCGTTGCACTCACTACCCCTGACTTGCAGCAGCGCTCCGTCGATGAGGCGGTCGCGCAAAGCTGCGACGCGGCGCGCCGACTCGGGCAGCACAGCGACTGCCAATTGCAGAGCCACGCTGAGCCCTACGATTCCGGCGACGTTCTCGGTGCCTGACCGGCGGCCGCCTTCCTGGCCGCCGCCGAATACGATTGGATTGACGCCGACTCCATCGCGCAGAAATAGCGCACCGGCGCCTTTGGGACCGCCGAACTTATGGGCCGACAACGATAGCGCATCGACATGAAGCTCGCCGACCTCGACCGGCACGTGGCCTACGGTTTGAACCGCATCGGTATGGAAAAGCGCACCGCGCTCGTGCGCGATGTCAGCTAATTCGCGCAGCTGGGCGATGGTGCCGATCTCGTTGTTGCCGTGCATCATGCTCACGAGTGCCGTCTCGGCCTCGAGCGCGGATGCAAGGACGTCGGGCGAAACGAAGCCGTGGCCGTCTACGGGCAACACGCAGACGTCGCAGCCCCGGTCGGCCAACGCGGCCGCCGCATGCAGCACGGCGTGATGCTCCACCGCACTGGTAATCAGCCGATGCCTGCGCTTGCGACCGGCTCCCAAAATGCCGAACAGCGCGAGCGCGTCAGCCTCGGACCCGCTCGCGGTGAAGATGATTTCATGCGGCCGGGCGCCGAGCGCCGCCGCTGTCGACTCGCGCGCGTCATCGAGTGCACGCCTGACCCGCTGGCCGCTCGCATGGGCGCTAGACGGGTTGGCAAAATCGGTCCGAAAAAAGGGCAGCATCGCTTCGACGGCTTCGCGGCGCACCGCGGTTGTGGCTGCGTTGTCGAGATACACCGGACGCATGAAGGCGTTGAACTTTCTAGGCGGGGTTAGGCGCGCCTGCCTCGCGAAAGCGTCGATGTCATGGCCGAAGCTCCGAGTTTGTTTCCGGCCGTCGCCCGGCCCGGCGGCAAAGCCGACGATGCGCTGCCTTCGAGTGCGCCGCTGGCGGCCCGCATGCGGCCCGCCTCGCTCGACGAGTTCGTAGGGCAGCCGGCCATCCTCGCTCCGGGCGCCGCGTTGCGCACTCTGATCGAGCGCGCGAAGTGCCCTTCGATGATACTTTGGGGGCCGCCCGGCAGCGGTAAGACGACCTTGGCGCGCCTGGCGGCGTCTGCAAGCGCAGCCGAATTCGTGACGCTGTCGGCGGTCAGCGCAGGCGTGGCCGACCTGCGGCGCATCATAGCCCGGGCCCGAAATCTGCAAGCCGAAAGCGGCCGCCAGACGATAGTGTTTATCGATGAGATTCATCGCTTCAACAAGGGCCAGCAAGATGCCATCTTACCCGCCGTCGAGCGCGGGGACATCACGTTCATCGGAGCTACGACCGAAAATCCCTCGTTCGAAGTCAACGCCGCGCTGCTGTCGCGCAGCCGGGTGTTCGTACTCAAGCCGCTGACCGCGGAGGACATCGGTACGATCATCGACCGGGCTTTGGCCGATCAACCGCGAGGCCTCGGCGGCCGTGCCGCGCTGGACCCAGAGGCGCGCTCGCACCTCATTGCAGCCGCGGGCGGTGATGCTCGCATCGCTCTCAACGCTTTGCAAAGCGCAGCGGAAATTGCGATCGGCCGGGATGCTAAGGCGACGATCGGGGTGCGCGACATCGAAGAGGCGATGCAGCGCCGCGCACTGCGCCACGATAAAGCCGGCGACAGCCACTACGACGTCATGTCGGCGTTGATCAAATCGGTGCGCGGAAGCGATCCGGACGCCGCCGTCTACTGGCTCGCGCGCATGCTCGAAGCGGGCGAAGATCCGATGTTCGTAGCCCGCCGGTTGGTGATCCTCGCCGCCGAGGATGTCGGCTTGGCCGATCCGCAGGCTCTAATCCTCGCCTCGGCGGCGCAGCAGGCGGTGCATGCGATCGGCATGCCGGAAGCCCTCTATCCGCTGACGGAAGCGACGCTGTATCTTTCGCTGGCCGAGAAGAGCAATTCGGGGTTGGAAGCGTACGCTGCGGCGCGCGCTGAAGTCGAACGCACCGGAGAGCTGGCCGTGCCGCTGCACTTGCGCAACGCGCCAACGGAACTGATGCGCCGACTGGGCTACGGCGCCGACTACCTTTACGCTCACGACTTCGCCGATGCCAAGCCGGATCAGCAATACCTGCCGGACGAACTAGCGGGGTCCAAGTTCTACAAGCCCAAAGATCACGGCTGGGAGCGCGACAAATCTAACTGATGGACTCTGAAGCGGAGAATTCGTCGGTGCCTTTAGTTCTTATACGGGCTTTATCAATATTGGGTGGACACCCAGCGCCCCGCCACAGTTATCAGTGGCCTAAAACGGGGCTCAGACCCAGGTCGCCGTGCTCAACACTTAGTTGGAGCAGATCCTTCCAGGGTATCCGGCGCTGCTCAGCGAGCTGCGCCACGAGGGCGGGCGCCGCAATGCCGCGTACAGACTCACAAGCCCGCTAAAACCGACAACTTCAATGGGTCGCCGCTAACGCAATGGCTTGTCTCATCCGTACAAGGCAAAAAAGGCTATTCTGCTGCTCCATGCGGTCTGGCGTTAAGAGTGCCTATCGCGACGAGCACGTTGCCATGGCGCAAGCCGGCGCATTGAGACAGGGCGAAAAATGATTCGTAAGAGCTAGCGGCGTTGGTCGCTAAAATACCGGCTGGTGACGTTGCCAGCGTCGTCGTCAGTCGACCGCCACGCGCAGCACTTCTTCTAGCGTCGTCAGGCCCTTGGCCACTTTCATCAAACCGTCATGATATAGCGTCCGCAGTCCTTGCGACGACGCGAGCTTCCTCAAGTCCGACGACGATCCGCGCTCCAAAATCAGCCGGCGCATTTCGTCGGTCATGACGAACAGTTCGTGCACGCCGGCGCGCCCTTTGTAGCCGGTGCCCGCGCAGTTGTCGCAGCCTTCGCCTTTGACCAGCCGCACGGACGCGACGGGTATGCCGTACTCGGCGAACTTGTCGGTTACGGCTGCGACCGGCTTTACGCTGCGCTTGCACATCGGACAGACCGTCCGAACCAAGCGCTGGGCCATGACGCCCTGAATCGACGACGCGAGCAAGAACGGCTCGATTCCCATGTCGATGAGCCGGGTGATCGCCGCCACGGCGTCGTTCGTGTGCAGCGTCGAAAGCACTAGATGCCCGGTCAACGCGGACTGGACGGCGATCAGCGCCGTCTCCTGATCCCGGATCTCGCCGACCATCATGACATCGGGGTCTTGGCGCAAGAACGACCGCAGGCCGGCTGCGAAGGTGAGGCCGACCTTAGGGTTTACTTGGACTTGATTGATGCCCGGAATGTTGTACTCTACCGGGTCCTCGATCGTGACGATCTTCGTCTCGGTGTCGTTGATGTCGTTCAAAGTAGCGTACAACGTCGTCGACTTGCCCGAACCGGTCGGCCCAGTGACTAATATCACCCCGTTGGGCGCCACGATGAGTTTCTTCCACCGCTCGAGCAGTTCGGGATCGAAGCCGAGCTTGTCCAGATCGACCATGACGCTCTTGCGGTCCAAGATACGCATGACGACCGACTCGCCGTACAGACACGGCAATACGGAAACGCGCAGGTCGTAGCGATCGCGTTTGATGTTGACCTGAATGCGGCCGTCTTGCGGTACTCGCTTCTCAGCGATGTTCAAGTTCGCCATGATCTTCAGCCGCGAGATGAGCGCCGGCTGGATCGCCTTGGGAGGGTTCATAACCGGGCGCAGGATGCCGTCGATGCGGTAACGCACGACGACCTCGCGCTCGAACGGTTCCACGTGGATATCGGATGCTTTTTGCTGGATGGCTTGGGTGATCATGAGGTCGGCTAGCCGCACGATCGGCGCGTCGACGATGACTTCCTCGGGCAGCTCGTCCTGATCTTTGACGACGCTGACGATATCTTCGGCGTCGCCGACGATCGACTGCCATTGACTGTCGCCGGTGGAATAGACGGCGTCGTTGGCTCGCTCGATGTCGTCGACGAACGATAGGACGGCGTCGGGGATAAAACCCGTGCGAATGCGAACGTCGTCGAGGGCAAAGATATCCGTGGGGTCGGACATGGCCAGAGTGATCTTGCGGTCCATGCGGCCGATGCAGATCAAGCGATGACGTCTGGCAGTCGTCTCGGGTATAAGGCTTGCGATCTCGATGTCGATCTTACGGTTGGCGAGGTCGACGTAGATCTTGCCCAGCTCTTCGGCCCGCGCCCACATTATCTCGTCCTTGGGCGCCACGCGCATATCGACGAGCACCTTTTCGAGAGGCTCGCGGCGCTGGTCGGCGTTCTTAGTAGCGATATCCAGCTGCTCGGAACTGAGCAGCCCTTTCTCCATGAGGATATCGCTGAATTTCTTGGACTGGAATTCGAGCAACGGCGGGCCCCGCAGGCGATCAGTGGGCGCCAACCCATTGCCCTAACGGGCAAAGGGGCGTGTCCTTACCATCGGTTGGTTTTACGGCGCGATTAAGCCGACCGCGTTGGTCCTGTGAGCGTCGTCACGGCGTGGGTTTGGCGATCGGAAAAGTCGCTTGCACGCCCCCGGCCGCCTTAAAATCCTGAGACCGCGTGTTGTAGAAAACTTGGGCCGCATCGAACGTGCGGTCCGGCGGTTGTTCGGCATGGACGCCGCCGCGCAGCTCGCTTTGATGACTGTTGTCGTCCAAGCGCATGTACGGTGCGGTGAGCACCTTGTTGCCCTGCAAGACCCTGACGTTGCCCGACGCCACGTAAAGCTTCGCCTTGATGGCGATGCTCAGTTGGTCGCAAGTCAAGGTCACCGGTTCTTGAGGTTGCCCTAGGCCGCCCACGCCGCCGAGGCGGTGTGCCCGTACGTGCCCGATCATCGTGATCTGGTCGCGCCGGATGTTTCCCGAGGCGCGGTCGGCTCGAAAATCACCATCCGACGAACGGCCACTGACCGCCCCCGGAATCACGAAGTCGCCGCTTTTGAAATTACCGTCAAACTCGCCGAAGTTGACCGTGAGATCACCGATTTGCTGAGAGGCTGTTGCGCCGGCAGGGAGGCGCGGGGGTGCCGCCAGCGCGGGCAGCCATAGTGCCGCCGCGCACACCACCCACAGGACGCAGCTCTGATAGTTGCGTTTCACGCGCTGAGCGAGGCCACGCCGGCCAACGCGCGCTGGATCGTCGATTTCGCTACCGCACCTGGTCGCAGGATCTTCGGGGCCGCCGCCGAGCAGTCAAGCACCGTGCTTTCTTGGCCCGGCAAAAGGTCGCCTGCGATAAGCGCCAGCGTAGCTTCGGGCAGCGCCGCCAAGCCTGCTGTGCCGCCGGCGTAAGCCGTTTGGCCGGAAACGTTGGCCGAGGTTGCGCCTAGCGGCCCGGTAGACTCCAAAATGGCCGCGCATGCGGGATGGGCAGGACAACGGACAGATATCGTTTGGCCGCCGAGCGCGGCGGGCGCGCATCGGCCGGGCTTGCGCACGACGACGATCGCGATCGGCCCGGGCCATAAGCGGGCCACGATGGCGCGCGCGGCAGGCGTCAGCGCTTGCGCGAACTCGTCCAACTGCTCGGCAACCGCGATGTGAATAGCGAGCGGTTTGTCCGGGCTACGCCGCTTGGCGGCATAGATCGCCTGCACCGCGCTTTGATTTTCAGGATCGCAGCCAATGCCGTACACCGTATCGGTGGGAAAGATGACTGAGCCGCCGCTTCGCACGCACGCAGCGGCTTGGGCCTTAAGCAGGGCGTCGGGCATTACGTCGAAACGCAACAATGACGTCAATGCAGGTAGCCCGCGCATCCTAAGGCAACGTCCAAGCGATGTTCAGATTTCAAAATCTGCTTTTTCTCAGCGGCCTCATGATCACCATCGCCGCCGTCTCGTCGGCGTTGGCTTCAATCTCCATCGCTCGGTCCTTGCGCCGCAGCGCCGCCGTGCGCGGGCGCCGAGCGGTCGCACGCGCGCGCTACCGGATGAGAGCAGTGCGCGCCGGTCTGGGCCGTCACTTAGGGGCGGCTTAGCCCCACCGGTTCCAGAGCTGGTATGCCTAGGGGCGCGGCTTTATCGGCGGGGAAGCTCATCAGGCGGCAGTCGCCGGCACGCAACGGGATACTGAGCACCGACCGGTTGACGCTCAGTGGCGGATCGATCGTGAGCCTAAACGTTCCGGCTTCATCGGTGGCGATGAAAACGATCATCTTGTCGGCGTCTTTCAAAGCGACGCAAAAAGGCGCGTCCGAGCGGACGTGGCGGCTGACGTCTTCTTCGAAGAACAACACCTTGGAGCGCGACGCGACTCGTACGGTCGAGTAGAGCGTGCGGCGGTAATAGAAGCACGTCAAAGATTTGCCCAGCACCGCCAGGTTAGTAACGCCCAACCACTTCCAGTCGTCGGGCAGGTGCGGGTTGATGCGCAATTCGGCTGCCCTTGGCTCGATGCCCAGCAACCCCTCGTAGCCCAGCCATAGGTAGGTCGGCGGCATCCACGGGCTCATCGCCATGCCGCGGCTCTTGAACGTCTGACCGGAAAGCCGCTCGGGAAAATGACCCGGCACGACGTTTTGATAGGCCTTGGGATTGGCGATTTCGCTGATCTTCCAGATGTTGCGCATCCCGGAAACCAGCCGCCGCGGCGAGTAAGTTTTGCTGCAATAAGCTACCCAAGCGGTGAGATTCGGCCACACCCCGCCCAGCAGCTGCACGCCGTGGTCCGGGTCGTACTCTTCTTGCAGCTTGCCGACCGTGCGCACCCCGAAGGGCGTCCAGAACTCCGGGCTGTGCAGCTTGTCGAGTATCTTTCGTTTGCGCTCTTGGTCCGCGGCGCCGAACAAGACCGCGAAGATTTGATCGCCCGTGAGGTCGTGGTGCTCTTCACCCTCCGGGTCGATATTGAGCAAGTAAAGGCCGGTCTTCGAGCTTATCAGGCGGCGATTTATGCTCTGCTTGAGCTGCTCGGCGGCAATCGCGTACTCGCGGCCAGTCTCGGCATCGCCCAGCAGGTCGGCGAGTTCGGCCGCCAGACCCAGAGCGTAGGCGCACTCGACGTTTATCTCGGTGACCGCACCGGATATCTGGCTTTGCGGTATGACGTTGCGCCAGCCGGAGATGCCCCAGACGTTGGCCTCCTGCGAGTGAGCGTGGACGAGGCCGCCGTGGATTTGCGCCATGATCCAATCGCAGGCGCCCTTGACCATCGGCCAGTATCTCACTAAGGCGGCGCGATCACGGGTCACCGCGAAGTGATGGTAAACGGCGGCCACTATGAGCGGCGTATCGTCGTTGATGTTCAGGTCGTAGTCGCTCTTGAGCGGCGGGTCGGCGCAGGCCACGATAAACTCGGTGATCTTGCCGCCATCTTCGATCCCGAACTCGGCGACCAAGTCGAGCATACGCCGCGAGAAGTCCGCCGTCACGTAATCGGAACCCAAGACGTACCAGGCCGCATCGCGGATGACGACTATGTCCTGCGACGGATCGTTGGTAAATCCATAGCCGGCGCGGAAATGATGCTGCACCCGCACGGTGTTGATCTTGGCCCAGTCCAGCGCGCGATTGATGAGCGGGTCGGGGCAGCGCAAATCGCCGGTAGCGCGCAGCTGTTCGTAGAACGCCTGCGCGTCCGCAAGAGCCTCTTGCGCCGGCCGCGCGCCATGGTAGGCCACCAGCGCGTGGGCTTGCCCTTCGCTGCTGATGGCCAGATTCAGCGCTGCCGAAGCCGTGCTGCGCGGGCCGACCGGCAACCGGTAAGTGCGCGAGAAACCGCGATCGGTGACGTAGGTGGATATCGCTTCGAGCGACGAGCCGAAGACCCTGACTTCGCCGGGCCGGCCGACCGTCGACGAGACGATGAGACCGTCCAGCTCTTTGTTTTCGACGCGCTTGCTGCGCTGCGGCTGATCGGGGACTTTGTAACTGCCCGGCCACACGAAAGCCGGATAGTGAATGTCGCTCATCACTGCGACATCCATCCACTCATCGCTGGGGTTGTCGACCGTGATCAGCATGCGTACCACTTGCAGCGGCTCGCCGCGCATCGCCAAAAACACGCGTTTGACTATTCGCAGCGGCCCGCATTGAAACGTCGTCTCCTGGGCGGCGGCCGAAAACGTCGTCTCGAGCGGCAACGCGCGGGCACCTTGAAGGTACGCGTGCGCCACCCAACGACCGCAATAGTATTGGTTGTCGCGCGCGCTCCACAGACCAGCGATGTCGGTCTGCGGAGTCAGGCGCAGGAAGGTATCGACGTTGCCCAGACTGGAGCCGGTGAAGAGCTTGTCGACTGGGTAGCGGTAGGTGTTAGCCGGCACTAGATCCTTGTCTTAAAAGCGCACGCGTTGCCCGGTTCCGATCGCGACGCAAGACATCGGATCGTCGGCTACGATGACCGGAATGCCGGTCACTTCTCCCAGCAGCGTGTCGAGCCCGCGCAACAGACCGCCGCCTCCGGTTAGAATAATCCCTCTATCGATGATATCGGCGGCGAGTTCTGGCGGCGTCTTTTCCAGGACCGTCTTGACCGCGTCGATGATGGAACTGATCGGCTCTGCCATGGCCTCGCGCACCTCTTCGGATGTTATCGAGACCGTCTTGGGCAAGCCGTTGATCAGGTCGCGCCCGCGGATGTCCATCGTCAGTTCGTTGTCCAGCTTATGGGCGGAACCGACCGTCACCTTAATATCTTCGGCCGTCCGCTCGCCTATCATGAGATTGTAGACGCGGCGGATGTGGCGAGCTATCGCCTCATCGAGCTTGTTGCCCGCCACGCGAATCGATTGACTGACGACGATGCCGCCGAGCGAGATGACTGCAACGTCGGTGGTCCCCCCGCCTATATCGACGACCATGTTGCCGCTCGGGCCGTCGATGGGCAGCCCCGCGCCTATCGCCGCGGCCATCGGCTCTTCGATGATGTCCACGCTCTTGGCCCCGGCGAGCTTGGCCGCATCGCGCACTGCCCGTTCCTCGACCGAGGTGATCTCGGCCGGAACGCATATCGTCACGGCCGGCTTAGGCCGGAACAGAGAAAAGAAGCCGTTGTTGCGCGTCACCTTCTTGATGAAGTAATTGAGCATTGCTTCGGTGACCTCGAAGTCGGCGATGACGCCGTCGCGCAGCGGCCGGATGGCTTGGATGTTGCTCGGCGTTTTTCCGAGCATCATTCGGGCCTCCTCGCCCACCGCCAGCGTCCTGCCCGAACGCACGTCGCGCGCAACCACCGAGGGCTCGCGCAAGACGATGCCCTTGCCCCGGACGTACACTAAAACGTTGGCGGTGCCCAAGTCGATTCCGATTTCCAAAGTTCTTTCCTCGCCGCGGACTTAAGTTAGAAGCCGGCCGCTAGGCCGTGAAAGGCAGCACGACCTTGGGCATCTGCATGGTGTCGCCGAGGTCTGCGCGGTGCTCCATCGGCGCTACTACACTCGTTCGCGCGATGCTCGCACCGAGCGACGATAGTCGCTCCTCCAAGAATTCGTAGCCGCGGTCGACGTACTGGAGGCCGCCGATCTCCGAAGTCCCTTCGGCAGCCAGTGCGGCGAGCACGAGGGCTCCGCCAGCTCTGATATCCGGCGCTTCTACGACCGCATCCTTGAGCTTTTCGACTCCGTTGACTACTGCGTGCCGTCCGGATACCTTGATGTCCGCGCCCATGCGCGCGAGTTCGCCGACATACACGAAGCGCGCGTCGAAGATCCACTCTTCCACCTGGGAGACTCCCTGGGCCAAGCTCAGGTAGGCGACGAACGGCGGCTGCAGGTCGGTCGGAAAACCTGGGTAAGGAGCCGTGGCGATATCCGTCGGCCGCCAGCGCGCGGGTCCCAAAATCCTCATGCTCGCGCCGTTTGGCGTGGCCTGGCAGCCACAGGCTTCCAGCGAAGCGCACAGCGATCCCAAAAAGGAAGGATCGATGCCGTTGACCGTGACGTCGCCGCCGGTGATCGCACCCGCGAGCAAGTAGGTACCGGCCACGAGCCGGTCGGGTATTATGGTATACTCGCAGCCGTGCAGCCTTTGCACGCCGTCGATGCGCAAGGTCGGCGTCCCATCGCCCGCTATCCGCCCACCCATCGCATTGATGAACTGCGCGAGATCGGCGACTTCGGGTTCTTGGGCGGCGTTGCGAATGATCGTCGTGCCGCGCGCGCGGGCCGCTGCGAGCATGATGTTCTTGGTAGCGCCCACGCTGGGCTGCTCCAAGTGAATATCGGCCCCGTGCAGCGGCGCACCGGCGGCGATTACGGAGCCATGCTCCAAGCTCACGCTTGCCCCGAGACGCTCGAAGCCCTTGAGATGCATGTCGATGGCCCGCGGGCCCAGGATGCAGCCGCCTGGCTGGGGCACTTGAGCTCGGCCGAAGCGCGCGAGCAGGGCACCGGTGACGTCGAACGAGGCGTTGAGCTTGCTGACCAACGCGTACGGCGCACGCCAAGAATCGACGGTCGAAGTATCGATGACGAGCGTGCCGCCGGCTTGCTCGCGCACGCGTGCGCCCAGGCTTTCCAAAATCGCAGCCATCACGTCGACGTCGGTGATGCGCGGAACGTAGTGGAGGATCACTTCGCCCGCGGCCAGGAGCGACGCCGCCATGATCGGCAATGCCGCGTTTTTCGCACCCGGCACGCACAACGAACCCTCGAGGCGACGGCCGCCATCGATCACGAGCCGAGTGCGCAGTTCCTCCAGCGATTGCATTACTTGGGGGTTGGTCGCGGAGGCTTCGATTCCATGTAGGGGCTCACGGCGGCGCCAAGCCAGTACGGGCGCGGCCTGGTTCAAAACGCCCGTCGCGTCCGGCTTCGACCAGACCGCAGCTAACGTTGGGCGTGGTGCGCGGTTTCCAGTTTTGCGCAAGCCCAAGCGACCGCCCGGCGCTCTACGGCGTCGTCGGCACCGCGTTTTTGGACGAGCGCCTCCTCGGCTTGCTTGAGTTCCGCGCGCGCCTCGTCGGTATCTATTTCGACCGCGGCCAGCGCTACGTCGGTCAGGACTACCACTTTATCCGGCAAGATCTCCATAAACCCGCCGGTGACGGCGAACTCGACGCGCTGGACCTCGGCTTTGCCGTCTTGGGCCGGGCGGCGGACGTTGGCGCGCAAGACACCGATCCGCAGCGTCGTCAGCAGCGGGGCGTGACTGACGAGCGCCGCCAAATCGCCCGCTGAGCCAGGCGCTACGACGATGTCGGCTTGACCCTCGAATTTGAGCTCGGCCGGCGTGACGACTGAGAAAGCTGTCGTGGTCGGCATGGCGCGGCTAGTTGCGGCCCATTTTGTCGGCTTGCGCCTTGGCTTCGTCGATATTGCCCACCATGTAGAACGCCTGCTCCGGCAAATCGTCCAGCTTGCCGTCGACGAGTTCCTTGAAGCCGGCGATCGTCTCTTTCAAGGGCACGTATTTGCCGGCGCGGCCGGTGAACGGTTCGGCGACGAAAAACGGCTGGCTGAGGAAGCGCTGGATGCGCCGCGCGCGCCCCACGATGACCTTATCGTCTTCGGAGAGCTCTTCGACGCCCAAGATGGCGATGATGTCCTGGAGATCGCGATAGCGCTGCAGCGTCTCCTGAACGCGCCGAGCGACGTCGTAATGCTCTTCGCCGACGAAGCGCGGTTCCAGCAAACGCGACGTCGAACCGAGCGGGTCGACGGCCGGGTAGATGCCCTTGTCGGATATCGATCGCGAAAGCACCGTGGTCGCGTCCAAGTGGGCGAACGTCGTAGCGACCGCGGGATCGGTTAAGTCGTCGGCTGGGACATAGACCGCCTGCACCGAGGTGATCGACCCTTTGCGGGTCGACGTGATGCGCTCCTCGAGCGCTCCCATCTCCGATGCGAGCGTGGGCTGATAACCGACGGCGGATGGCATCCGGCCGAGCAGCGCCGACACTTCAGACCCCGCTTGCATAAAGCGAAAGATGTTGTCGATGAACAGCAGCACGTCTTTGCCCTGTTCGTCGCGGAAGTACTCCGCCATCGTCACGCCCGCTAGGCCGATGCGCAGGCGCACGCCCGGCGGCTCGTCCATTTGCCCGAATACTAATGCAGTCTTGTCAATGACGCCCGAGTGCTTCATTTCAAGCCAGAGGTCGTTACCCTCGCGCGTGCGTTCGCCGATGCCCGTGAAAACCGAGTAGCCGCCGTGTTCGGCGGCGATGTTGCGGATCAGCTCTTGGATCAGCACGGTCTTGCCGACGCCCGCGCCCCCGAACAGGCCGACCTTGCCGCCGCGCACGTAGGGGGCGATCAGATCGACGACTTTGATCCCGGTCTCGAACATCACCGTCGTGGGGTCTTGCTGTTCCATGTTCGGCGCTTGGCGGTGGATGGGATGCCGTATCGTCGCGTTGACCGGTTTGTCGGAATCGATCGCATTGCCTAAGACGTTGAAAATGCGTCCCAGCGTAGCTTCGCCGACGGGCACTGAAATCGGCGCGCCGGTGTCGCGCACTTCAGCACCGCGCACCATGCCGTCGGTGCCGCCCATCGCAAGCGCCCGAACTTGGTTGTTGCCCATCTCGCCTTGGACCTCGAGCGTGAGCTCGCGGCCGTCCCCATTGCGGCCCCCGACGGTGACGAGCAGAGCCTGGTTTATAGGCGGCAGGTCTTCGGGTCGGAACTCGACGTCGACGACGTTACCCAAGACCTGGACGACTTTTCCGGTTGACGGCACGCGATTCTCCCTTACGGCGGACGTGGTCACGCTCTTTGCGCCTCCGCGCCGCCGACGATCTCGAGTATCTCTTTGGTAATGGACGCCTGACGCGTGTTGTTCATGACGAGCGTAAGTTCATCGATGAGCTTGCCGGCGTTGTCCGTCGCGTTCGACATAGCCAACAGCCTGGCAGCGAATTCCGACGCCTGCGTCTCGAGCAGGGCGGCGAAGATCGTGAACTCGAGGTACTTCGGCAACAGCGAGGTCAACACCGCGCGCGCATCGGGCTCGAACTCAAACGGGCTGCGCGCCTTCTCCGGCTCGCGGTCAGCGCCGTCGCGCGCGACAGCCGTCAGCGGCAGCAAGCGTTGCGTGGTTGGTCGCTGCACGATCGTCGAAACGAAGCGGCTCGACACCAGCGTGACCGAGTCGACCGTGCCGGCGGCGAAGTCTTCGGAGATGCGCGCCGATATCTCGCGCGCCGCGGACGCAAAGGGCCCGACGCCCAACGGCCACGTCGCGGCCGCCCGATACGCCGAGCGGCGCAGCATGGTGGCGCCCTTGGTCCCGACGCAATAAAGCACTGTTTGCGGTCCGCCCTGGGCCGCGACGGCTTGAGCCGCGCGAGCGAGATTGGCGTTGAACGCTCCGGCCAGTCCTTTGTCGGCCGTCATCAGCAGTACCGCCGGCGTCTTAGGCGCGCGCTCGCGTAGCAGCGGATGGTCCAAGCCGCCGGCCGTGCGCGATACTTCGGCCAGCATCTCGCCGATTGCGGCTGAGTACGGCCGAGCGGCGCGCATGGCCAGCTCGGCGCGCCGAATCCGTGCACCGGCGACCATCTTCATGGCCCGCGTGATCTGCTGGGTGTTCTTGAGCGACTTCACGCGATCTCGAAGCTGCCTTAGGGTGGGCATTCGATTTCCGCTAGCCGCCTTGGCCGAAACGCTGCTTGAATTGGCCGACTGCCGATTCAAGCGCCTGACGCGTTTCGTCCGACAATGCGCTGGTCTTGGCGATCGATCCCGGAATCTCCGGATGACTAGTCCTCAAGAACTCGTAGAACTGCTTGTGGAACTCCCGGATGCGTTCGGTCGGCACGTCTGACAAGAAATCGCGGACTGCGACGTAGATGGCAATCACTTGCTGGTCCAGATTCAAAGGTTCGAACTGTGGCTGCTTGAGCGTTTCGGTCACTTTCTCGCCGCGGTTGAGCTGCGCTTGGGTCGCACGGTCGAGATCTGAAGACAGCTTTGAAAACGCCGCTAAATCGCGGTATTGAGCCAGCTCGAGCCGCAGTGGCCCGGCGACCGCCTTCATCGCTTTGGTTTGGGCCGCACCGCCTACCCGCGAGACGGACAGGCCGACGTCAACGGCCGGCCGGACGCCGTTGTAGAACAAACCAGTCTCCAGATAGATCTGGCCGTCGGTGATCGAGATCAAGTTCGTGGGGATGTATGCTGAGACATCGCCCTGCTGCGTCTCGATGACCGGCAATGCCGTGAGCGAGCCGCCGCCCAGCTCGTCCGAAAGCTTGGCGGCGCGTTCGAGCAGGCGCGAGTGTAAGTAGAATATGTCGCCGGGATACGCCTCGCGGCCGGGCGGCCGGCGCAGCACGAGCGAAATCTCGCGGTACGCTTGGGCGTGTTTTGACAGATCGTCATAGATGATGAGGACGTGCTTGGCGAGGTACATGAGCTCTTCGCCCATCGCGCAGCCGGCGTAAGGCGCGATGTATCGCAGGCTGGCCGGGTCTGCCGAGTTAGCGGCGACGATCGTCGTGTATTCCATCGCGCCGGCATCGTTGAGGATCTTGCGGATCTGCGCGACCGTCGAAGTCTTCTGGCCGATCGCCACGTATATGCAAAAGACGTCTTTGCCTTTTTGGTTGAGGATCGCATCGATCGCGATCGCCGTCTTGCCTGTCTGGCGATCGCCGATGATGAGCTCGCGCTGACCCTTGCCGATCGGAATGAGCGCGTCGATCGCCTTGATGCCGGTCTGAAGCGGCTCGGCCACCGGCTGGCGCTGAACGACAGAGGGCGCGACCTGCTCGATGGTGCGCGTCTTGGTGGTCGCGATCGGACCCCTGCCGTCGATCGGCTGGCCTAACGGGTTGACGACCCGTCCGACGACTTGCGGGCCCACTGGTACCGACACGATGCGCCCGGTCCGGCGCACGGTTTGGCCTTCTTGGATTTCGACGTCTGGGCCCATGATGACGACGCCGACGTTGTCTTCTTCTAAGTTAAAGACGATGCCGAACAACCCGTTCGGGAACTCGACGAGCTCGCCGGCTTGCGCCGACGACAGGCCGTACACCCGGGCGATCGAGTCGCCGACCTCGATGACGGTGCCGACCTCGTCCTCGCGCACCTCGCTGCGGGCGCTCTTGATCTGCTGCCTCAGTATGCCGGCGATCTCGTCGACGTTGAGCATCTTTTCTTCCCTTCGCTATCTAGTTCTGGCTTTGAGTCGTCCAGACGTCGGCGCCCGCCAGCATTTGGCGGCGCAAGTCCTCAAGCCGCCCAGAAACGCTTGCGTCCACGTAGCGATCTCCGACCTGCAGCGTCATGCCGCCCAGCAGCTCTGGCGCGACATCGGCTTGCGGCATCAGCGTCCAGCCGTAGACGCTGGACAGTTGGCGTCCAAGCGACTGGAGCTCGTGGGCTTGAAGCGCACGCGCTGTCTGCAAAGCGGCTGGCGCCCGGCCCGCGGCCGAGTCGTAGAGCTCGTGCAGTTGGGAAGCGATCAAGCGCACCAGCGTTTCGCGGCGCTTGCGGACCAGCAGCACGAGGAAATTGACGACCAGATCACTGGCTTTGCCCGCGAGCGCATCGCAGATCACGCTCAGCTTGAGCTCGCGGTCGACGACCGGCGAACTAAAAAACTCGTCGATCAGCGGATCCCGGTCGAGCATGCCGATGAAGGCTTCCAGCGTGGCCACGGTGTCAGAGACGCAGCCGTCATCGGTGGCGAGCGAAAACAGCGCGCCGGAGTAGCGGCGGGCCACGCTGTCTTTATGCACGGCTGCTGTGCTCTAAGTCGCCGATGAAGGCAGAGATCAAGCGCCGCTGCACCTCGTCGTCTATGCTGGCCCGCACCGTCTCGCGGGCGCGCTCGTGCGCGAGGTCCACCGTGTCGATCAGCAACTCGCGACGGACCCGGCGCATCTCGCGGCCCAACTCTCCGCGCGCGTAACCGACCACTCGCGCGGCTCGTTCGCGCGCTTTGGCTCGCTCCTCCAAAACCAGGTTTTCCGCTCGCTCCTGCGCCTGAGCGAACATCACTTGCGCATCCCCCTGCGCTTTGCTCAGCGCTGCGCGCGCCGCTACAACGGCCGCCTCGGCCCGATTGCGTTTTTCTTCGGCTTCCGCTACCGCCCGGTTTTGCGCGTCCTGATGAGCGACGAGCGCCGCCTGGATGTACGAACGGTAGAGCCATACGACGAACGCGACGAAGAGAATGAAGTCGATCACTTTAGCGATGTAACCGGGCGTCAGCAGTTGCGCCATCTAACGATATGCCAGCTGTACCGGGCCGAGTGCCTTGGCGACCATGTCGCGGGCCAACTCGTCGACGAGCGGAATGGCCGCCGTTGCGGCCCGATCGCGTTGCGCGGCGGCGGCCGCG